>JAEZDF010000134.1 GCA_023429685.1 Bacillota bacterium
GCGACAGCTATGTCGATTACAACCGTGGCGGCGTACCGCTCATTGAGATTGTCACCGAGCCGGATATCCGCAGCATCGACGAAGCGATTGAGTATGTCGAAAAGCTTCAGCTTATCATGAAATACATTGGCGTTTCGGATGTAAAGATGCAGGAAGGCTCATTGCGCTGCGATGTGAACATCTCGGTGCGCAAAAAAGGCGACGAGACGTTAGGCACCCGTGCTGAGATTAAGAATATGAACTCGTTTGCGTTTATGGCAAAGGCAATGCAATACGAGTTTGACCGTCAGGTAGACCTGCTGGAAAGCGGGGAGAAGGTGGTGCAAGAAACCCGCCGCTACAATACCGACACAGGCGAGACCGAGGCGATGCGCGGCAAAGAGGATGCACACGACTACCGCTACTTCCGAGAGCCCGACCTTGTGACCATCCTCACCTCACAAGACGAGATTGCGCGCCTGCGTGCTGCGCTGCCCGAGCTGCCTGAACAGAAGCTCGCGCGTTATATACTGGACTACGGAATTCCCGAGGCGGACGCGCAGTTGATTGTGCGTTACCGCAAGGTGGCACAGTTCTTTGACGAAGCGGCGGCGAAGGTAAGCAACCCCAAAACCGTTTCCAACTTCATTGTGGGGCAGATATTCAAGGCGCTTCCCACCGAGGTTGCCAAAGAAGAGCTCGTGCTCCGTATTACCTCTGAGATGCTTGCAGAGCTTGTATTGCTGCTTGAAAGCGGAAAGATTAACATGGGCATCGCGAAAAAGACGTTGGACGCGATGATAGAAACTGGTAAGCCGGTAGGTGAGCTTGTATCAAAAGAGGATATGGCTGGTATCGACGAGGGTGCGCTTACGGCTATCTGTCAGGCGGCCATAGAGGCAAGCCCCGCCGCGGTGCAGGATTATTTAAGTGGCAAGGAAAAGGCTCTTAAATCCATCCTCGGCGTTGTAATGCGCGAGACCAAGGGCAGAGCCGATGCGCTGGCAGCGGAGAAGCTGCTTGCAGACCTAATTAAAAAATAATAAAACCGAAATATTTCATGCGCCGCACATGGTATAATCTCATGTGCGGCGCTTGTGCGCGGTTGACGCACGAAATCAGCTGGTGTAAAATAATAGTAATACATTAAAGCGCATTTTGTCGCTTTATAAAAGTCTTGCGAATACGTTCTGTGAGATTTTCCATTAGTTGCGGCAAACAAGTTGTGGGTATGAAGTAGCATTTAACTATAGAAACATAGTATTAGATTAGCACTGCATTATTGGATGCGATGGGGTATTGATTTTTACCCATGAGGGAGGAAGAATGGCACAGCAAAAGATGGAAACAACGGCACCGCAGGTTGTAAGCACAGGGACGCAAAAGGGTACGCAAAATATCCGTTTTGGCGGATTACATCATACGGTTACGGTGGACATCGATGCGAGGGCTCTGTTTTTATCGGTAGGGCAGAGCGAAGGCAGTCCGTTGGCAAAAGATGAATCCCTGTTTGGCACGACCATTGCTTGTCTCATCGGTGACGGGCTTCTTGAGTTTATTCAGGCGCCGTTTGAGCAGGAGATGGATCAGGCAATTAAACAGTTAGAAGATAACAGCACTCACGTCGAAGCAATGGGTGAGCTGGTGCACAACGCCATTGCTCAGGTTGCGGCAAAAAGCCATTATACCAGGGCTTTTTTGCCGGCACTCTTAAATACGTCGACCCAAGCGTGTACTGATTACTTTGAGTATATTAAGTATCTTCAACAGAAGTACCGCACCTTTGTGGCAGCGGCGTTTGAACAGTCGCTTTATGAAGAAGATATTAAAAATCTTACCGCCGCAACCCGTTTCTATTTTTACTGCATGCTCAATGAAACCCAGTTTGAACACACGTTAAAGCGCAGGATGGTTTGCCGCAGGGTTACCCTGTGTATGGGCGACTGCAAGGGCGGGGTGTTTACCGACGATGTAAGCGAAGGTCTGCCACCTGCACGGTACCGTCATTACCTCGAGGTATGCGCTGCGATGCAGAAGAAGGGCAGAACCGAGCCGAATGAGTTCGAACGCGCCTACAATCTGCCCGCAACCTTTACCGAGCTCAACGAGGTGATGCCCGCCATGGTGCAGTGGGAGTACGAGCTAACGCGTTTGGATGAGATGCTTTCACTAGAGCTTGAGCAGATGCTCACTCTTGATCTACGTGTAAAGCGGTGCAAAAACTGCGGGCGGTATTTTGTTTTAAAGGGCAATTATCCCACCGATTATTGCGATAAGATTCCGCCCGGCAAAAATAAGCCCTGCCAGCTGATAGCGGCAACCAACAACTATGCGCGCAAGCTGGACGAATGTCCGCCACTTGCGTTGTACAACAGGGAGTACAAGCGTCTGCACGCGCGTATGCGCACCGGCAGCCTGCCCGCCGATCAGTTTGCGGAATGGAAGAAGAAAAGCAAGCGGCTTCGTGACGATTGTGTCGAGGGCAAGCTGACCGAACAGGCGTTTGAATCGGCGCTCGAACAGCTGCGACCGAGCAACTAGAAAAAAGAGGGGCGAATTTCGCCCCTCTTTTGTATAATTATGTAGTTGTTAACGACGCTATTTCAGCTCTTCCAATCGGCTTAGTATGCGCTTGTTGTAGTTGATGACACGGCGTTCATACTCCTCGTCCATATACCGCGAGGCAAGAAGGAAATCGGCGGTTGCGCGGTTGTTGGCTATCGGGATGTCGTATACGACCGCGATGCGCAAAAGTGCCTTTACGTCGGGGTCGTGGGGCTGTGACTCCAAGGGGTCGGAGAAGAAGACGACAAAGTCAATGGCACCTTCCACAATCCGCGAACCAATCTGCTGGTCGCCGCCGA
>JAEZDF010000132.1 GCA_023429685.1 Bacillota bacterium
GTGCGTGCCGTTTCGGATTTTGTGGATGATATCTCGTCATCTGTGGGACGGTAGCTACGTTGTCCGGACAATAACAAAGGGCGGATGCAGCAGCATCCGCCTTACATATGTTATGGGGCAGTGCAGGTGCTTAAGTGAGCGCGTAGTTGCCCAAAAAGCGGAAGGTGCCCTGGTCGTTATCTAAGCTTTGCAGCAGGTCGCGGATCCCATCGGCGGCAACGTTGCCGTCAAACTCGAAAAAGAACATAAACTCAAACGGTCGCTCAGGAATCGGGCGCGACTCAATCTTTGTAATATTCATACCCTTAGCGGCAAAGCGCGACATCACGCGGTACAGCGAGCCGGGGGTGTGCGCGGTTTTTAACATTAAAGCAATGCGCCGCGCATCGGGGTAAACAGACGGCGTTTTGGAGATTAAAATAAACCGTGTCTGATTGTTGTCGTTGTTTTGCACGTTGCGTGCAAGCACCTTGAGTCCGTACAGCGCGGCGCACTCCTCATGGGCAAGGGCTGCACAGGTAAGGTCGTCTTGCTGCGAAACCTGCTGCGCCGCGACGGCGGTGTTGGTGCAAGGCGTCTCGGTTATGCCGCGGTGCACGGCAAAAAAATCGCTGCACTGGCTAAGCGCCTGGGGATGCGAATACACCGTGCGCACGTTTTTTGCGTCTGCCCCGGGCTTACCGAGCAGGCAGTGGGTTACCGTAAGGTCGTACGCCTTGATGATGTATACCCCGCCACGGCTGAGCAGGTCGTACACCTCGCCCACCGAACCGGCACTGCTGTTTTCGAGCGGCAGCACGCCGTAACGCGCTTTGCCGCTCAGCACCGCGTCGCATACGTCCGAAAAGCGGTCGTAGCATACCCGTTCGGGGTCGTCTACCAGATGCGCCGCCGCAAGGTAGGAATACGCGCCGCGCACGCCCTGACACGCCACCACGGCGCCGTAGACTATCGGCTCGGGGTTGCGCACCGCACGACTCAGCATTACGGAAAGCGCGCCCTCGTCGGCTATGGAGTGGTGCTGCACCGCCTTGCTGATGTCCATTATCGCGGCAAACAGCATCTGTGAGGGGACGCTGTATTCCTCGCCCGCCAGCTTGCCGATGCGGGCAAGCAGCTCCTCCTCCCGCTGTGGTTGGTAGATGGGTAGGTTGTTTGCTGCCTTGTAATCGGCCACCTGTTGCACCAGCTGCATGCGGTGCAAAAACAATCGGAGCAGCTCGCGGTCCACCTCGTCTATGCCGCTGCGAAGCTCGTCAAGATTCATAGAAAAAACCATGCCTTTCCGGTACGGTGATATAGTCAATAAACTTGAAAACAGTCCCTGTTTTCAAGCGGCAGGTAGTACCTGCCGTACGCCTAATGGCGTGTTTATTGATTATAGACTCCACAAACCGCCCACATTTGTGGGCGCCGCACAATTTTTCGTGCGGTTCAAAACGGTTTCGTTTTGAAGTTTGTTGAGTATAATATCACTTGACCAAAATGTATCGACAGAGTAAGGCGTTGTTACATGCTACTCAGCTGTTTTTTAGCAGGAGGTTTGTGAGTGCCACCATGACGGCGGCCTCTACGCAGGGCAGGGCGCGCACCACGACGCAGGGGTCGTGCCGCCCGTGCACCGCAAGCTCGCACTGGGTCATGTCGGTAAGAGAAACCGATTGCTGGGTCTGCGCGATCGAGGGGGTGGGCTTAAACGCCGCTCGAACAATCAGCGGCATACCCGATGTAATACCGCCCAGCACGCCGCCGTGGCGGTTGGTTTCGGTCTTTACTTCGCCATCCCGAATGCAGAACGCGTCGTTGTGGGTGCTGCCGGTCATCGTGCTTGCCGCAAAGCCCGCGCCAAACTCGATGCCGCGCACGGCGGGGATGCCAAACACAATGGAGGCAATCTCGTTCTCTACCCCGTTAAACATCGGGTCGCCCAGCCCCGCGGGCAGCCCTACGGCGGCGCACTCCACAATGCCGCCCACTGAGTCGCCCGCCATGCGCGCGTCCTCGATCTCGGCGAGCATCCGCGCGCCCGCTTCGTCGTCCAGCACCGGCATCGGCTTTGCGGTTACCATAGCAAGGGTATTCGCATCCACCGCCGCCATGTCAAACGGCGTGTCAAGTACGCCGTGAATGGCGGCGATGTGCGCCCCCACCGCAATGCCCTGCTGGGCAAGGTAGTGATTGCACACGGCACCCGCAAATACAAGGGGTGCAGTCAGTCTGCCTGAGAAGTGCCCGCCGCCGCGCGGGTCGTTATAGCCGCCGTAGCGCACCCGTCCGGTGTAGTCGGCGTGCCCGGGGCGGGGGGCATCGGCAAGGTTATTGTAATCCTGCGAGCGGGTGTCGGTGTTGCGAATGATGCAGGAGATGGGCGTGCCGCAGGTCACCCCGTCGCGGATGCCCGAGAGCACCTCGGGGGTATCCGCCTCGCGCCGTTTTGTCGCATGCGCCTGCCCGGCGGGTGCGCGCCGCGCCATAAACCGCGCCACCGCGTCAAAGTCAATCGCCACCCCGGCGGGAAAGCCGTCCATCACCACGCCAATGCCGCCGCTGTGGCTTTCGCCAAATATCGAGATCGTTAATCGGTCACCCCATACCGAGCTCATCGCATCTGCCTCCCAACATTGTAAGGTGTGTAAAGAACTGCGGGTAAGACTTGCTCACGCACTCCGCGCCGCGTATCACAACGGGCTTGTCGCTCCGAAGCGCGGCAATAGCCGCCGCCATGGCGATGCGGTGGTCGCCGAAGCTGTCCGCCTCTCCGCCCGCAAGCGCCGCTCCACCGTGGATAATCAGCCCGTCATCGGTCTGTGTTACGCGTCCGCCAAGACCCGAGAGCAGTCGCTCTATGGAATGCAGACGGTCAGACTCCTTGATGCGCAGCCGCTGTGCGCCCGAAATCACCGTATCGCCGTTTGCAAACGCGGCGGTAACGGCAAGGATTGGCACAAGGTCGGGGATGTCGGACGCATCGATTGTCACCGCGTTAAGCGGCGCGGCACTCACCGTAACCGTGTCGCCCGACTGTACAACCTTTGCGCCAAACGCCGCAAGCAGGCTTGTAATCGCACGGTCGCCCTGCATCGAAGCAAAGTCAATACCCCGGCACGAAACGTTGCCGCCCACCGCACCCGCCGCAAGAAAGAACGCGGCACCCGACCAGTCGCCCTCCACCGTCAGGTCACAGGGGGTATAGCGCTGCCCACCGGGAACAAGGTAGCCGCTCTGCGTCTCGGAAATTGTTATGCCGAAGCGGCGTAGCAGGGCAACGGTCATATCCACATAGGGGCGCGACTCCAGCCGCCCGCGTAGCACAATCTGGCTGTCCTCCTCGCACAGGGGCAGGGCGAACAACAGCCCCGTCACAAACTGCGAGCTGACCGAGCCGTCAATCTCGTACCGTCCTCCGCGCAGCCTACCGCTGATGGTAAAGGGCATGGTGCCGCGGTAATCGTCCGTCACGCCATTTTTGCGCAGCTCCTTGAGCAGCATGTCAATCGGGCGGCTTGGCAGCCGTCCTGTTCCGTCAAAGATCGCCGTTACCCCGAGTGCCGCGGCAACGGGCAGCAAAAAGCGCAGTGTGGAGCCGCTCTCGCCGCAGTATATAAGTGCCCGCTTGGGCGGGTGGGTTATACCCTGAATTACCGTGGTCTGCCCGCACAGCTCGATGTGCGCCCCAAGCGCCGTCATTGCGCGCTGGGTGACCAATATGTCGTCGTTGCTTGCAAGCGAAGAGATGTGTGCGGTGCCGCTCGCAAGGGCACAGGCTATCACGGCGCGGTGGGATGCCGATTTGGACGCGGGCGGGGTAAACACCCCCGACAGCGTGGCGGGGTAAACGCGAATGTCCATAGAACAATCAAATCCTTTCTGCGGGGGATATCAGCTACAGTTTCAGTAGTGTGTGAAATGCATCGGTCGTTATGCGATGGGTGTACGCACTGCCGATTTCTTTTATGAGTACCAGTGTAATAGACCCGCCCGAACGCTTTTTGTCGCTTAGGCAATGGGGGAAAAGCGTTTTTAGGCAATAGTCGCAGTGGGTGGGCAGATTGTACCGGGTTAGGCAGTCGGCAATGCGCTGTGATGAGCCTTGCGCGGTTAATCCGTTTTGCTCTGCCGCTTGTGTCATCAACACCATGCCGATGGCAACCGCGCTGCCGTGGGTTACCCCAAAGTCGCTTTCGCGCTCGATGGCGTGCCCAAGGGTGTGCCCGAAGTTGAGCAGGGCACGCGCACCGTTGTCAAACTCATCCTGCTCCACCAGCTCGCGCTTGATGTCGATGCACCGCGCGATAATCTGCGCGGTATCGGTATACAGCGCGCCGTCGCAGAGCTGCAAAAACAGTGCCTCGTCCCATATCGCACCGTATTTTATCACCTCGGCGGCACCGTCCGCAAAGGTTTCGGGCGAAAGGGTTTTTAAGGTATCCACGTCGCACAGCACAAGCGACGGCTGCCAGAACGCACCCGCTAGGTTTTTGCCCTCGGGGATGTCAACAGCCGTCTTGCCGCCCACCGACGAATCTACCTGCGCAAGCAGGGTGGTGGGGATCTGTACGTAGCTTACCCCGCGCAGATAGGTGGCGGCGGCAAACCCCACAAGGTCGCCAACCACGCCACCGCCCAGCGCAATCACCACATCGGTGCGGGTAAGCCCCGACTGGGCAAAGAACGAGTACAACGCGCCCAGCGACTGCAGGCATTTGCTCTGCTCCCCGTGGGGGATGACAAACGCAAACACCGCAAAGCCCGCGGTACTCAGCGAGTCCTTGACCGTCTGCAGGTAGAGCGGTGCGACGTTGTCATCCGTTACAATGGCTGCAATACCCGCCTTAGAAACAGCGCGCACCGCCTCTCCGCAGGAGGGGAGAAGGCTTCTCCCCACCATTACGCGGTAGGGTCTGCTGGTATGAACCTGTATGTCTTGTGTTTCCATGCGCAAAATCCCCCAAGGTTTGTTTTATGATAAGGTCTTGCCGAAGAACGGCACCGCCTGTTTAATCTTCTCCATTACGCCGTCAAACTGGTTGGGTGTCAGCGATTGCGCACCGTCCGACAACGCCTTTTCGGGGTTGTTGTGCACCTCAATGATTAGACCGTCCGCGCCCGCCGCGATGGACGCGAGGGAAAGCGGCTCTACCAGCCAGGTAAGCCCCGCCGCGTGGCTTGGGTCTACAACCACGGGCAGATGCGACTTTCGTTTGAGGATGGGGATGGCGGAGATGTCTAGCGTGTTGCGCGTCTCGGTCTCGAAGGTGCGTATGCCGCGCTCGCACAGGATAACCTGCTTGTTGCCGCCCGCCATGATGTACTCGGCGCTCATCAAAAGCTCCTCGATGGTGTTGGCAAGCCCGCGCTTTAGCAGAATAGGCTTGTCAAGATGCCCCAGCTCCTTAAGCAGCTCGAAGTTCTGCATGTTTCTAGCACCCACCTGAATGATGTCCACATCTCGAAACAGGTCGAGGTGCGCCACGCTCATAATCTCGGTTACGATGGGCATGCCCGTCAGCTCCCGCGCCTTGTCAAGCAGCTCAATTCCCTCGGCGCGCAGCCCCTGGAATGCGTAGGGGGAGGTGCGGGGCTTAAACGCGCCGCCCCGCAAAAGACCAGCACCAGCCTGCTTGACGCGGCGGGCAACCTCGGTAATCTGCTGCTCACACTCCACCGAGCAGGGACCCGCCATCACCTGAAAATGCCCGCCGCCCAACCGAAGCCCACGGGCCTCCACCACCGTGTCGGTGGGGTGGAACTTGCGGTTTGCGCTTTTGTATGGCTCTTGAATGCGCTTGACGCTCTCAACGATGTCAATAGACGAGACTCGGTCAATATCCACCACCGAGGTGTCACCCACAAGCCCGAGGATGGTGGTCTGCACGCCGATGACGGGGTGCACCTGCACACCGTAGCCCTCCAGCTGCTGTATCAGTTTTTGTAATTCTACCTCATTGGTGCCCTGCTTCACAAGTACTATCATGCCATGTTGCCTCCATTTATAAGAATAGTTTACCGAAATACGCAATCAAACAAAAAGGGCTGATGCTTCACACAAAGCATCAGCCCTAGTTTTTGCCAATCTGTTACCGCGGTGTGTCAGGTCTGCGGTGCGAGTAGGCGGCTTGATGGTTTGGTGCAGCAAAATAGACCTGCGCTAAAATAATAGCCCAAGTTCATAAAGCGAAAAAATCGTGCTGCTGCCGTAATCATCATTCCCATACCCTT
>JAEZDF010000110.1 GCA_023429685.1 Bacillota bacterium
TCTGCTGGGTTGATGCGGTTACCGTTTTTTCAATATTCGCGGTTTCACAGTTGGTTTTGCGGTTAATGTTGTTTCGCAGATCCTTAAGCACCTTAACATCCATTAGCTCTAATGTGGAGAGGGTTGCACCCATGTATGTAATCAGGTCCTCTATCACTGCACTCTCGCGAAAGTACAGCACATAGCTGCCTTTGCGCTGCGTCATTTTCGCCTCAAAACCTGCCTGAGACAAAATATAGGCAAGGTTTTTGCTTAGGGTATACCGAGGTGCCACAAACTCAATGCGATAGGTTTTACCGGGGTCGCTGACGTATCCGCATGCCAAGAACGCGCCGCGAATAAAGGCACAGATTTCATCGTCGCTTTCCAAGTTCGCCATATTTACCTTGACCGAAATCTCATGCACAGAGTGCGACAGGTATGCAAGCAGTTTGTGCTTGTCTTCTACCGTTGCCGTAGAAAGCAAAAACAGCGGGGTTCCCCCGCCCAAGCTGCTCAAACTTGCGTCTATGCCGCATAATTCCATTAACAGAGCCTTTAAGCGGGCAGCGACACATTCATACTCTGTTTGGGTTAAGAGTGTATTCTGAAAAAAGCCCCGAGAAAACAACACAAGTCCGTACAGCAACGCTTTTTTCTGTAAAGCACTTTGCCTTGTCGGTTCAGATAGTTCGCTCTTTAGCTTGTATCCAAAGCTGTTTTGGTCTATCATTTCTAGTTTCCCCCACTGCACCGCATGAAATCACCTGTCTTTGGCGATGTCGCGATGATTTGCTATCGCGCGAACCCCTTTTTGTTCCAGCGCCGCACACACCTTTTGCGCAAAGGTTACCGACCGATGTTTGCCCCCGGTACAGCCAATCGCCACCACCAGCTGGCTTTTTCCCTCGTTGGTGTATAGGGGTAGGGTGAATTCCAGCAAATCGATAATCCGTTTAAGAAATTCCCTTGACTCCTCAAAGTTCATAACGAAATCAGAAACAGCGTGATCCAGTCCGGATTGGGGCTTGAGCTCGTCATAATAAAAGGGATTCGGCAAGCACCGAACATCAAAAACCAGATCCGCATCGCTGGGCAGCCCGTATTTAAACCCGAAGGACATGCAGTTAACCATAATGCCCGCAGTAAGATTGTCTAAGAACAACGCGGAAAGACGCTCCTTTAGCTGAGCGGGCGAAAGAATGGAGGTATCAATCGTATAATCTGCCCTGCTCTTAATCTGCTTAAGCATGACGCGTTCTACTGCAATCGCATTTTCTATCGATGCGTTATCGTTGTCCACCAACGGGTGCTTGCGTCTTGTTTCTTTAAATCGGCGTATCAAAACATCATCGCGGCAGTCGAGAAAAAGCACCTTATAGTTATAGCCGTTGTTTTTCATTTCGTTTAGGCTATCAACCAAACCGCTGAACATGTTGCCGCCGCGGCTGTCGGTGACGATGGCAATCTTGTTAATCTTTCCGTCAGACTGCGAGCAAAGCTCGGCAAATTTAGGGATAAGGATTGGGGGCATATTGTCAGCGCAAAAAAAGCCGATGTCTTCCATCACATTAGCCGTTCTAGTTTTTCCGGCTCCCGAAAGACCTGTGATAATAACAAGCTCCATACAATCCACCCACTTATAACATCAGTTTTCGCAACGAAACAGGCGAACCTCGCATTCGAGTGCGATACCTGTCTTTTGCAATACTTCCTTCTTAACAAGTTCAATCAAGGCTAATACATCGTCGCAGGTAGCGCCACCTGTGTTGATTACAAAGCCAGAATGCTTGGTGCTGACCATCGCACCGCCGACACTACAACCCTTGAGCCCACACTGTTCTATCAGTGCAGACGCATACCCGTTAGCAGGACGCTTAAAGGTGCTGCCGGCACTGGGGTATTCAAGCGGCTGTTTGGAACAACGGCGGTTCCAAAGCTCCTGCATACGCATCTTTATTTCGCTTTTGGGCGCAGGGGTCAAGCGCAGGCGAAGCGAGGTAATACAGTAGTTCTTGTTTGAATAGGCGCTACTGCGGTAAGAAAGAGCCAGTTGCTCACCCTCAAACAGTCCGATATTGCCGCTCGGATCGATGTGGCGGCAGCTCAGCAGCACATCCTTCATCTCACCGTCGTAAGCACCCGCATTCATATAAGCGGCGCCTCCCGAACTGCCCGGAATGCCGTAGGCAAACTCCAGTCCCGAAAGACCTTCTTTGAGGGCAAATTTACACAGCTCGGTCAACGGCGTTCCCGCCAAACATAGCAGCTCGTTGCCTTCTCGCGTGATGCCAGAAAGGTTTTTGCCGATATGAATAACAACGCCGCGTATGCCGCAATCGCCAACCAAGATATTAGAGCCTTTGCCCAGTATGCAGTAGTCGATGCCGCTCTTGCGCAGATACTCAATCAACATGGCAATCTGCTGTTCGCTGCTTGGGGAAATAAACACATCCGCAGGACCGCCGATTGCAAAGGTAGAATGGCGGAACATTGGTTCATCCAGTTGGGCTTCACAGCCAAGGTCGTTACAGAACTTTATGAGTGATTGCTTCCATACCATCTTTGTAATCAACCCCGCCCGTTAAAATCTAAATCCGCCGTAAACACGTTCCAGAGAAGTTTTGTCGTGTTGCGGCATGGGTATTCAAGACGTACACAAAACAGTTTATGCGTACAAATTACCCAAAAATGCAGCGCCGATGATTCCGGCATCATTGCCAAGCTGTGCCGCGAAAAGCTCGGTGTTTGTTATGCTGTTTTTAGTGTAGCGTTCTTTTTCAACAATTGTGCGCAGCGGTGCAAGGATGGTCTCCCCTTCCTTGGAAATGCCACCGCCGATAAACAGAATTTCGGGCTGAAAGATGTTAATCATATTGATAATCCCGCAGGCAAGGTAGCTTATATACTGCGCCACAACCTGTCTCCCGCTGTCGAGCCCACCACGCATCGCGTCAAAGGCGGTACGTCCGTTTACCCTCGCCGCATCGTTGTCGCAATATAGCCACATGCCGTCGTTCGGGTTATCTCTTAGAAACTCCCGTGTCATAGCAATCAGACCGGTTGCCGACGAATAAGCCTCAAAGCATCCCTTTCGACCGCAGGTACATGGTCTGCCATCATATACTATCACCGTGTGACCAAGCTCACCGCCGGCAAAGTTTGTGCCTGAATAAATCTTACCGTCAATGATAATTCCGCCACCCACACCAGTGCCCAAGGTAATTCCAATGACATTCTTAACGCCCCTTGCGGCGCCTGCGAGTGCTTCCCCATAGGTTGCAGCGTTTGCGTCGTTTTCCATATATACGCTAAGCCCCAAACGCTCCTTTATCAACCGCGCCATGGGAACGCGATGAAACTGGAGATTGTTTGAGTATTCAATCTCGCCGGTATCCTGATTCACCGTACCCGGTGTACCTATGCCCACCCACTCTATCTGAGCAAGCGTAAGCCCGGCATCCGCCGCGGCAAGCCTTGTTGCCTCCGCCATGTCGTCCGCTATCTCCTGCGCGGGACGGGGCGCGTTGGTCTTTTTCTTTGCCCTACCAACAATGCGGTACTCTTCATCTACTATGCCTACTGCAATATTGGTACCGCCAAGGTCAATTCCTGCATAATACTTCATACCCATTGCACCGCCTTGTGTTGTTACTTTAAATCATCCGCTTTCAGACCGCAGTAGCGTTCCAGCGAATCAAAAAAGCGGTCTTTGTCGATGTTAAGTATCAAATGCTCCGGAAAATCAATATCCGCAAGCAGATCCAGCGAGGGTTGTACACAGCCTATTTCAAGCGCTATATGTGCGTCCGCACTCACAACTACTGGAACCTCATACTTTTTACACAGCTTGGCTATCTCAACACAATTGATTGCGGCACCTTTTCGCACGGTAAACGAGTGCGCATTGATTTCGACTATCTTGTTATACTCCTTAAACGCCTTTATGCCCCGTTCGTAATCAAAGCGGAATGCCTCGGTTCCGCAGTGACCGATAACATGTACGTTTTTGTTCTTTGCCACCTCTATGTATGCCTTGGTGTACTCGTCAATACTCACTTTAATGCCCAGCGGAAAATGAAAGGAGGCAATGACCCAATCGAGCCGTTCTAAGACTCTATCCGGCAGATCGAGTCCGCCTTCGTATGAGATAATATCCGCCTCTGCACCGCGTAGCATAATTGTATCGTCAATCACACGGTTTACGCTTAACAGGTTTTCAAAAAACCAGATGTGCGGCCCGTCCGGCATCTGGGGGCAATGCTCCGTTATCGCTACGGCACACATCCCATTCTTTTTTGCATAAGCAATGTTTTCAAGAATTGTACTGTAAGCATGACTGGATGCCACGGTATGACAGTGCGTTTCTGCAATGGACTTTGCTTTTCTGATATCCAAGGATATATCCTCCACTAGTGCCATGTAATTGTGATTGTTCGTCGCTGTTATCGTAGCAAAATGATAAAATAGTTAATATGCGTCCCAATCGTTTGTTGTTGATGTATCGGCAGGCATCATACCCAGCTTGTCGAGCAGCTCGCGTGCTGCATTGTAGCCCATCTTCTTTTGACGATTGTTCATTGCGGCCACCTCGATAATAATCGCCAGGTTGCGCCCAGGTTTCACCGGTATAGTCAATGAAGGCAGACTAATGCCCAAAATCTCGGTATACTCGTTGTCCATTCCCATACGGTCATAAACCTTATTTTGATCCCAAAGCTCGAGTTGGATAATCATGTCCACCTTTTCGGTGACCTTAACCGAGCCCATGCCAAAGATACGACGCGCATTGATAATGCCAATGCCGCGCAGCTCAAGAAAATGCCTGATGTTTTCCGGCGACGTACCAACCAGTGTTCGATTGGATACACGCCTTAACTCTACCGCGTCATCCGCTATCAGCCGGTGTCCGCGCTTTACAAGCTCTATGGCGGTTTCGCTTTTACCGACACCGCTTTCACCCAAAAGCAGGATTCCCTCTCCGTAAACCTCAACCAAAACACCGTGACGGGTAATGCGCGGCGCAAGTTCTACATTCAACTTGGAGATAAGCCCTGACATAAACGACGATGTAGAATCTGCCGTACGCAAGACCGGCACGCTGTACTCCTTCGCATAGCCCAAAATCTCAGGGAATAGCTCTAGGTCCCGTGCAACAATGACGGCTGCGGGCTTTTCCGCAAAAAAGGTGTTCAGACTATCCTTGCGCTGCTCTTCAGCGATAGATGAGAGAAACCCAAACTCCGCCAATCCGAGAATCTGAATTCTTTGGTTATCAAAATACTCATGAAAACCCGAAAAATACAGTCCCGGGCGATTGACCTCACTGCTGGAAATCAAAATCTGTGAGGACTCAATGGGCAGAAAGATTTCCTCCA
>JAEZDF010000152.1 GCA_023429685.1 Bacillota bacterium
AGCCCCACGGCGGCAAATACGAACTCGCCCGGCTTTACAACGGGGCTTGCCTTGCCCACGGGTGCATAGTTCATACCGTCAGATGTGTTCAATGTGTTACACCTCATTATATCGTAGTTGAGTTAAATTTTAAGTTACAGCTTCATCTTGTAGTCGCTACCCACGGTGATGTCGCCGCCTAGGTCTTCTAGTGATGTGCTCTTTTCAAAAAAGCGCGGCGTACTTTTTAGTATGCCCTCCACCGTATAGAACGGGTCGTCCTTTTTCAGCGGTAGCTCGACGGTGCAGCCAAGGCTGCCGGATTTGAAGATGGACGTAATCATCTCGATGGTCTTGCGTCCGTCCTCGCCACCGATTGCGGGGCGTGTGTCTGTTTCTATCGCTGTGAGCACGTTTTCAAGCTGCCCCGTATGCCCGGTGTAGGGCAGCACGGGCAGCTTGCTTACATACTCGGTTAGCTCCTGCTCCAGCTTCTCGTTGGGCACGGGGAAGCCGTTTGGCTGTGACGTACACGCCGCCACCTTCCACGGGGCGGATACCCTTGCCTTTTCGCCCTGAAAGATCACCTGCTGCTCCTCGCCGTGGTGAATGACCGAGCTTGTAATCTGTGCCAGCACGCCCTTCGGGTACTGCAGTACGGCGATAGAGATGTCCTCCACCTCGGAGTTATCGTGCGCGGCGTTTGAGAGGATGGCGGTTACCTTATCGGGCAGGTTCATCATCCACATCAGCATGTCGATGTGGTGCACCGCATGGTTTAGGGTGCAGCCGCCGCCTTCCTTGTCCCAGCGTCCGCGCCACCACAGGTCGTAGTAGCTGTGACCGCGCCACCAGTGGGAATCCACCTGCGCATGCAGCACGTTGCCGATAAGCCCCGCGTTTAGGATATGCTTGAGTGCCTGTATCGGCTCACGGAAGCGGTTCTGCGCAATGACCGACAGCATCTTGCCGCTTGCCTTTTCGGCTGCGAGCATCGCATCGCATTCCTCTAGGCTTGCCGCCATCGGCTTTTCCACCACCACGTTGCATCCGGCGTTTAGGCTGTCAATCGAAATCTGCCCGTGGCAGTAAGGCGGGGTGCAGATGCTTACGAGATCAATCTCATCCGCCATCTCTGCGAGCATCTCGGTATGAGACGCAAACGCGCGCGCGCCGGTAAGGTTTAGCCGTTCTATCGCGTCGGTGGCGCGCTCAGGCAGAATATCTGCCAATGCCACAATCTTGCACCGCTCGGGGAATGTCAGAAATCCCTCTAAATGAAGCCTAGAGATGTTGCCTGCTCCGACGATTGCTACCTTAATCATGTTATCACCTCATAAAATAATGGGTCTCGAACCATTTATGTCACGCTGCACGCAGCGGTCTGTGCAAATTCGGTTTCGGGGCTGTATGCCGACGATTAGAAGCCACTCTGCGTCCGCAGCCAGTGCTTTGTTTGCCATGCCGTTGTGTGTTGTGCGATTATGCAAGTAATCCCAGCTAAAAGGGATGTTTGCATCATACAGTTTTTCTCGGGTTCGTTTCTAAAAAATAGAGGAGGCTTGCAACCTGTCGACTGCAAACCTCCTCCTAAAACTAATCGTTGGTTACTTATGGGTTTGATTGATTATTTTACTTTCGCTGCACGCTCGTCAACTACTGCCTGAGCGCCGGAAGCAAGCCAATCGGCAATGCCTGCATCCCATTTCGCGTCGAACTGGTCAGGCTTTGCGGTTACTGCTTCTGCAAGCAGGGTCCAGCCTTTGTCGATCAACGTCTGGCTAACGGGAGCAGCCGCGGTCAGGGTAAGTCCGGGAACGACGAGCAGGGGCTTCGCGTCTCTCATGGAATCCTCATAAGCCTTGAGAACCAACGCGGGGTCTACGCCATAAGAAAGTGCTGTAGCCTTAACGTTGTTGGCATCGTTACCGGTGTCAACGCCGTTGATCATGATGGTGTAGTCTAAGTTATTACCGGAGTTCATGATTTTTGCGCCTTCGGCAGGCTTAACAACCGGTATACCGTCTACAAGGTCGTGGGTAACGCCTTCTTCGCCAACCTGCAGGAAGTAACGATTCTCAAACTTCGAGAGCCAGTTTACATAACGCAGAGCGGGTTCGATATTCTTGCTGGTAGAGGGGATAAAGAAGTTCAGACCTGCGGGCTCGTATGCGCCCTTGGTGTACTTACCGGCAGCGTCCTCGAAGCAGTCAACACTTACAAAGGTAGCGCCAGGTACGTTTGCCTGAAGATCATTCTGAAGACCGGGGTTCGGACGGTAGGGCTGATCCCAGTTGTGGATAAATGCGCCGACCACGCCGCTCTTGATCAGGTTGTCGCTGTTTACATCGTCGGTATACAGTGCAAACTCGGTGTCGGTCAAGCCTTCGTTGTACAGCTTATTGAGGTAGCGAACGCCCTCTTTGTAGCCGGGTACAAGGAAGTCACGCTCAACAACGTTGTTAATCCAGCGATCCTTTTCGCTTACATTCGGGTCGATGAACGATTCGATCAGGGTGCGTGCACGCCAGCGAACGTCTCTGGAACCGATGATAAAGGGGATGATGTTTTTGCCAACGCCGCCGGGATCCTTTGCCTTGAATTCCTTAAGCATGTTGTAGAATTCCTCGCGGGTTGTGGGGGCAGCCATGTTCAGTTTGTCCAGCCAATCCTGACGAACAAAGGTGCTAACCGCTGCAGTGTTAACGCGGCGAGCGGGGATGGAGAAAATCTGTCCACTCTCAGTGGTCTGACGGGCAATCAGTCTCTGACCGGGAACGGCCTCGTCTTCACCCAGAAACTCATCGAGTACAGGCAGATATTCGTCAATGTAAGGAGCAAGGTCAACCAGTCCGCCCATCTCACGGTAGGTGGTGATCAGGTCGCCACTGTAGGTTACGCAGATGTCGGGAGCTGTTCCCGATGCCATCAGGTTAGTCAGCTGCTCTGTCTCTTCCCAACGGGAAACGGGAACAAAGGTAACGCCGATGTTTTCTTCCTCAAGAATCTTCTGCTTAATCCAATCGGTGTAGAAGTTGTTTGTGGGGTCGCTTCTTCCGCCGTCTGTACCGCGGTCAAAGATCTCCACCGTAATCTCGGTGTACTCGGGCTTCGCGTCAGAAGGTGCCTCAGAGGCAGGCGCCGAAGAAGGCGCGGGTTGGGGCGCAGCTGGGGTACAAGCGGCCAATAAACCAATGACCATCATGCATGCCAAAAACAAGGAAATACCTTTTTTCATAATAATCCTCCATTCTATTCATAAGAGCATACGACCATGTATGCAAGAGTAACAATAATAAACCCGTTATCCCTTTACCGCGCCCACCGTAACACCAGAGATAAAGTACCTCTGTGCAAATGGATAAATCATTACGATGGGTATCGTGGCAAACATAACGCTCGCCGCTTTTAAGCCTTCACTCGCAGTCGGCGCACCCCCCGCGACACCCTCTACCTGCGAGACCTCGATGGCCGACAGGTTGTTGATAATCTGGTACAGCTTGAGCTGAATGGGGGCAAACTTGGGGTCGGTCATATACAAAAGTGCATCGGAGAATCCGTTCCATCGTCCCACCGCGTAGAATAGCGCAAGCGTTGCCAGCACCGATGTGGAAAGAGGAAGATATACACGCGTCAGTACAGTAAAGGGGTTTGCTCCATCAAGCTCCGCCGATTCGCGAAGGCTTGCAGGAATGCCGAAGAAAAAGCTACGCAGGATAATCACGTTAAAAACCGAGATGCAGTTTGGAAGGATGAGCACCAAAGGATTGTTGATGAGATTAAGATCCTTCATCAAAATGTAGTTTGGGATGGTGCCCGCGCTGAAATACATGGTTAATATAATAATCGTGCTGATGACCTTTCTGCCTTTGAGCCAGTCGTAGGTCAGGGGGTAGGCACAAAGGATAGTCATAACCATCGAAACCGTTGTAGCAATCAGGGTTAGAATCGCCGTCCAGATCATCGAACGGGAAAACGCTGCGTCCTTGAATACATAGATGTAGGAGTCCAGCGAAAAGTCCACCGGCCAGAAAGAGACCTGACGGTTAATAATTGCATTGGTCGAACTCAGCGAACGTGCGACAATATTGATAAACGGCAAAAGGCATGTCAGGATGATAAAAAAACAGACGATAGCAATAATCCAATCCACGATTTTCGTTGCTTTGGTTTTTACAACGCGGCTTGTGGATTCAATTTCCTTAACCTTTTTCGTGTTGCCCATCGTATTCCTCCTCGTTAACTTAATATCGAAATCACTGCGTCGGGGAATGCTGCGGATTCTGTTTACAGTATTAAATCTGCATCCGACTTTAGGGAAATACTGTTACCAGATGCCCCGTTCTCCGAACCGTTTTGCCAAGAAATTCGCGATCGATAAGAAAATGACACAAACGACCGACTGGAACAACCCGATTGCCGCAGTATAGGAGAATTGGAAGGAGCG
>JAEZDF010000054.1 GCA_023429685.1 Bacillota bacterium
CTGAGCGAGATCGACGTATCGCGCCTTGCGCAGGAGCGGCGAAGGATGAACACCTTCCCCCAACAGGATGTCTCGATGCGCAAGATACTGTTTGACATGCCACTTACCGAAACGGAGCTGACCCGCACGGTGGAACGTCACCCGTTTGTGCCGTCGGATGAACAAAACCGTGCAAAGCGATGCGAGATGATCCTCGCCATGCAGTCCCACGGGCTAAAAACCCGTCTTGCGCATACAGGCAGCGCCACCTCGGTAATCGGCATATCTGGCGGGCTTGATTCCGCCCTGGCACTTTTGGTGTGCGTGCGCGCAATGGACACGCTGCTGCGCCCCCACAGCGATATCATCGCGGTGACCATGCCCTGCTTTGGCACGACAGCCCGCACCAGAACCAACGCTGAGTTGTTGTGCGAGGCTTTGGGGGTAACCTTCCGCAGTATTGATATCACCGACTCTGTGCGCCAGCATTTTGCCGACATCGCACACGATGAAAACGACCGCAACACCACCTACGAGAACGCGCAGGCACGCGAGCGCACACAGGTGCTGATGGATATCGCCAACAAGACGGGTGGGCTTGTCATCGGCACGGGCGACCTTTCGGAGCTTGCGCTGGGGTGGGCAACCTACAATGGCGATCATATGTCAATGTACGGTGTGAACGTTTCGGTGCCAAAATCGCTGGTGCGCCACATTGTGCGCTACGAGGCGGATACGACAACGGATGCGCGTTTAAAAAAGGTGTTATACGACATATTGGATACGCCCGTCAGCCCTGAGCTGCTGCCCGCCGAGAACGGCGAGATCGCACAAAAGACCGAGCACATCGTGGGACCATATGAGCTGCACGATTTCTTCTTATACTATGTGGTGCGCTTTGGGTTTACCCCCACTAAGATTGCGCGTCTTGCAGAGTACGCGTACCTGAACACCTACACCCGTGCCGAGATACTCTCGTGGCTTAAACTGTTCTACCAGCGCTTTTTTGCGCACCAGTTCAAACGCTCCTGCATGCCGGACGGTCCCAAAATCGGGTCGGTTACCCTTTCGCCCCGCAGCGATTGGCGTATGCCCAGCGACGCGTGCGCAAAGCTTTGGGTGGATGAAGTGGACGCAATGATACAAGATCTGTGAATAATATGCTACAACGCCCGCTGCTATTCGGATTGCAGCGGGCGAACTTCATTTAGAATTCAAACCAACAGTGTACTTTTTATATGCCGACATATAGTCATTCACTATAGTGCTTAGCTACTTAAAATGTTCTATAGCAATTTATATTGATTGACAAATTTTTCAGAATATTGTATGTTGATACATGTGTTAAAAATATACTATTACTCACAGATTCATTATTGCAAATATGAACCATAGTGTTTTCTGTAAATACATTTAATTAACAAAAAGGATGACAGCTATAATGATTAATACAACTGCAACTCGAAATAATAGCAGGGAAAATGCAGGAAAAGCCTTGTTTGTAACAGGTATCATTATTTTTGTCATTACCTGCTTAATTGCGATTCCTACAATAGTAGAAGCGAATAAAGATTATTCACTTTTTAAAGCAAACGTTGCTATTAGTGAAAGTGCACTATTCAGAGATTATAGTGAAGCACAAGAATACAAAGAAAAAATGAACCAAACGGAATTTTCAAAAACCATGTGCTATATAGCAATGTCGATTTCGGCTACCATAATGGCGTTATGTATTGTTGGCGGAAAAATAGTTATGTCCCCTACCGCTCCCGTCAACGCTACAAAAAGTATAGTTGAACAAATAAAAGATCTCGCACAACTTAAAAACGAAGGAATAATTACTGAAGAAGAATTTGAATTTAAGAAAAAGGAACTTCTCGACAAGCTGTGAAATTGCCTTGTGCATTTTTGTGTTTGTTTTCTATACAAACCGAATCCCTTATTTGCATACACAAGGCACACACAAAACAATATAATCAAATTTTTCTCGAACAGCTTACCGAATAAACTAAAAAGAACATCGTCACAGCTGCATTTAAACGGCAGCTACGACGATGTTCTTTTTAGAGAGTTAAACTTTTGTAGTTGCGTCCAGCTGCGAGCGTGCGATATAAGCAAGCGCTTTGTCGGTGCTCCAAAAGAAGCGCGACTCGGGTACATGGTCACAAAGTCCGCACCGCTCGAACATCTTAGTTACCGACGGATGCACACAAGCAAAGTACACCGAGGTTCCGTGTTGCTCCAGACGCTGATACAGCTCCTGCAGGGCGTTTACGCCGGAGATGTCGGCAAGCGGTACGCCGCGCATGGAAAGGATGACGTTGCGCTTTTCTCCGCACCCCGCAAGCTGCTGTTCCAGCCGCCCCGCCGAACCGAAGTAAAGGGGACCTGTGATGTACGCAACGCAGGTCTCCTCGTGGCAGATATCCGCGGCATCGTCGGTCAGTCGCCCACTGTCCACCCCGCACACCTCAATCTCGATGCTTGAGGTTTTAACCACAAACGCGATAATCGAAAACCCGACGCCTGCAAGGATGGCGACAGTCAGGTCGAACACGACGGTTGCCGCCATTGTGATTAAAAACTGTGCCATTGCGGTTTTGATGCGGCGGTTAAAAATGTTTTTTATACTGTGCCACTCGTTCATTCGCCATGCCGTCACAATTAAAACGCCCGAAAGGGCCGCGAGCGGAATCTCGCTCATAACAGGGGCAAGCAAAAACATCGACGCAAACAGGGTGAGCGCGTGCATGATGCCCGCAAGGCGTGTCTGGGCTCCCGATTTTATGGCGACGCTGGTTCTGGCGATTGCCGCCGTAGCGGGCACGCCCCCAAAGAACGGGATGACGATATTGCCGATGCCCTGTGCAACCAGCTCTCGGTTTGCGTCAAGGCGTTCGTTCTTCATTCTGCCGGCGCTTGCGCCACACAGCAGGCTTTCGATCAGCCCGAGTGCCGCTATGCTGATTGCGGGTATAATATATTCTGGAATCTCCGAAAAGGAAAGCCGCGCAAGGTGCAGCCGATTATCTAGCAACAGGGTGCGCGGTATCTCGCCGACTGCCGCGACATCCAGTGAAAAAACTATCTTTGTCACAACCGCAAGGATGATGGCGGCAAGCGACCCGGGGAAATAACGCGCAAGATTTTTGGGATATAGCATCATAAACCCAATTACAGCAAGCCCTATGCCGAGGGAAACAACATCCACCAATTGCGGAGTTTGAAAATAGCTTATTACCTTATGTAGGGTGGTCTCCCCCGCCGAGGACAAACCGGACAGATTGTCGATCTGACCCAGAGCAATGATGATGGCAATGCCTGAGGTAAAGCCGGTAATGACAGGTGACGGAATAAAGGAGACCAGACCCCCCAGCTTAAATAACCCACATAACAAAAGGATGATTCCCGACAAAAGCCCCGCGACGAAGATGCCCTCCAGTCCGTGCTGAGCCACAAGCGGAACGAGGATAGCTGCCATCGCGCCCGTGGGACCCGATATCTGAAACGACGCACCCGACAGCGCACCGATCAACACGCCTGCGATGATGGCAGTTATCAGCCCTGCTGCTGCGTCTGCTCCGCTGCTGACGCCAAACGCGAGGGCAAGCGGCAATGCAACTGCCGCAGTCGTAATGCCCGCGAGTATATCCTTGCCCAGCTTGCTGCCGCCGTAGCCCGAAAACTCCCGCTTGAGCGCGAGAATATAATCCCTTATCATTCGTAATCCCACCCCAAATAGATTGAGCGCAAGTGATGCACTCAATATGGAATTTTACACCACCCAGCAACTTGATGCAAGGGCAATATTTAACGATAGTTTCTCTTCGGCTTAAACACAAAGCAGTGAAAGTTGCTATACCCACAAAACCTACCATATGTTATACTAGTTCCAAAAAGATCGCCACGGTAAAAAGGGAGGCGTCCTGTATGAACAGTATTGCAAGGTTGATTGATTGCATGACCGCATATTATGCAAAGGATCTGCGCAGAACCGCACATTTTTTAAAGGTATATGCCTACGCAAAAACCATTGCGCACCTTGAAAAGGCGAATGAACAAACCCAGCTGATTGTTGAGGCTTCCGCCGTCGTTCACGATATTGGGATAAAAGTAAGTGAGCAAAAATACGACAGCAGTGCGGGAAAGTATCAGGAACTGGAGGGTCCTCCCCTTGCGCGGGATATGCTTAGCAGACTTGGCTTTTCGCAGGAAATAACCGAGCGGGTGTGTTACCTTGTGGCACATCATCACACCTACACCGATATAGACGGGGACGATTATCGCATCTTGGTGGAAGCGGACTTGATAGTAAATATTGCGGAGGACGGCATCTGCGCCGAGAGCGCCTACAAGGCGTGTGAAAAGATCTTTCGCTCCCCTTCTGCCATCGCCTTTTTGCACCGATTGTTTGAAGATGACTAACACCGATACTTACCCCAAAGATACACATAACAAAACGCCCGGACACGGCTGGCATTGCAGCAATATCCGGGCGTTACCGATTTTATTTAAGCAAACCTCGCGAGCATGTCGCTGATGAGTATCACCGACAACGCAAGGGTGAACAATCCCCCTGCAATCAGATAGGTCACCTTGGTGCGCCTTGAGTGGAAGTTTTTAAGCATGAAAAGCGAAAGCCCCAAAAACAGAACAAACGCAATAACGTCCACCGCCACATAGACACTGAGACGAGGCAGCCCGAGCATTGGGGACAACCAACTGGAAAGCGGATTGCCTAGCAGATGCAGCACAGGCACAATGATAAGCGGCACCGTAGATAACGCAGATTTCGGCTTGTGCCCACGCAGGAACACAAAAAATATAGCAACAAGGATTGCTGTAATTGTCACGCACTCAACGATCATTCGCCTTCACCGTCCTTCTGATATACAATAGATGGGGGTATTAACCCAGCATGGATTTAAACTCTTGTAAGGCTGTTTCACCGTCCGGCGTGGTGGTCATAAGGATATAGTTACCGCGCGTTTCAATTAGCGCATTCGTTATCTTGGGCATCTCTTCCTCGCGGTAGCCGGTAAACTTGTCGGTGAGGTCTGCTAGTCGTGTATCAATTGCCGCAAGTACCGCGTCCACATCACCCTTGTTCTTTAACCGAAGCACACACACCTCGTCGGCAAGCACCAGTGTGGAGGTATACACGGCAGCATCCTCAAGCATGCCTTCATCAAGCTCAGTGTATTGGTTGTACAGTACACTGTCTTCTATTTTAATCATCTCATCAAAGGAACAGGTGTTAATAATACGCGTTGCAATCTCCTGTGCCGAAGGTGTGTTTTGGGGCTTATCGCCACCCGAACAACCCGCGAGCACCAAAATGCCTGCCGTGACCGCCAAAAGCAAAGTAACCAGTTTTTTGCTATACACCATAATAGTATGCTTCCCCCGTACTGTTTATAATCCCACCTGAGCCCCGACAAGACAATGTTTAAACCGGAGCAGTGTGTAATTTAAGGTATTCAAACCACTTCTCGTAGTACTTTGCACCAAAGTGAATCCCATCCTTGGGGCTTGCTTCGTCGGGCAGTGCACCCGTATCGTCTGCCAACGCCTCATTGACGTTTACAAAGTACACCTGTTTTTGGGCAGCCAGTTCAATAATACCTGCGTTAAAATCGGTTATCTTTGCGTTTGTAATATCATAGGTATTCTTCGCGCTCTGTTCAAACGCCGAAGTAATTGGTGTAATGGGCTGCACATAGATAATGGCATCGGGATGCTGACTAATGATGGCATCGAGCATCTTGCCATAGCTCGTCATAAAAGAATCCCGATCCATTGCGATGGAGTTAATGCCCATCATAATATAAATCTTTGCGGGATCCTGTGCCTTTAACGCTTCCAGCATCGTAACCTTTTCGTCTCCCTGGGTTTTAATCACAGCGCGGGTTAACGCCGTCGCAGGATTTATGCCGGTATAGGAGATTACCTTGGCGTTAGACATCACATCATATAACGAGATGCCGTCGGTGACCGAATCGCCGAAGAACACCGCATCGTCAAAATAACTGCCCATCACCCGTTTACTCTCGGGTAGCGGCACCCCGAACTGCGGGGCTTCCGGTTCGCTTGATGTTGGTGGCTCAACGGAGGATGTCAGCTCAATATCGGATATAACGTTTGCTGTGTCCTTTATCGGTTCAGGCTCCGCAACAAGCCCACTATCCACCATCTGTTTACCCAAAACCACGGAGTACCCGAGGGAAACAAACGCAACCAGCATAAGCAGAATCAATGCAATGGGAAGTCCGGCGCGCCGTTTGCGCCTCTTTTGGTATTTGCCGACCTTCATAACCTTAGGCATACATGAACTCCTTTGCCTTTGCTGTAAACATCCTTTGTTGTTGTGGGTTTCGGATGCAAAGCCCACTGTATCATACACTTACTATTCTAACATAATCGTTCCAAAATTCAAATGCTTTATTTGTAAATAATCCTGACACTTTTCACTTTTGTGTAGGCATTCATTATACGCTATTGGTTTAGTGTAATACGATGCAATCAGCGGGTTTACAGCCATTAACCTGTGTTTTTCTCGGCAACATGTTTAATATGGCTTGTGTACTGTTTGGTTATTGTTGCGCTGAACCCTTCACCCCGCAAAAAAAAGATTCTTCGTTTTATGTTTTTTATTGTTGCATTTTATATTCTCATATGATAGAATATAGTTCGTTGACTGGGTGTGGCGCAGATGGTAGCGCGCTACCTTGGGGTGGTAGAGGCCGTGGG
>JAEZDF010000093.1 GCA_023429685.1 Bacillota bacterium
CTTGCCCGCGTGCTCGCCTCGATGGAGCGCATCGGCTTTTTGGTGGACACCGCCGCCATCCGCGCCTTCGGCGATACGCTGGACGGAGACATTGCGCGGCTGGAAAGCGAGATCCATGCCCTTGCGGGCGACAAATTCAACATCAACTCCCCCAAGCAGATGGGCGAGATATTGTTTGAGCGGCTGGGGCTGCCCTCTGGCAAAAAAACCAAAACTGGCTATTCCACCAATGCCGAGGTGCTCGAATCCCTACGCGGAAAGCACGAGATCATCGACGGCATTTTAGAATATCGCAAGCTGGTTAAGCTAAAAAGCACCTACGTAGAGGGGCTTTTGAAGGTGGCGCATGACGACGGCACCATTCACACCAGCTTTAACCAGACCGAGACGCGCACCGGGCGCATCAGCTCCACCGAGCCGAATCTACAAAACATCCCCGTCCGCACCGCGCTTGGTAGCGAGCTGCGCAAGTTCTTTGTGGCGCGCGACGGCTGTGTATTGATTGACGCGGACTACTCGCAGATTGAGCTGCGGGTGCTCGCGCATATCTCAAACGACGAAAACATGATCTCGGCGTTCGCCGAAGGGGTGGACATCCACACCAAAACCGCGTCTCAGGTGTTCGACCTGCCCGAGGATATGGTCACCCCGCTGATGCGCAGCCGTGCTAAGGCAGTTAACTTCGGCATTGTGTACGGCATCGGCGCGTACTCCCTGTCGCAGGACATCGGGGTTACGGTGTCGGAAGCGGACCAATATATCAAGGGCTATCTCTCAACCTATCACGGCGTGCGTGAGTATATGGAGAACGCGATTGAGTTTGCAAAGGAGCACGGCTACGCCAAAACGATGTTTGCCCGCAGGCGCAACCTGCCCGAGATTTCAGCATCCAACCGCAACATCAAGGCATTTGGTGAGCGGGTGGCGATGAACACCCCGATACAGGGCACGGCGGCGGACATCATCAAAATTGCGATGGTACGCGTATACGACCGTCTGCGCAGCGAGGGTCTGCGCGCACGGCTTATTTTACAAATACACGATGAACTGATTGTGGAGGCACCTGTTGAGGAAGCGGCGTTAGCGGCCGAGATATTAAAGCAGGAGATGGAACACGCAGCGGAGCTTTTGGTTCCCTTAGAGGTGGATGCAAGCACCGGAAACAACTGGTATACCGCCAAAGGGTAACACCGCAACAATTGAGCAAAGTATAAAGGGGTATGGGAATGATCAAGTTATTGTTTGTGTGTACCGGCAACACCTGCCGCAGCCCCATGGCGCAGGGCCTGTGCCAGAAATACGTCACCGAAAACATGTTGGTTGGTCGGTTTGCGTGTGCAAGCGCCGGGCTTGACGTCAGGGAAGACGCGCCGATTAGCGAAAACGCGGCGATTGTAATGGGTGAGATTGGCATCGGCATGCACGCCCATCGCGCGAAGGGAATCACCGAGGAGATGATGCAGGAGGCCGACTATGTATTTACAATGTCCGCCACCCACCGCAGTATGCTTGAAGCACTGTTCCCCAAACACGCCTACAAGATACAGGTGCTGGGGCACCCAATCTTTGACCCATACGGACAAAACTTAGAGTTCTACCGTTTTTCGCGCGACAGCCTGCAGGATAAGGTGTACCGCGCTATGGATGAGCTGGTAGAACAGTTAGATATGCAAAAAGAGCGAGAGGAGGAAGAACAGCATAAAAGTCAGCTGTTCAAAAACTATGGCGGATTCTATTGATCGAGAACGGGTGACCATCGTGCCATTTGCGCCCGAGCATCTTGAGCCCGTACACGCACTGGAGCGGGAATGCTTTTCTACCCCGTGGAGCTATGACGGATTGCTCGAAGAGCTGTCAAACCCCATGGCGGTGTTTCGGGTCGCGCTGATCGGCGGCGAGGTGGCAGGCTATGTGGGTATGCACCACATCCTTGACGAGGGCTACATAACCAACATCGCAGTCGGCGAGCGCTTTCGCCGTCAGGGTATTGGCAAACAGCTTTTGGATACCTTGCTTGCCTATGGAAAGTCGAATGACTTAGCGTTTATCTCCCTTGAGGTTCGTGTGTCTAACGCAGAGGCTATCGCGCTGTACCAAGCCTCGGAGTTTAGCAGTGTTGGCATTCGTCCAGACTTTTACTCCGGACCCACCGAGGACGCGCTGATTATGACGTATACATTTTAGCTGTTTGGCAAACCATATTGCCCAACACACTTATTTTTAGAATCAACCAGCGATAAATCCAATTGAAAGACTGAGAAACGCTTATGATACTGCTTGCAATCGAATCCTCTTGCGACGAGACCGCCGCCGCCGTGGTAAAGGACGGACGGACGGTGCTTTCTTCGGTAATCGCCTCACAGGTGGAGGAACACCGCCTATACGGCGGCGTGGTTCCCGAGATTGCGTCGCGCCGACATGCCGAGGCAATCGTTTCGGTAACCCAACAGGCGCTGGACGATGCCCATACCACCCTCGATGCGCTTGACGGCATTGCCGTAACCAGCGCGCCGGGGCTCATCGGCGCACTGCTGGTGGGCGTAAACTTTGCAAAAGGGCTTGCGCTTGCGAAGAATAAACCGCTGATTCCCGTGCACCATATTAAGGGGCATATTGCGGCAAACTATATTGCGCACCCCGACCTAGCCCCGCCCTTTTTGTGCCTTGTGGCGTCGGGCGGGCACAGCCACCTGATTGAGGTGCTTGATTACACCCATTTTCGTGTAGTGGGGCGCACCCGCGACGACGCAGCCGGCGAGGCGTTTGACAAGGCAGCACGGGCGATGGGCTTTGCCTACCCCGGCGGCATGTATATTGATAAAGCAGCGGCAAAGGGCGACAAGACCGCCTATGCCCTGCCCCGCCCCAAGGTTGCGGGCAGCGCGTACGACCTGAGCTTTTCTGGACTAAAGACGGCGGTGATTAACCTTTTGCATAACGCGCAGCAAAAGGGCGAGACGGTTCATATCGAGAACCTTGCCGCATCGTTTCAGGCGGCGGTGGTCGAGATACTCGTTACCCGTTTGATGGCGGCTTCCCACGACCTCGGTTACAAGACGGTTGCAGCGGCGGGCGGCGTACTCGCAAACTCCGGTCTGCGGCAAGGGCTTACTCAGGCATGCAAGGAGCAGGGTCTTTCGCTTTACCTCCCCCCACTTGACCTGTGCGGAGACAACGCTGCAATGATCGGCGCGCAGGGGTATTACGAATGTCTTTCGGGTAACACGGCGGGGCTTTCGCTCAACGCTCGCGCAGCGGTGCCAGTGGACTGTTAGCCACAATCGGTATTCCGCTCTTAGATTTATAAAAATTAAATTTCTTCCGTGAGCAGGGTGTAACGCTGCTCACGTTTTTTTGTGCAACACCTTAGAAACGCGCATTATGCAGGATTTATTTCTCCGCGCGTCATTTTGACCCATTCTTTATGATTGGGGTTGCAGGAAATTTGTCATAAATTTAACACATCCGTCATTGACATCTTTTCAACGCTCCGATATAATGATATACGTGGGAGAATTGAATGTTTTCTCGAAACAGGATTATTGATGCCGGTTTTGGTGAAAATATCTTAAGTGTGGAGCGGTTTCTCCGATTTTGTTACTTTTATTGTGCAGACATTCTGCAAGCATGTTGTTAAAACATTGCAAATCAGAAAATGGGAAAATATCTTTTTTTATGAAACTGCTATGCTCCATTTTTTCATTTTGGCTGTTTAAGATGCGCTTTTGGGTGCGACCATCGAAATGCGGCACGGCTTATACGGCACCTAGCTTTTTCCCATAACCATATAGATTTTTGAAAGGAGATAAACAATGACGAACAACAAACATGTGTTAAGCTGGATTGAAGAGATGAAAGCCTTAACCAAACCCGACAACATCGTATGGATCGATGGCAGCGAGGAGCAGCTTGCTGCTCTGTACGAAGAGACCCTTAAAAATGGTGAGCTACAGAAGCTCAACGAGGAAAAACTGCCCGATTGCTACATTCACCGCACCGCCATT
>JAEZDF010000096.1 GCA_023429685.1 Bacillota bacterium
TTATCCCATCACCTACGATTCTTATAATTATTTCAAGAAAAAGCGCCTCGATCTCCTGCGTTTTTATGAAAATATAGTCCTTAAGATATTCCGGCGGGTAGTAATAGTATCGATCCCAAAACACCATTTTGTCGTTGTTTTTACAATGCTTCACATAAGCTGTAAAGATCTCTTCTAATTTGTTAAGACAGTTTGTTTCGTCGTCATAGACGGTTAATTTGCGGATAAACTGGGCATAGTCCGCTACTATTCCATCAAATACAGCGGTAAATATGTCTTCTTTTCCTGCGTAATGAGAATACAAAGACCCCTTTTTAATCCCCACCGCCTTTGCGATATCATCCATACTGGTGCCGAAATACCCTTGGTTTGCAAATAGAACCAGCGAGCTTTCTAGAATTTTATCTTTTCTCATAAGTCCCCCTTAAAGAAAACTACCTACCGTTTGGTAGTATTGTATCACACCAATATAAAAATAGCAATAGAGATTTTTATATTGGCATCACATATAGCTTGGGTTGTACTAAATGTTTGTACGCTGAGTTGTGACATGATGAGCGGCTCCATCCGTGCGGTGATTTCCGAAATAATCAGCGGTTAAGTGCAGAGAAGGCGCAAATAGAAGCGTTTCTATCCCTGATACTACTATAACCAGTCGGTCACGGTATTTTTGGGCCCAAAACCGACTGTTTTTTATGAAAAGTGGTTGACGCATGAAAGCAAAAGGGATAAGCTATACCTAGAAAAAAGTCCGCACTGACAGCCTTCATCAAGCGTTCGGTCGGGCTTTTGGTTTTGCAAATTCATCTGCCCAAACGACACAATAAGAGGAAATGAGGAACAGGGATATGTCGGATCATTTGAACAGAAAGTACGGTCTATTTACAGCCATCGCAATGGTAGTAGGCATTGTTATTGGCAGCGGAGTATTCTTTAAATCCGAAAAGGTGTTACAAGCAACGGGTGGGGATATGCCGATGGGCATCCTCGCGTGGCTTATTGGCGGTGTCATCATGCTGAGCTGCTCGCTTGCGTTTGCGGTAATGGCTGGGCGGTACGAAAAGGCCAATGGTGCGGTAGACTATGCGGAGGCGACCTGCGGCACCGGCTACGCGTACCTGCTTGGTTGGTTTTTGTGCACCATCTATTATCCGTCCCTTGCAGGCGTTTTGGCGTGGGTCTCGGCACGATTTACCGTCGTGTTTCTCACCTCGGTCAATCCGGGCTTTGCTCTGCTCGTGCCCGTTTCAGAGGGTGGTGCAGTCATAGGACCCGAATGCATGGTGATTGCTGCGTTTTACCTGATTGCAAGCTACACGCTCAACACCCTTGCGCCAAAGCTTGCCGGCAAGTTTCAGGTCAGCGCAACGGTGATAAAGCTCATCCCACTTGTTTTGATGGCGGTGGTCGGCACCATATACGGGCTGATGCACGGCATCACGGTGGAGAACTTTACAAAAGTCGCGGCGGAGTCGGTGGAAAGCGTTGTACGGGTAAGCCCGTTGTTTGGGGCGGTAGTCGCGGTCGCGTTTGCGTATGACGGCTGGATTGTTGCAACCTCCATTAACGCGGAACTAAAAAACTCAAAGAAAAACCTGCCCCTTGCACTGGTGTTCGGTGCAATCATCGTGATAACCGTCTATGTTTTGTACTACATCGGACTAGCGGGAGGTGCCACCACCGAGGAGCTTGTTCAAAACGCGACCTCACCGTTTATCAACATCTTTGGACCCGTGGTCGGCACCGCTTTGTTCTTGTTCATTACGATATCCTGCCTCGGCACGCTAAACGGTTTAATGCTCGGGTGTACGCGCGGTCTGTATTTTCTTTCTGCCAGAAGACAGGGACCCAAGCCGGAGATGTTTAACCAGCTCGACCCCTCAACCAATATGCCCGCAAATTCCGCGGTGATTGGTCTAATGCTTTCCGTGTTTTGGTTTTTGTTCTTTTACGGGGCAAACCTTTCCACCGGTTGGTTTGGGTTGTTTAATTTCGACAGCTCAGAGCTGCCCATCGTCAGCGCGTATTCCATGTACATCCCCATCCTAATTCTGTTCATGGTTAAGGCAAAGGACGTAAGCCCCGTTAAACGTTTTGTTGTTCCTGCTCTTGCCGTATGCGGGTGCGTGTTTATGGTTGTATCCGCGGTGTTCTCTCACGGCGTCGTGCCGTACCTTGAGGCCAAGGCGCAGGGGCGGTTTTCGCTCCCCATTCTGTTTTACCTAATCCTGTTTGCCGTCTTTATGGGGATTGGGGTGCTGTTTAACCGCAATAAACAAAAACAAACTGAAATATAGATATAAATCTATATAATAGAAACACCAGCCCAAAATGATTCTATGACAACGGGTGGAACGGTCAACGCTATCATTGCAGGCAGCGCGGTTGTGTATGTGGATACTGTGGTGGTTTGGCTGAGCCCCAAATCCCCAAGCTGAATGGCAGGCGGCAGCGTACGAGGAAAGATTTATGAATATCGATACAATGGGCTCTTTGCCTGATAATAGCGCGACAAAGACGTATCGAACCGCGCAGGTCGCAGCGCTTACGGGGATACACCCCAATACCGTTCGTCTGTACGAGGCGTGCGGGCTCATTCCCAAACCCCTTCGAGCGCAAAACGGCTACCGCGTGTTTACCGAGGTTCACGTGCAGCAGATTCACCTCGCGCGCATCGCGCTACGGGCACAAGTAATACAAAATGGTCTGCGTAAACGCGCCATCCATATCATTAAGCTATCCGCCGCGGGGGAATACGACCGGGCAATCCAGCAATGCCACGAGTACCTCTGCTGTGTTAAGGCGGAGCAGCGCACCGCGGAGGAAGCACTTGAGATAACGCAGGGTCTGCTACTGGGCAAACAAACAACGAATCAAAATGCTAGTCTCACCCGCAAGCAAACCGCTGATCTGCTGGGCATTACCATTGATACGTTGCGCAACTGGGAGATGAACGGTCTTTTGACTGCAAAACGCAGGGCGAACGGCTACCGGGTGTACGACTGGGATGACATCAACACACTAAAGATTATTCGCACCCTTCGCTCCGCGCAATATTCATTATCATCAATATTACGTATGCTTACTGCGCTTTCTGATCGTTCCGGGGTTGACCTGCGTGAGATACTGGACACACCGCAGGATACGGAAGACATCATATGGGTGTGCGACCGGCTTATCACCTCACTCTCCAATTTGGAGGAGGACATCCATCAGATGCTTGAACAGTTGCGGCTGCTAAAAAATATGTGATTTAAAACCCTCCACTATATCACCAGACTTTTGTTTGGTGATATATTTTTTGTACATTATTGTGAGGAGGGCATCAAATGGACTATGTAGTTCAGGTTGAAAACCTGAAAAAATCGTACGGCGCGCAGGTGGCGGTACAAAACGTGAGCTTCTCGGTGAAAAGGGGACAGGTGTTCGGGCTTTTGGGTGCCAACGGCGCGGGCAAAAGCACGACCATCGAGTGCGTCCTAGGCACCAAAAGGCAGGATGAAGGGCTTGTTCGCATTCTGGGGCTTGACCCAAGCAAGAACCGTAAGCGGTTATTCGAACAGGTCGGGGTTCAGTTTCAGGAGTCGAGCTATCAGGAGAAGATAACCGTAGCCGAGCTGTGCGAGATGACAGCGTCGCTCTACAAACAGCCGGAAAGCTGGCAAACCCTGCTCAGCCGGTTTGGTCTTGCGGAGAAAAGCAAAAGCTTTGTCTCCGAGCTGTCTGGCGGTCAGCGTCAGCGGTTGTACATCGTGCTCGCACTCATCCCAAACCCCGAGGTGGTTTTTTTGGACGAGCTAACCACAGGGCTTGACGCCAAAGCACGCAGGGAGGTTTGGTCTCATCTGCGCACGCTCAAAGAAAACGGCATGACCATTGTGCTCACCTCTCATTACATGGACGAGGTGGAGGTGCTGTGCGACAGCATCTGTATCTTAAGGCAGGGCAGTATCGTCTTTCAGGGCACGGTGCAGGAGGCAATTCAAATCAGCCCGCACGAGAAGCTGGAGGACGCATACCTTTGGTATACCGACGACGAGGAGGTACTTTGTGATGAAAGCGTTTAAAACCATGCTTAAAACCGAGCTTAAGCTCTCACTGCGCGGCATGGATATGGTTATCTTTGCCCAAATCATGCCGGTGGTTGTCACCGTAATTATCGGAATCATCTTTGGCAGTCAGCCTGCCTTTGAAGGCGCATCCTACTCCTTTTTTGCGCAGTCGTTCGGCGCGCTTGCAACCGTCGGCATCTGCGCGTCGGGCGTAATGGGTCTGCCCCTTGTAATTGCCGACTACCGCCACAAAAAGATACTAAAGCGGTTTCGGGTTACCCCCGTAAGCCCGTCAATGATTCTGTTTGTTCAGGTCACCGCACACTTCTTGCAGTCGGTGGTTTCTGCTGTTCTTGTTTATCTAACAAGCGTAATCTTTTTCGGCTTTCGCCTGCAGGGCTCTATGCTTGCGTTTATCGGCTCGTTTTTGCTGGTGCTTGTATCCATTTACAGCATCGGTCTTTTGATTGGGGGCGTTTCGCCGAACATCAAGGTATCAAACCTGCTGTGCACCATCTTTTATTTTCCCATGCTGTTGTTTTCGGGGGCGACGCTGCCGTACGAGGTGCTGCCGCCCGTATTCCAGCGCATCTCGGATGTTATGCCGCTGACACAGGGGATTAAGCTGCTAAAAGCGACATCCCTCGGTCTGCCTGTAGAAAATGCCGTTGTCCCTCTGATTATCATGGGGGTGCTTGCGCTGCTGTGCATTGTCGCCTCAGTGCGTTTCTTTCGGTGGGAATAAGGGCAAGATCATATTAAAAGGAGGGCTGTCCGACATGGGCAGCCCTTGCTTTTTTGCACAAGCCTACTTAATCTTACAATCTATGTATGATCTGTGCCGATTTGCGGCTATGCTGTTTGACACCCGCACGGAGCTGGTGATATAATTTTATGAAATGGGGTTACGGTTATCACCCATTCCTAACAGGCGAAATTCAGTTACAGTAAAAACGGAGCAGGGACTTTGCCAATATGCGAATGCGAAGGGCGTTTTGCCCCTTTTGGCATACGACATCCTTATACATACCATACTATATCCATAATCGGGTTACTTTGATAATGCAAGGGTTAAGCAACGACAGAAAGGCGTGGTCTTCATGATGGAACTACTTAAAAAAGAAACAGAGGCGGAGTTTGAACAATTCGTCCGCACCCATAAAAACGGCAGCTTTATGCAGTCGCTGGCATGGCCGAAGGTGAAGAACAACTGGGGCTATGACGGCGTGTTGTCCCGTGGCAGCGACGGCACGGTGCGCGGCGCAATGATGGTGCTTATCCAGCGCGCGCCCGTCATCGGTTCGGCCTTTCTATACGCCCCCCGCGGGCCGGTGTGCGACTTTACCGACACAGAAGCGTTGTCGGATTTAACCGAGGGCGTGCACGCGCTTGCAAAAAAGCACCGCGCCTATCAGTTTGTCATGGACCCTGATGTACTTGCCTCGGATATCGAGTTTATCGGGCTTGCCCAAAGCCTAGGGTACCGCTATACCAAGGGCGGCGATAACTTTGAGACCATCCAGCCCCGTTTTAACTACCGCCTGAACACCGAAAACCGCACCGAGGACGAGCTGTTTGCGGCGCTTACTCAAAAGACGCGCTACAACGTCCGCGTCGCTCTCAAGCACGGGGTAGAGGTTCGCATCTGCGGCAAAGAGATGCTCGACGACTTTGTGCGCATCTATAAAACAACCGGCGAACGAGACGGCTTTAATACCCGCCCGAGGTCTTACTTCGAGCGGATGCTCGACGCGCTGGGGGACGACTGCCGGCTGTATATGGGCTTTTATCAGGGACAAGCGATAGCGGGGGCAATCTCCACCCAATACGCGGGCAAGACCTGTTACGTATACGGCGCGTCGGATAATGTCTTTCGCAACGTGATGCCAAACTATCTCGTCCAGTGGGAGATGATTAAATGGGCGGTGGAGGGCGGCAGCTCGGTTTACGATTTTCAGGGCGTATCGGGTGTGCTTGACGAGAGCAATCCGTTGTACGGGCTGTATCGTTTTAAACGCGGCTTTAACGGTGAGCTTATTGAGCTTGCGGGCGAATTTAACATCCTATTTAAGCCGCTGACCAACACCCTGATTAACCTCGGCATCGACACCAGAGAACGTCTTGCCAAAGCGAAGAAGCGGTTTAAAAATGGTGAGCGGCAATGAACAAACCCTTCGATACGCCGCTGTATACCGCACTGAATGATGTAATTAACAAGGACTTTTCCCGCTTTCATATGCCCGGTCATAAGGGCTGCGACCGCACGGGGCTGTTCGGCGAGGTATTGCAATACGATTTTACCGAGGTGGACGGAACCGACAGTCTGTACCATGCAAACGACGCGATAATGCGCTGCGAACAGCGCATTGCCGCTTATTACGGCGCACAACGCAGTCTAATCAGCACACAGGGCTCCACCCTCTGCATTCAGACAATGCTTACACTGGTGCGCGAGCGGGGCAGAACGCTTGTGATTGCCCGCGGTGCACACGTTGCGGCGGCAAACGCCGTTGCGCTGCTGGACTTTGACCCGCGTTGGGTCTATCCCGATATGAACGAGAAAACGGGCGTGGCGCTTCCCATTACGTCGTGGCAGATAGAAGACGCACTAGCGGGTGCGGAGGACGTTGCCGCCGTATACATCACCTCGCCCAGTTATTTCGGTGTACTTACCGACATTGCGGGTATAGCGCAGGTCTGCTCACATTATGGCGTGCCGCTGATTGTCGATTCGGCGCACGGCGCGCACCTAAAAGCATCCGCATTGCCAGACCCCATTGCCGAGGGCGCCGCCCTGTGTGCACAGAGTGCGCATAAAACACTGCCCGTCATCACGGGCGGCGCTTTTTTGCATATCGCCGACGGGCGGTTTGTGTCCGGCGCAAAGGAAGAGATGTCGCTGTTTGGCTCAACAAGCCCGAGCTACCTGACGATGCTCTCGCTCGATACCTGTATCGCGTATCTCGAATCGGACGCCGAAGCCGAGTTTTCGGCACTCCGTCGGCGGATACAAGACTTGGAACAACTCGCCCTTTCGCATGGGTTTACACAGATATTTTCTGACGGCGCTTTGCGGGACGATACCCGCCTTTGCCTGTGCGCCTGTGACCTAGGTTACACGGGCGCACAGCTGGTAAGCCACCTTGCCCGTTACTGCATCGAGCCGGAGTACGCAGGGGAGAACACGGTGGTGTTGCTGTCCTCACCCGCCAATACCGAGCGGGACTTTGAGCGACTGCGTGCCGCTATTACAGGCATTGTGCCCTGCGACAGTAGGGTACCTTCGGTGCCAAAGCCGGTGCAGCCGGTGCAGGCCATTTCCCCCCATATGGCGTTGTTTTCTAAAAGAGAGAGTGTGCCACTTGAAAAAGCCGCAGGACGCATCGCGGCACGCAACCAAAGCAGCTGCCCCCCGGGCGTTCCCGTGGTGTTGTGCGGTGAGCTGATTACGCCCGAAGCACAGCGGCAGATGCTTCATTACGGTATCGGTTCGGTGTGGGTGGTAGGCGAAGTATAAGCAAAAAGAGGCGATAACCGATGGACATCTCAGTACGCGCATACCTAGAGAACGACCTTGCCCAGATGACCGACATCTGGAACGCGGTGGTGCTCGAGGGGCAGGCGTTTCCTCAGATAGAGCCGCTGACACAAGAGGCGGCAAAAGAGTTCTTTGCGCAGCAATCCCACACCGGCGTTGCGGTGAGCGGGGACGAGGTGGTCGGGTTGTACATCCTGCACCCGAACAATATCGGACGGTGTGGGCATATCTCCAACGCGTCGTATGCAGTCAAGCAGGGCTGCATGGGCAGGGGCATAGGCGAACAGCTGGTGCGCGACTGCATCAAAACAGGGGCGTTGCTCGGCTTTCGACTTTTGCAGTTTAATGCCGTAGTCGCAACCAATACCCCGGCTATCCGCTTGTATGACAAGCTCGGTTTTCACCGGCTTGGGCGCATACCAAAGGGATTTTTATTAAAAAGCGGTGACTACGAGGATATCTTATTGTTTTACCTTGAGCTTACGAGTGCCGAAAAAAAGCAATAATCGGTTTGTCTCGACATGATGTGTTGCCTTCAAGCGGTATAAATTTGCATTTAGAGGTTGCTATTGGGTGTGCGGTGGAGTACAATATAGATGTAAACGCGATGGTTTTTCTATTACGTTTCAACAGTATTTTGCATCCGCAACTGTTTAATCTATTCTATCAATGGGAGGGCTTGCTGATGAAACTGATTATTGCGATTGTTAGCAGCGACGACAGCTCTGTGGTATCCACGGCGCTGACCAAGGAGGGCTTTTCCGTAACCAAGCTTGCTACAA
>JAEZDF010000114.1 GCA_023429685.1 Bacillota bacterium
ATATTATAGTAAGGCTGATTGCAGCAAATAGTTGCGCTCGTAGCTCAGCTGGATAGAGTGACTGGCTACGAACCAGTAGGTCAGGGGTTCGAGTCCCTTCGGGCGCGCCAAAAAGGCATAGTTTTCCTTTAAGGAAAGCTATGCCTTTTTATTTGAGAATAGATCGACTTCTATTCTGCCCTGTGTTAGAATAAAAACCGATTGCTGGTTTTGTATATCCTTGGAAGACGTACTGATGATTATATTGGTTGGGAGTGATATGCTTGCCGTTGAGCGATTACACAGTCAAAACGATAATTGATAGAGGATGGTCGTGTGATAAAAAATATTGTGTAACCGACCATACCGGCACAAAGCATCTTCTTCGAATTACCCCACATGAAAAAAGTGCCACTCGACAGGATATGTTTAGAATGATGCAACAAGTCTCCAGTCTGGGTGTTCCTATGTGTCAACCGATTGAGTTCGGCTTTTGTGATGAGGGCACATATTCTATTCAAAGCTGGATTGACGGTAGCGATGCAGAGACCGTAATACCAACGCTTTCTGATAGCGAGCAGTACCGCTTTGGCATAAAGGCTGGTCAAATTCTGAAGGTGATTCATTCTATCCCTGCGCCCAATACGCAGGAAGATTGGGAAACCCGTTTTAATCGCAAGATTGACAGCAAAATTAAAATGTACTTCGATTGTCCCATCAAATATAAGAATGGACAGGTGTTTTTAGACTACATTAATGCGAATCGTCATCTGCTCAAAAACCGTCCACAAGTGTTTCAACACGGAGATTATCATATTGGTAACATGATGATTGATACCCGCAAAGAGCTACAAATCATCGATTTTGACCGATACGACTTCGGAGATCCGTGGGAAGAATTCAACCGTATCGTATGGTGTGCACAGAAAACGCCTTTGTTTGCATCGGGTATGGTTGACGGATATTTTGACAACCATGTTCCTTTGGAGTTCTGGCGACTTTTGGCACTGTATATTTCATGTAACACGCTCTCATCCATACCTTGGGCTATACCATTTGGTCAGGATGAAATTAACACGATGCAAAATCAAGCAAAAGAGATTTTGCAGTGGTACAACAATATGCAAAATGTGATTCCCTGTTGGTATAATAACTTCTCAAAAAGAGTATGATCGATATTTTCTCATGTTCAATGAATCAAATAGCTCTGGTGATATGACGCATGGCTAGAATTTCATTTGAGCCTGCCAATCATCTCACCTCTTTAAAAGTGTCCGCCGGAGAGCCATCTGTTGGTTGGCTCTCCGGCGGTTCTGTAGTAATGATGTATTCTTTTTAATAAAATCGAAATTAGTAAGCGCGAGACGGCATGATAGCAGCGGCATCGGCAGCGTAGAAGGTACCTTCCTCTACGTATGAAATCTTGTCAACAGGCTTGCCGGCCTGAAGTGCTTCGATTAAGCTTGCAACACGAGGGCCGTGCAGCGGGTTACACTCTACTTCAACGTCAATGTCTCCGGCGATCATTGCTTCAAAAGCAGTCTTAACAGCGTCGAAGGAAACAATTGTGATATCGCCGTTGGGTCCGCAGGTTTTGCCTGCAGCCTTGATTGCCTTAATTGCACCAAACGCCATGTTGTCGTTCTCGGCAATCACTACATCGATGTTTGGGAAGGACTCCAGAAAAGATTGCATGACTTCCTGACCTTTTTCCTGTGTGAAGTCGCCGGACTGTTTGTCAAGCATCTTCCAACCAGGGAACGCGGCCATCTTCTCGGCAAACCCATCGGTACGACCAATTTGTGGGGAGGAGCCCATGGTTCCCTGCAGGGTAACAATGTTAAGCTCGGAATTGGGGTCGATGCCCTTTGCTTTGAGTGCGCCCTCTAAAGCGGCTACTGCGTCGTAACCTTCCTGCTTAAAGTTGGAGCCAACCCAAGCGGTGAACAGGGTGTCGTCTGTAGTCTCGATCATACGGTCAACGATGATAACGGGGATGCCTGCCTCTCTGGCTTCTTCGAGAACCGTATCCCAACCGGCTTCCGTGTTCGGAGCAAGTACGATGTAATCTACGTCTTTTTGGATGAAATCACGGATTGCGGTAATCTGCTTTTCGGTTTTCTGCTGAGCATCTACCATCTCGAACTTATAGCCGTTTGCCTCGGTAAAGGTCTCCTGCATCGATTGGGTGTTCGCAATACGCCAGTTAGACTCCGCGCCTACCTGAACAAAGCCAACATAAATCAGTTGCTTCGCGTCGTTTGCGGGTTCGTCCGCCAAAGGGTCATCGGGAGCAGGTGCAGGCGTTGTGCTGGCGCAGCCGGCAAATGCCGCAAGCATCATAACTACCATAACCACCGCGGTTATCGTCTTATAAAGCTTCATCTCATTTTGACCTCCTCTTTCTATTTATAAACCCCGTATCGCTCAGGTTTATACTTTATTATCTTTTTACGTTGTTTGGTTTTTTACTATGAATAACTTACTTTGCGTAATTTTGGAATTTTGCGTAGCTACTATTCGAACTCATGGTTCTGCCGCTTGATGCGGAATAACAACCTGCACCTTGGTTCCTTCGCCATAGACACTGGAGATTACTAACCCATACTGCTGCCCAAATTTCAGCGTTATCCGCTCGCTGACGTTAAACAGGCCGTAGGAATCATGCTTTCGTTTTTGCTGCAGTTCTTCTTTTCTGCTAAGCTGACTCGTTACCGCCAATAAGCGTTCCGGTGTCATACCTATTCCGTTATCCTCTACCGTAATGCATACTGTATCGTCAACCACGCTGGCGTAAATACTGATTTTCCCGCCGCCTCTGCGGTTCTTAATGCCGTGATACAGTGCGTTTTCTACAAGCGGCTGCAACGTTATCTTTGGAATCATTACATCCTTAAGCGCCTCGGGTATGGTTATCTCGTACTCTAGTATATCCTGATATCGAACCTGCTGAATTTGCAGATAGCTTCGTACGTGCTTTTCCTCCTCACGCAGCGCAAACATCCCGTTGCCGTGGTTGAGTGAGGTTCGAAAGAAGTCGGACAGTGCGCCGACAATCTCTACCACCTCACCCTGTTTGCCCGCCTCCGCCAGCCAGATTATCGTGTCCAGCGTGTTGTATAAAAAGTGCGGGTTAATCTGTGCCTGCAACAGCTCAAGCTCCGCTTCTCGTAGGGTGGTTTGATCCTTTTTCACCGCCAAAAGCAGGTTTTCTATCTTTTCTATCATCATGTTCAGTGAGGATGCAAGACTTTTTACCTCCGCCCCATGAACGGAATGAACACGTACCGACAGGTCGCCCATCGCCACCTGCTTTGTAATGCTGTTAAAGTACTGTATGGGCTTAGCAATGCTGTTTGGAATGATGACCGACATCGAAAGTGCCAGTACAAACAGTGCGGCAAAGGTTCCCGCACCGACAACAACGATATCGTCTAGTTCTTCAGAAACCTGCGCACGTAGGTGCTCCATATCCTGAATTTCGTAATAGGCGTACTCTAGCACATTGGACTGGATTAGCCCTGTTACGAGCTGTACGTAATTCTCCCATATCGCAATATTCTCGTCGTAATGCCCGCCCTCAATCTTATTCTGCTCTATGCTCAGCATGTACTCCTCTAGGTTTTGCAGTAGCTTCATAATCATCTCGGCACGACTTCTGTTTTCGGGATGATTGGTGTTGTGGACAAGCTCCGAGACAATGGTGCGCGCCTCGTTGATGGCTTCGTAGGGCTTTTCCACCTCAAAGGTGGAATGACCCGCAATTAACAGGTAAACCTTATAATCGAACTCCTCTTTAAACTTGATACTAAAACGCCCTGCTTCGGAGGCGTTTGCAATGATAAGATCGTAGTTTTGGTTAAACCGATAGATGTTAAAAAATAAAACGGAAAATAGACAAAACAACGGGACAATAATTAAAACAAGGGCAAGCTGAATCTTACGGTTGAGCTTTAGATCGCCAAAATAATCTCGTACTTTATGTAGTAGCTTACTTCTCAAAAACTCCACTCCCAACAGGTAGCACCATTTGCTTGGCGAACATTAACCGAGCTTAGAGGAGCGCCGATATTGCATGGGCGAACAGTGATAGAGCTTTTTAAACAGATAAGAAAAATAGTTCGGATCCCTATAACCGACGTTAAACCCGATCTCGGAGCAGCGAAGGTCGGTGCACTTGAGCAGATCCTTTGCCTTTGCCATGCGCTGGTCGGTCACGTAGCGAATAAAGCTTTGCCCTGTCTCACGACTGAAAACCGAGCTAAAATGGCTGGGGCTGATATTCACATACTCCGCCACATCGTTAAGCGAAAGGTCCTCGTTGTTGTAGTGCTCACTGATATAATCTTTGGCTTGATCAATCATGCGATGGTACCGCTTGGAGCGCAGCGCTTCTCTATGTCTAAACGCCTCGTTAAAAAGGCGTATCAGATAGTCTTTTGCCTTGCTCGGGTTGTTTATAAGGTCGTTCATCTGCTCGGGGCTGGAGAAAGGCTCTTCCGGCACCACCTCTTCCTCCCCGATGCTTTTTAAGAATGTCGATACCGTGACGAAGATATCCATATAAACATACTGGCGAAACAATAGAGACCGCTCGCTGGAGCTGCCGATGCTGTTTAACAGCTTCTCAACGAAAAACTCGATTTCCCCTATCTCGCCGCCCCGCAAAAAATCCTGCACCTTATGTAAATCCAGTGCCCCGAGCTCCTGCATGTCTGAGCGCAACCCCGCGGCATCCTGTTTTTGTACGACCGGGTCATAATCGACAATGTCGTTGCGCTTAAGCAAAAACCGCTGTGCGAACGCACGCTGCGCATTTTCAAACGACTCTGACAGCGTGGTAAGCCGGTCGACAACCGAACCAATCCCTCCGAAATATCCCACGTTTGGGTACTGCTTAAATAGTGCGATGCACTTTGCCAAATAGTCCTCACGAACAGCGCGCAGCTGCTGGGGCGAATCTGCCATAATCAGGATCGCCCATCCCTCTATGGCACGGTCAAACAAGATGATTCGCTCCTTGCCGTTGTCAATGCGGGTAAACTGCTCGGTTAGGGTAAGCAGCTCGGCGGAAAAAGTCTCATCAAATGAGGTGTGGCTGTACTTTAACAGCACAATCTGGTAGCTTTTTGCGCTTAACTCTAGCCCGAGCTCCCTGCCCTTTTCTAAAATCTCATAGATAGACAGGCTGCCCGCCATAATTTCGTTGAACAGCTTCAGCTTTAGGCTTTGCTCGCTTTCTGCCATGTCGTGTTTATAGCGCTCGTAGTTGTCCTGTTCCTCCCGCTCGCGGAGGATCTGTTTGCCGAGCCGCTTTACCACATCAATCAACTCACTGCTGTTAATGGGCTTTAGCAGATACTGCGTTACGCCGATGCGGATTGCCTCCTGGGCATACGCAAACTCTTCGTGCCCGCTCAAAATCAGAATTCGGCAATGGGGCAGCTCACTTTTTATGATGCGGCTAAGCTGTAGCCCGTCCATAAACGGCATACAGATATCGGTTATTACAATGTCCGGCTTCGCGTCTCGAATCAAAGGAAGGGCAAGTTCTCCGTCCGCCGCCTCGCCGCAGAACAGAAAGCCCTCACCCGCCCAATCAATATTATTCTTTATGCCCTCACGAACAACAAACTCATCTTCTACCAAGAAAACCTTAATCATACATAATCTCCCCAATCCCAATTCATTATACAAAAAAATGAATTGTGTGTCAAAAACATTGTGGAATGTATCCAACCGTTTGGCACCCGATTGCTTGCCGAAATTATGCGCGAAAAATTATGACAGGAGTAATGTCCTGCCATAATTTTTCCCGATTATCGAATTATCTTTTAGGTTGTAGTCTGTCCATAATACGCGTTTTTGCCGTGCTTGCGCAGGTAGTGTTTGTCGAGTAGCTCCTGTTGCATGCGTGTATTCTCAGCACAAAGCATCTTTGTGTGCCACGCCATCATCGCAATCTCCTCGAGCACCACCGCGTGGTATACCGCGTCGTCGGCATCCTTTCCCCACACAAACGGCCCATGACTGTTTACGACAATGGCGGGGGTATCCATCACCGATGTTCCCTGTATTGTCTCTACAATCACGTTGCCCGTTTCCTTTTCGTACTCGCCCTCAATCTCCGCGGGGGTCATGCGGCGGGTGCAGGGGATGTTGTCGTAGAAGTAGTCCGCATGGGTTGTGCCGAGTGCAGGGATGCTTAGCCCCGCCTGCGCCCAGATGGTCGCCCAGCGCGAGTGGGTGTGCACAATCCCGCCAATCTCTGGGAATTCACGGTAGAGCACCAGATGGGTCGCGGTGTCGGAGGAAGGCTTAAGCCGCCCTTCGATTACCTCGCCCTGCAGGTTGACAACCACCATATCCTCGGGCTGCATGTTATCGTACTCCACGCCGGAGGGCTTTATGACCACTAGCCCCGTCTCTTTATCAAACGCGGATACATTGCCCCATGTAAAGGTAACGAGATTATATTTTGGTAGCAATAGGTTTGCTTTTAAAACCTGCTGCTTTAACTGTTCGAGCATATCCGTTTTAACCTTTCAATCGAGTATTTTATGCCTTAAGCTTCCACACGATATCAGAGAACAGAAGCTGTTGCTTGAGTGCGCCGATGTCGGTATTTTCGCCGATGTGAATAAATTCAATGTCCATCATCTCTGCCCAGTCGCGCAGCTGCTCGGCAGTCAGGTCGTAGGAGAACGCCGTATGATGCGCGCCGCCTGCCAAAATCCACGCCTCGGCTGCTGTTTTTAGGTCGGGCAATGGCTTCCACATCACACGCGCAACCGGCAGGTTGGGCATCTCATAGATGGGCTTTACAACCTCGCAGTCGTTTACAATCAGGCGCAGCCTGCCGCCCATATCGATTAGCGAAGCGGCAACAGCGCCGCCCGCCTTGCCCTCAAACACCAGTCTTGCGGGGGGCTGTTTTCCGCCGATACCAAGCGGGTGAACCTCAACCTTCGGCTTTTCAGCCGCTACGGTCGGGCAGATCTCAAGCATATGCGCGCCGAGAATCAGCTCGCTGCCCTCGGTCAAATCGTAGGTGTAATCCTCCATCAGCGTCGCGCCGCCGCTTAGCCCCTCGCCCATCGCCTTAAAGATGTGCACCAGTGCAGCGGTCTTCCAGTCGCCCTCCGCGCCAAAGCCAAAGCCCGCTTCCATCAGACGCTGGCTGGCAAGCCCGGGGAGCTGTGCGAGCCCGTGCAGGTCTTCAAAGTTTGTGGTAAACGCCTTGCAGCCGCCGTCATCTAGCAGCTTGCGCATCGCAATCTCCTCGCGAAGCTGATATTTTATCGAGTCGATATCCTCGGTATTTATGGTGTAGCGCGCGGTGCAATCCGCATACGCAGCCTCTACCTCCGCGTCGGTCACGGCAGCGGTAGCCTCGGCAAGGTCGCCCACCGCGGTGGTATTCACCTGCCAGCCAAGCTTAATCTGCGCCTCTACCTTATCGCCTTCGGTCACCGCTACCTGCCGCATGTTGTCGCCAAAACGCATGACCTTTAAATCCTTGCTGACCGCAACGCCGACGGCGGTACGCATCCAGGCACCCATCTTCTCCTGCACATCGGTGTCTTCCCAGTACCCCACAACCACCTTGCGCGCCAGACGCATGCGTGCGCCAATAAAGCCGTGCTCTCTGTCACCGTGGGCAGACTGGTTGAGGTTCATAAAGTCCATATCGATGCCCAGATTGGGTATCTGACGGTTAAACTGGGTGTGCAGGTGCAGGTAGGGCTTTTGCAACATGGCAAGCCCGTTAATCCACATCTTAGAAGGAGAGAAGGTATGCATCCACGTAATAATGCCTGCGCACTGCTTGCTGTGATTGGCCTCGCGGATTACCTCGCTAATCTCATCGGGTGTTTTCACAACCGGCTTGTAAACAATCTTGCAGGGCAGTACGGTGCTTTCACCAAACGCCTTTACCATAGCCTGCGAATGCTCGGCAACCTGCCGCAGGGTTTCTTCACCGTACAGGTGCTGGCTGCCTGTTATAAACCAAAACTCGTATTGACTTAACGTTGACATCGTATAGCCTCCAAACATTGTTGTTTTCTATTGAAACAGTTATCCCTTGTATGCCTTTTTTATCTCTTTCAGACGCTTCATCACGTCGTTTGCGCCACGTCCGAAATAGTCGTGCAAGATGCTGTATTCGGCATACAGCTTATCGTACATTGCCTTGTTTTCGGGGATGGGGGTATACATCTCGTCTCTCAGCTTGCCCATTACCTTTGCGCCGTCAAAGACCGAGTCGTAGCCGCCGCGCTCACTACCGGCAGCTACCGCCGCAAAGATGGCGGAACCGAGTGCCGGACCCTGCAAGGAGCCTGCAATCTTTACGGGGATACCCAATACGTCCGCATAGATCTGCATGGTCATCGGGTCTTTTTGCGAGATGCCGCCGG
>JAEZDF010000116.1 GCA_023429685.1 Bacillota bacterium
ACGTCCAGCTCGAAATCGCCGAACAGCCCGACCTTGTCGACCGCGAGATCCACCGTGCCGTTGTTGGTGCGCCCATTGACGTCGAGCACGAGGTCGAAGCCGCCGGTCAGCTTTGCCTTCAGCGTGCCCTGCGCCTCCGTGCTCAGCGACAGGGCGTTGCCGAGGTCGAGGCCGAGGTTGATGGGCGTGCTGATCGGGTCCAGCACCGCCGCGAAGAGCAGCGGCACGCGCAGTTCGCCCGTCGCCACGTCGTAGGTGACCTCCACCCCCTCGCCCAGCACGCCCGAGGTGTTGAGGGCGCCGACGAACTCCTGGAGGGTCTTGATGCGCTCGACCGGCGTTTCGATGGTGTAGGCGGCATCGCTCAGGGCGGCGGAGAAGCTGCCCTGGACCACCAGATTGTGCGCGTCGGTCACCTGGGTGATCAGCATCCGCGTGCCGTCGGCCAGCACGAGATGCTTGCCCTTCAGCGCCTGGGTGAAGTTGGCCGAGGCCGAGGCCAGCCGGTTCGTGCCGGCGGCGGCGTTGGCGTCCGCCCCGCTCGCCAGGACCGTGGTCGGGCGGTTGAAGTCGATCCTGTCGACCACGTTGGTCTTGAAGATCGACGCGAAGTCGAGGAGCTGGTTCAGCGGCTGGTCGATGAAGGGCAGGCTGGCCAGCAGCGTGTCCGACGTATCGATGCTTTCCAGATAGGCCAGGAAGTCCGGCAGGGCCAGGATCAGGCTTTCCACCGACACGCTCTTGAAGCTGACGAGCTGGTCGAAATGCTCCGCCTGGAAGGACAGGCCGGTGCCGCCGAACAGGTCGCCGGTCAGCAGCACGCGCGGCTGCCCGCCGCCGCCCGCCAGATCGACGCCGCCGATGGTGGCGTAGACCGGCAGGTCGATGTGGATGGAATTGTCGCCCGGCGTGAAGGAGAACTCGCCCGCGATCAGCGAGATCGAGCCGCCCAGCGCCGCGGAGATGGCGCCATACTCCGCCCCCTCCTTGCCGATGGCGAGGCCGAGCGCGCCCAGGCTGGCCGACAGCACGATGTCGTCGGACGCGATTTCCGCCTGGAAGGCCAGCGTGTTGAGGTTGAAGGCGGTGTTCCAGTTCGACCAGTCGAGCGACAGGTCGAAATCGATCTCCGCCTGCACCGCGATGTCCACGGTCAGGGAGCCGTCGAGGCTGAGGCCGAAATCGGCGAAGTCGGCGCCGAGATCGATGGCGACGTCCTCGACCGTGTAGTCGAGTTCGCGGTCGAAGGCGATGGTAAAGCCGGTGCCGGTGCGGACCACATGCAGGCCCTGCCCGTCCGCGCCGCCCTGGACCTGCGGAAGCCAGTTGGCCTCCAGATAGGCGATCAGGCCGTTCAGGGTCGGGCGGCCATAGCGGTACTCGGCCGCCGGCAGACCGGCGATGTCGAAGGGCTGGTCCGGCTTCAGGTAGGGGTGCAGATAGGCGCGCACATAGTCGCCGATGCTGACCATCCGCGACAGGCCGACGATGTCGTCCACCGAATTGCCGGCGATCGGCAGCGGGCGCGACAGGGCGCTGTTGTAGATGGGGTTGCCCGCCGCGTCGGTGCCCACCTGGAGTTCGGCGCGCAGATCGCTGAGACCCTGGGCGACGTCGTAGAGCGTGTTGCCGAGGAAGCCGCCCAGCGACACGTCGAGCCCGTCGTCGAGCCCGAAGTTGGTGGCGTCGGCGCCGGTGGCGAACTGGATGCGGATGCTGTCACCGCCGACCTCGACCGTCCGGTCGATGGCGATGCCGGTGCGGTTGATGTCCACCGTGACCGCCGCCAGCAGGTCCACGTCATCGACCAGCGGCACCAGCGCCACGCCGCTGAGATGCATGGCGTAGCCGCCGCCCGCCGGCAGCACGATGGCCAGTTGGCCGTCGTAGACGCCGACCTCCTTGCTGTCGATGTCCATCGTCGCCTGGATGTCGGTGCCGCCGATCACCAGCAGGTCGTTGGATTTCTCGAAGCTGAAGGTGCCGGACACCTCGAACAGGCCGGCCAGTTCCAGCGTCAGGTCGCCCGACACCGACAGGACCGCCTCGCTCTGCGTCAGGTCGATGGTCGAGGAGCCGCGCAGCGCGACCGTGGTCCGGCCATCCGCGTCCCCGTCGCCGTCCAGGTCGCCCGCCGTGAAGTCGACGACCCGCCCGCCGCTGCCGGAATTGATGAGGATGTCGATGCCGCCCGCCGACAGCTCCAGCCCCGGCACGCCGGTCAGATCCACGCTGTCGGCGCGGGCCTTGACGGCGTAGTAGCGGGTGTCGTTGCCCGCGGGGCGCATCACCACCATGGCTAAGCTGGCCCCGGCGATCGACAGGCCGATGCTGTCGAAGCCCACCCGCATGGACAGATTGTCGCCGGCGATGACGGTCATCGCCATGGTTTCGGTGCTGCCGTCGTCCAGCGCGACGGTGCGCTCGCCCGCCTGGGTGAAGGCCAGCGTGCCGTCCAACGTGATGTAGTCGCCGAACTCCAGCGTCACGTCGGCGATCACCGCGACGAAGTCGCCGCGCGCCGCCCCGTGGCCCAGCGTCACCGCCGTCGCGGCGCCGGTCTTGATGGACAGCGGGTCGTGGCCGAAGTCGGCCACCATTTTGGCGGTCTGGCCCTTCAGCGTGCCGCCCGCCGTGTTGACGTCCACTCCGATGCTGCGGGCGGTGATCGACAGGTCGGGGATGCCGTCCAGCCCGAAATCGCCCAGCGCGCCGGCCTGCGCCGCCGTGGCGGTCAGGCCCATCCAGGTCCGCTGGTCGCCGTTCGCCGCGTCGG
>JAEZDF010000136.1 GCA_023429685.1 Bacillota bacterium
CGTCACCATCCCAAAGCAGGCGAAAAAGACCGAGCCAAAGCTTGCGGCGGTTAACTAATGGCGTTTTACACTTTCCCTGGTGTAAAATAAATTTACTCATCCCCTGGCTGATTTTATCGAAGAAAGCGTGGCGCAAGCCACGCTTTCTTCGTGTACTGGCGCAAGCCGTGCTTTCTTCGTGTACTGGCGAAACAATGCCCTAGTTTCTTTTCGTCTGTGATTGCACAGTTTGTTTTGGCGCGGTATACTAAAATCAGATTATTACTTATCTTTGTGTCATATCCGATAGGAATAGGGGAGGAACATACGATGGTGGAGCTTGTGCCGCTGCGCAAACAAAACTATGCAAAGCTTGTGGAGTACAACAAGGACAAAGGGGCGGACTTCTTGCGCCAGTGGAGTGGGCTTGGCTACCATTATCCGCTTACAGTAGAACAGCTTTCCGCCCGTCAGGCACTTTCACTGCAACACAAGAAGAACAGCGACTTTATCACGTATGAGATTATTCTCGACAAAACCTATTTCATCGGGACGGTGGAGCTGTTTCATATCGATAAAAAGACCCTACGAGCCACGATGGGGCGGTTTTTGCTGTTTGATGCATATCGTGGCAAGGGTCTGGGCGGCGAGGTGCTGCGCGCGGTATTTCGCATCGCGAAAAATCTGTACGGCATCGAGGAGCTGCGCCTGAATGTGTACGAGTACAACGTGTCGGCACAGCGGTGCTACGAGAAGGCGGGCTTTGAGTTCGAAAGCCTGACTGAGGACGCGATAACCCCCAAGTGGAGCTCATACTGCTATGTCGCCGAGCTGTACGCCATGGATATCGAAACAGGGGAGCGCATCCTGCCAGCCCTCACCCCCGAGCTGTTACCCGACGATGAGGAACAGACGTCAGAGGAGCAGGGAGCAGAGGAATCTCCAGAGCAATCGGCACAGCAGGATGAACCGCAGCAAGGGGACGGGAAATCATTAGATATGCCGCCTCAGCAGGACGAGACGGAGTAGGGCGACGGGGTAGCGGATATACGGGAGGTTAATTGTTTCATGTGAAACACAATATAAGCAAGAGGATTTAAAGGTGATGACTCATTTTTTGCAATACCCGCAGTCGGAACAATACTTACTAGTTGAATATGTATGCGTTGTGTCTATTTCTGTTTGGATCACTTTTCCGCATTTACATTTAACCGGACGCGATCTGCAAGTTGACGAACTGGACACTTTAACCCAACTACCAGTACTATAACTTGTATGCGATGCTAATGGAATTATAGCATCCTCAAAATATTTACATTTATTACATGAACGTGTTTTGTATCCAGTGGCGGTACATGTTGCGTTTTTAGCAATATACCAAGAACTAAAAGTATGGGAGGTTTTAGATATAGAGCTAGTTTCTTTTCGACTACAGTAATTACATGTACGAATTTTTTCTCCTGTTTCACTACATGTAGCAATTCGCGTAGTAACCCAGCTGCTATAGGGGTGTGAAGTTATTGGAAGAATACTAACTTCACTTTCAAAACAGGATTTGCATGCTCGTACTTGTATACCAGAACTAACGCATGTGGGATTAGTTGCTATATACCATGAATTAAAAGAATGAGATGTTTTTGGGATCGAACTTACTTCAGTATAAGAACAAGTCTTACAAAGTCGAGTTTTCTCACCCGTCGCGCTGCACTTAGCTGCCCGTGTAATATTCCAGGAAAGAAAAGAATGTGCAATTGGGCTAATTTCTTTTGTGTTGGTGATAGCTTTACATGCAGTACATTTTGTTACTTGTTCACCGGATACAGAACACGTAGCAGCTTTTGTTACGGTCCAAGCTGAAGATGTTTTATGTTTACTTTGATCGTAATCAGTATTTCTTGTCTCTAATTTATTACAGAGGTTGCAAGTTCGTTTTTCAGAGCCCTTTGTAGAGCAATATGCTTGGACAACTGTTTCCCATTTGCTCCATGAATGTGCGGTTGAATCAATGGGAATATCTTTTTTTGAACTATAGTCACATAAAGAATTTTCGCAGTTTATAGACATGGTTCCTTTTTTTATACAGGTTGGAGCGAGGGTAATGGTTTCTTTCTTACTATGATCACTTATCGATTCTGTACCACAAGAGCATTTAAAAATGTGCTTATTGTCATCTTTACTCACAATTATATACTGATGACGGTGTCCACATATATCACAACTATCGTCAGAATCAATATCCTGATGTGGGCATGGGTTCATTGTTTCTGAGTTATCAGCAATATTTTGTATAGCAAGATAAGGAGAAATTGCGCCGTTATAGCCATATTCAAACATTCCGTTATATTGCGAGTTATTATGTATTTCAAAATGTACATGTTTTGCAAATGCGTCTGGATCTGAGATGCCATCTCTCATGCCGCGCCCGCCTTGGATGCCTAATTCTCTGCCATACCTAATAACTTCATGTAGCGTCACGTTAATGGCTTGCGAATGGGCATATATATGCTTCGTTGTGTCTTTGTTATTAATGGTTACGATTCCCCAGCTTGTACCTTCACTACTATCTTCTTTACGATCCGCCCTAATAACATAACCAATTGAAACCGAGTAATATGGGTGGGCAGTTTCTTTCCCGCCTAAAGCAATGTCTACTCCTTCGTGACCAACTCTGCCAAGGACACCATTACAATCTACATGTTTCCACCCACCCGTAAATTTAGATCCTGGGGCTTGGAATATGGCGTCTTTAAGCATAGTAGCAAGAGAATATTCTAAATCTGCTGTAAGCGTAGTAAGCTGTGATTTAGGGGTAAAAGCTAATCCGTCTGATTGTTTTTGATAAAACTGCGATGAATCACTTCTTATTAAATTGCGTTCTTCAGCCATAGTCTCCGGAATAGGAATATCGTTCCAATAATTTCGAAGCATTGCATTTAAACTCATTGTTGATCCATCGTAAAAATAAGTAGGATTATGCCCGAAATAGTTGTTTTGAGAAATTAAGTTGTTAACAATATCTTGATTATAGTTACTATTAATGATTAAATCTGCATCTTCCATTGTGAAACCAAAGCTGTCAAGTAACAAATCATATGGCTGATTGATGTCGTACTCCCAAGTAATCTCATACCATTGTGATGAAGGGTACTTTAGCAAATAATGCTTGCAAACCTTGTTTATACATTTATACTCGGCATTTACATTTAGGGCTGAACTAGACTCAAATTCATTATTGCAGGAGTAATTATCATCACCGTGATTGCAACAAATATCTTGATTGTTACAATCACATACCTCCTTATTACAATTTAACTCATCCTCATGCTGAGTACTACAACAGTTTTCTTCGTTTGAGATATTGCAACTATGCTCGCATGGAGAACTAACACAGGATTTGCTGATAGAACTAGAACTAATGGGAACAATGCTAAAATTAACTACTAGAATCAAAACCACAAGAACCGAAATTTTTCTCACTTTAAAAATCCTCCCTTGTTATTATTTATAATAAACTCTTGTAAATTTAAGAGGTATGCAAATGAGTAAAATAATTGATTGTATGTTTCTTCAGGCTTTACTTTAAACTGGTCAAATTCAATTGTTATTAACATGGCATTACTTTCAATAGAATTGAATGCAAAATTAGTCATATCGCTTACTCCATTGGCTGCAGGACTAAAGGCATATTCTCCGGTTTTGTAATTACATATTAATAAGCAGTTTTCTATCCAATAGTGTTGAGCGCTAATGTCTTCAGGTAAATTTGCTGGTCTATTATAGTATTTTTCCAATAAAGCTATGAGATATGGTTGCTTTTTTCCAAAGAAAACTCTCGACAGTGCATAGTTAGAGACTTGGGGAGGTATTGTTTTATCGACTGGTATTATTAATTTGTTTTTATTATTAGTAAATTGAACAACCAACTGAGGAATAGCGTCATTTGTTTTAGTATTGTAGAAATTTTCTGGATACAAAGTAATACTATGATCTTCATTCGCAAATAAAATCTCACCGCCGTTCTCAAAGGATTCGAATTCTTTTGCTCTCCAACTACTATAATCACTGACGGTTGTAATGTCGTTTTGGTGAAATGCGTCATTATCGCTAATTTGCTTATAATCAGGTATTGATAGACTTAAGGAATAGCTTGTTCTATCAGTAATTAGAATTGTAGCCTTATCCAATCTTGATATAGAATGAAAGCTTGAAATATCGTTTCCGTTTTCACTGCCTACATATTTCTGATATACACAGCGAAGAATATCTGTACTTATTTTATATTCATAAACAGAAACAGTATTTTTAGGTTGATTTTTGAGCAGATCTCCAAAATAGATACGATAAGACGAAACAAAAACAATGGTATCCTCATCTAAGTATAATATTTGATTATCTTTACCAAGCTGCTGATTAGAATCCTTGACAAGACGCAGCCCTGGTATATTAAGATTTGAAAAGCCCCAAGGTGGTGGTGGTTCTGACGGTTTAGGTATATCGTCAATGGGAGTAAGTATGCTTCCGCCAATTCCATGCATAGCTTGGCTAGATGTTATTGATGACGTATCATGGCTGGACGAAGACGAATCATGGCTGGGTGGAATCGATGGCGCATCATAACTAGATGGAGACATAGAACCAGAAGATATTGTCTGTAGAAGGGGTTCTATTGCGGTACAGCCACAAGTTAATAATAAGAAAAACAAACACAACACAAATTTTCTCAAGAGAGACATCCTTTCTTCTACACAATATAATATAAGAGAATTAGAAAACCATAAAAATACAATATAATCAATATAATACTATAAATATACATTAATGTATACGAATAAACCAGGAATGGAAAAGATTGTGAAGTGTTTACAAAAGTACTATGTTTAAATTATGTAGAACACACTAGTGAAATGTTTCACATGAAACAATAAGGCGAACTTCGGTTTTTGCTTTGAATGCTTTTAAACAGCAAGGTGGTGTGGTATAATAATTCCATTGCCGCACAGGGGCATTCTCCCAAACGCGGACAAGCAACCGACGTAAGCGGCCACCCAATCGGCACAACGAACAGCAAAGGTGGAATAAAGAAAAAGATGGGTAAGATAATAACCATAGCAAACCAAAAGGGCGGGGTAGGCAAAACCACCACGGCGGTAAACCTCGCGGCAGCGGTGGGCGCAAAGGGCAAGAAGGTGCTACTGGTGGACATCGACCCCCAGGGCAACGCCACAAGCGGGCTTGGCATCGAGAAACGCTCGATTGCCGTGTCGGTATACGATGTGTTAATCGGCAACGCCAAAACGATGGAGGTCGTTGTGCACAGCCCGTACAAGAACGTAGACGTTGTGCCGTCGAACATCTCGCTTGCGGGCGCGGAGATCGAGCTCGTAGACCTTTCAAACAGGGAGACACGCCTGAAATACGCCCTGTCTCAGGTGCGCGATAGCTATGATTATATCTTTGTCGACTGCCCGCCGTCGCTCGGGCTGATTACCCTAAACGGTCTTACCGCGTGTGACACGGTGCTCGTGCCCATCCAATGCGAATACTACGCGCTCGAGGGGCTAAGCCAGCTGGTTGCGACCATCAGGCAGGTAAAGCGGCTGTACAACCCGCAACTTGACATCGAGGGCGTACTGCTTACGATGTATGACGCACGACTAAACCTGACCGTACAGGTGGTAGACGAGGTCAAGCGGTTCTTTCCCCAAAAGGTATACGCAAGCGTCATTCCGCGCAATGTGCGCATCTCCGAGGCGCCAAGCTATGGGCAGCCAATTTTGTACTACGACGCATCCTCAAAGGGGACGCTTGCCTACAACGAGCTAGCTGCGGAGCTTATCACTAAGAATAAAAAGAAATAACCGATACAAAGCATCCCCCACTAAGCAGCAAAGGAATGAGTACAGAGATGGCAAAGAACAGGGGACTAGGCAAGGGCTTGGATGCGCTGTTTGCTGATAATACCACGCCAGACGGCGGGGGAACGGTTACACTGCCCATCACCGAAATCGAGCCAAACCGTGCCCAGCCGAGAAAGAAGTTTGACGATACGGCACTCGCAGAGCTTGCCGACTCCATCCGCCAGCACGGGGTAATCACGCCGGTACTGGTGCGCCCCATGACCGACGGCAGCTACCAGCTGGTGGCGGGCGAACGACGTTGGAGAGCGGCAAGGATGGCAGGGCTAAGCGACCTACCCGCCTTAATCAAAGAGATGAGCGACAGCGAGGCGATGGAGCTTGCGCTGATAGAAAACCTGCAGCGCGAGGACCTAAACCCCGTGGAAGAGGCGGAGGGCTACCGCGTGCTGATGGACACCTACGGGCTAACGCAGGAGCAGGTGGCACAGCGAGTCAATAAATCCCGCCCCGCCGTGGCAAACGCGGTACGTCTCTTGGGCTTACCCGACGAGGTGCGGCAGATGGTCGCCGATGGCAGGCTGTCAAGCGGTCACGCCCGCGCACTGATAACGGTAGAGGACAAGGCGCGTGTAAAAGAGCTTGCGAGAGAGATAATCAAGAAGGAACTGACCGTCCGTGACGTGGAGCGTCTGGCAAAAGCGGACAAGCAGGGCGAGAGCAAGCCGTCAGCAGGCAAAAACAAGCCCTTGCGCGACAGCTTTTACACCGAGATGGAGCTTGCCCTTCACGCGGAGCTTGGGCGAAAGATAAAGGTTACCGAGGGAGCAAAGGAGCAGGGCGTTCTAGAGATTGCGTTTTTTGACAAGCAGGATCTGGCGGACATCGCGTCCCGCTTGGCGGGTAAAGACAGATAACGTCGCGGTAAGGCTGCGGACATTACGCCGCCCTTGCAAGTAGTAAAATAGCAAATTAACTTATAATGTCTACGAAAAAATCTCCATAAAAGCCATAAACGCAAGTATTTATGAAGATTTTGTTCGGACATTATTGAAGTTAATTAGCTATAGTTAAAACTCGCTTTTAGAAAACTACACATCAAACAAAAGGAGCATGAAATACAATGCTTGATATTAAGATTATTCGCGAGGATGCAGATGCCGTAAAGGCGGCGCTTGCCAGAAGAAACAAGGACTATGCGCCGATTATTGACGAGATACTCGAGATTGACGTGCGCCGCCGCGAGATAAGCAGCAAGGCGGACGCGATGCGCGCCGAGCAGAACAAGGCAAACAAGCAGATTCCCGCTGTGAAGCAGGCGGGCGGGGACATTACAAAGATCATGGACGAGATGAAAAAGCTCTCCGACCAGATTAAGGCGTGTGCCGCCGAGATAAGCGACCTCGAGGAGCGTCAGCGCAGCCTGTTGCTTAATATCCCCAACACCCCGAACGCCGACGTGCCCGACGGTGCGGACGACAGCCAAAACCGCGAGCTGCGCCGTGTGGGCGAGCCCCGCGTCTTTGAGTATGAGCCAAAGCCCCACTGGGATTTAGGTGCGGCACTGGGCATCCTTGACCCCGAGACAGCCGCAAAGGTAACGGGCGCACGCTTTCACTTTATCAAGGGACTGGGGGCGCGTCTTGAGCGCAGCATCATCAGCTACTTCTTAAATACGCACACCGCAAACGGCTACACCGAGGTATTCCCGCCGTTTCTTGTAAACCGTGCGTCGATGACGGGAACGGGTCAGCTTCCGAAGTTTGAGGACGACGCCTACAAGCTTGCGAGTGAGGATTACTTCTTAATCCCCACCGCAGAGGTGCCCGTTACCAACATGCACCGCGACGAGATTATGGACGGAACCACCCTGCCCGTGTGCTATGCCGCCTATTCCGCCTGCTTCCGTGGCGAGGTGGGTGCAGCCGGACGCGACCAAAAGGGCGTTATCCGCCAGCATCAGTTTAACAAGGTGGAGCTTGTAAAGTTCACCACCCCCGAGCAGTCGTACGACGCGCTCGAGGCTTTGACAAACGACGCCGAGCGCGTATTGCAGGGGTTAGGGCTACCTTACCGTGTGGTATGCCTGTGCGCGGGCGACCTAGGCTTTAGCAGCGCGAAGACCTACGACATCGAGGTGTGGATGCCTTCGTACAACCGCTATGTGGAGATTTCGAGCTGCTCGAACTTTGAGAGCTATCAGGCTCGCCGTGCGAACATCCGCTTTAAGAACAGCCAGCAGGATAAAACGCAGTTTGTGCACACCCTAAACGGCTCGGGCGTTGCAGTAGGCAGAACCCTTGCCGCCATCCTAGAAAACTACCAGAACCCCGACGGCAGCATCACCGTGCCCGAGGCACTGCGCCCCTATATGGGAACCGATGTGATAAAGGCGTAAAGCCATAGATACAGGACGAACAGGGGAGGACGCATGGATGAAAACCTGTCCGAAATGCGGGGAGCTCAACGGCGAGGATCGCACCACCTGCTTTTCCTGCCGCAAGGTGCTGGGGAGCAACGCGGCGTACCGCAAGGTGTGCCCGAAATGCCGCACGATCTATTCGCCCAGAGCCGAGCGCTGTGAGGAGTGCGGCGGGAAGCTTTCGGTATACGACCCGGTGGTGTCACACGCGTATGCGCGGCAATCCGACGCGAGATGGTGGCATTATGTCATTGCCATTTTTCTACCATTGATTGGTCTTATTATGGCACTTTTTTACCTCGGTCAGGGCGACAACGACCTTGCCAAAACAATGCTTACCACCGTTGTGGTATGCGCGGTTATGCAGATTGTGCTCGGCGTTTTGCTTGCCGCCTGCGGGATGCTTGCATAACACACATAAAAAAGCAGAGCAGGGAAACCGAGCCGCAAGCGGCAAGGCTTTCCCTGTCGTTTGTAATAAGGGAATTCCCAACCTGCGGTTGGCATTATGAGACCTGCCGTAGGGGCGACCATTGGTCGTCCGTAAATGTACCATCTCAACCAATTACAGAGCGCATATTACAATTCAACACCCACGCCGTAGGGAGCGACGCTCTCGTCGCTCCGCCCCCGACCGGTTGGAAATGTGATAAACGGAACGGTCGGGGACCGCTCCCTACGCATCGCCAACCGTTGGTTGGCATTATGAAAACCTACGGTTTTCGCGAAGTATTAAATTTAGTCGTAGGGGCGATTAGTAATCGCCCGCGTTCCCTATACAAACTACGCTACGGGGCGTCGGGAACGCCGCCCCCTACGGGTGGGGTTTATTCGGTAAGGGGCGGAACGGTCGGGGACCGTTCCCTACACATCACCAACCTATCGGTTGGTATTAAGAAAACCTACGGTTTTCGCAAAGTATTAAATCTAGTCGTAGGGGCGAATAGCGAAGAAAGCTTCGCATTAGCAATCGCCCGCAGGCCATACAAAAGCCACCCACACGCACAGGTAATAATCCATGCTGCAAGGAGGTAGAAACAGATGCAAACATCCTATACCGTTTCGTTTACCGTGGCTTACCCAGAATGCGACGTAAACAACCGCATGCGTATCTCAAACGTGATGCGGCATGTGCAGCAGATGGGCGGCGCGCATCTCGACAGCTTAGGGCTTACCTACCACCGCATGGCAGCGGATGGGGTGGTGCTGCTGCTTGCCAAGGAGGGCATGACGATAAACCGTCTGCCCGAGGGCGGCGAGCGCATCCGCATTGTGACCACCCCCCGCAAGCCCAAAGGTGCTACGTTGCTGCGCGACTGTACCTTTTACGCCGAGGACGGCAGCGAGCTGTTGTTTGTAGAGACTACTTGGGTGGCGGCGGACACCGTTACCCACCGCATCGTGCGCCCCGGCGAGCTTTCGTACGACATCATCCCGTCGCTGGAGGAGAAAGACTACACCGTGACGGGGTTGCGGGTGCGCCTGCCCGAGACCGCGCAGGTGGTGGGGGAGCGCGTGGTGCGCTTTTCGGATATCGACTGCAACCGCCACCTGAACAACGCCGTGTACGGCGATATTGTGTATGACTTTTTGCCGGTGGAAGTGGTGGAGAAGAAAGAGCCCAAAACCTTCTTCATGCACTTTCAACACGAGGCGGGGCTCGGCGAGTGCCTGACTATCCGCGTGGGGCAGACGGCGGAGGGCGGCTATGTGGTGACTGGAACCAAGGCGGGCGGCGACAGCTGCTTTACCGCAATGGTGCAGTTTTAAGGAATGACCATAACAGGGGGATTAAAGGATGCAACGGAAAATTCTGCTGCTGGGTGACCCTGCACTGTACCGCATCAGCGAGCCCTACAGGGAAGAGGAACTACACGGGCTACTGGAGCTAAAGCAGGATTTGTGCGATACGCTGCTTGCCTATCGGGAAAGGTACGGTGTGGGTAGAGCGATTGCCGCACCACAGATCGGGGTGGCTAAGCGCATCATCTACCGGCATCTGGATACACCGATTCTGTTTATCAACCCGCGCATGGAGTTCCCCGATGGGGAGATGGTGGAGATACTTGACGATTGCATGTCCTTTCCCGGGCTGCGGGTGCGGGTTATGCGGCACAAGCGGTGTGTCATCCACTACAAGGACGAGCAGTGGAATGACAAAACCTTACAGGTCGAGGGAGATATGGCGGAGCTGTTGCAGCACGAGTACGACCACCTTGACGGCATCCTCGCCACCATGCGCGCCATAGACAACAGGTCGTTCTTTTACGGCTGATTATTTTGCGATGCGGCAACCTGTCACGCACAAGTCCCATCAACATACTGGAGGTATTATCTTTGGACATCTTACAAACGCTGACCGCAGAGTTTAAGCTGCGCCCCGAGCAGGTGGAAAGCACCGTCAAGCTCATTGACGACGGCAACACCATCCCGTTTATTGCGCGTTACCGCAAGGAGGTGACGGGCTCGCTAGACGATCAGGTGCTGCGCGAGCTGTTTGACCGCTTAACCTACTTGCGTGGGCTGGAGAAGCGCAAGGAGGAGATTCTGGCAAACATCGAGGGGCAGGGCAAGCTGACCGACGAGCTAAAGGCGCAGATTCTCGCCGCCAAAACCCTCGCGGAGGCGGAGGATTTATACCGCCCGTATAAACAGAAGAGAAAAACACGCGCATCGGTGGCAAGAGAGAAGGGTCTCGAGCCGCTTGCGGCGTTTTTGATTGCCCAGGAAAAACAATGCGCCGACCCGTTGACTGAGGCGGCGGGGTATGTGGACGAGGAAAAAGGGGTCGCGACGGTGGAGGATGCGCTGCAGGGCGCGATGGATATCATAGCCGAGGATATCTCGGACGACGCCGCCATCCGCAAGGCGTTGCGAGAGTACCTGCTGAAAAACGCGCTGATTGTCACCAAGAATGCGAATAAAGAAGACAGTGTATACCGTATGTATTACGAATTCAGCGAGGGCGTGGCAAAGATTGCCGGGCACCGTGTGCTTGCCATCGACCGCGGGGAGCGCGAGGGCTTTTTAAAGGTAGCGGTGGAATGCAACCGCGCGTTTGCGCTGTCACTTGTGACCACTCCAACGGTAAGGGACGGCTCGCCCTGCACGATGTATGTGCGCGCCGCCGCCGAGGACTCGTTTGACCGACTGATCTTTCCATCCCTTGAGCGCGAGGTGCGGGCATTCTTAACCGAAAATGCCGCGACACAGGCCATCAAGGTATTTGGCGTAAACCTGTCGCATCTGTTGATGCAGCCGCCCGTCAAGGGCTTTCGGGTGCTGGGGTGCGACCCCGGCTACCGCACCGGCTGCAAGCTGGCGGTGGTGGACGAAACGGGCAGGGTGCTGGATACGGGGGTAATCTACCCCGCACCCCCCCACAACAAGACCGAGCAGGCAAAGCAAACGGTGACGACGTTTGTGAAGAAGCATGGCATTAACGCCATCGCCATCGGCAACGGCACCGCATCGCGCGAGACCGAAGCGTTTATTGCGGGGCTTTTGCGCGAGCTGCCGGGGCAGGCGTCCTATATGATTGTGAGTGAAGCGGGCGCGTCGGTGTATTCTGCAAGCAAGCTTGCCGCCGAGGAGTTCCCCGAGTATGATGTATCGCTGCGCAGCGCGGTATCCATTGCCCGCCGCATGCAGGACCCGCTGGCGGAGCTGGTCAAAATAGACCCCAAGGCGATCGGCGTGGGGCAGTATCAGCACGACATGCCCAAAAGCCAGCTGGAGGAGGCGCTTTCCGGCGTAGTGGAGCAGTGCGTGAACAACGTGGGTGTTGACCTGAACACCGCGTCGCACTCCTTGCTGGGGCGTGTTGCGGGCATTAACGGCACGGTGGCAAAGAACATCGTGAAATACCGCGAGGAAAACGGCGCGTTTTCAAAGCGCGGCGAGCTGCTGAAGGTGCCTAAGCTCGGCAAAAAGGCGTTTGAGCAGTGCGCGGGCTTTCTGCGCGTCGCCGAAAGCGACAACGTGCTGGATAACACCGGCGTACACCCCGAAAGCTACGAGGCGGCGAAAGGGCTGCTTACCCTGTGCGGCTACAGCCTAAGCGATGTAAAGGCGGGGGCAATCGCCGAGCTGCCCACGCGCGTGAAAGAACTGGGCGGCAATGCAGCGGTTGCACAGCGGTTGGGTGTGGGCGCGCCCACCCTTGCCGACATCGTAAAGGAGCTGCAAAAGCCCGGACGCGACCCGCGTGACGAGCTGCCAAAGCCCATCCTGCGCACCGACGTGCTGACGATGGAGGATTTAACCCCCGGCATGGAGCTGACGGGCACGGTGCGCAACGTGATCGACTTCGGCGCGTTTGTGGATATCGGGGTGCACGACGACGGACTGGTGCACATCTCGCAGATCTGCGACCGCTTTATTAAGCACCCCTCGGAGGTGCTGAAGGTGGGCGACATCGTGACGGTGTGGGTACTGGAGGCGGACGTGAAAAAACACCGCGTGTCGCTGACCATGAAGGAGAAGAACCGCCCGAAGGTGGGGGAGAGTTAAGATAATATCGTGACTGAATAAATTTAATACACACATAGAAAGAACCCGACATGCGCAGGGGCTACCCCTTGCACATGTCGGGTCTTTTGCTGTTAGGACAGGTTGGTTGTATCATGACGGGCGTATGCCTCATCGTTCAGGCGGTAGGAGATGTATTGAAAGGCGTTTTTCTCCTCGTTAAGTCGAACAATCAGGGTGCCCATGGGGAACAGATAGCCCCCGGGATAGCCGTATTTGGTGGCGTCCTGTTGGTAATCCGGCAAAACGGAGCCGATTAAATCGGGGTCTACGGTGTCATCGCTTAGGAAGTGGTAGGCAACCTCAATCTTAACGAGGTCTTCATCCATTACGGTGGACGAAGCAACCATTCGGTCAGGTCCGCCCCCGCCGACCAGCAGTAGATAGGTGTGGTTTTTGGCATCGTACAGACGGGCGGAGCGCAGGGTCTCCTTGTCTATACCAAAGCGGGGGCACAAAGCCGCCTCCACAAGGTCGCCGTCGGCATAAGGGTTGTCGTAGCGTTCCGTGCCGAGCGGAAGGTTTAGGTAGTTGTAATATGACAGTATTGAAATATAGTCATCCGGGTCGAGTGCCTTGATGCTGTCCCACGAATAAAACCACGGGTAGCCGGCGGGCTTTAGCGGGTCGATGAAGGCTTTGCTGACCGCCTGCAGATCCAATAAATCAATCCCATTGGAAAGCGCCTGCCACGGAATATCCGAATAGGGACTGCCGCTGAGCGATTGGGATGATATGGGCTGACGGGAGGATGCGCCACAGCCAAACAGGCTGAATAAGAGAAGGAAACAAAGAAGAAGGGGAATCCCTTTTTTCATCTTTAGCACCACCTAGCTGTAATTAACATAATAGTAACACCAAACACCATGATTTACAATATAATGTAATTTTTATCTATTAAACAGCTCGCGTTGCAATAAAACAACACAAATTACACACTAATATCTGTAAGCATTACTGAAAGATGGCTGACTATACAAGCTGGAAAGAAGGGTTTTAAATGAAACGGGGCTGTTGGGGTTTCGCACTAGTAAGTATATTACTCTGTACGGCATTACTGCTTTCGGCGTGCGGGGGAGTGCCACAGCAAGAGAGCGGTACGGAAATTTCGCAGTCGCAGGGGATGGAGGAATCATCGGGGGAAACAGAGATAGAACCTGACACGGCGATAAAAGCCGAAAACGTGGATTTAAGCAATATGAACGACGTTACCGCGGCGTTTCTTGCGCCGCTGAATAACGACTGCTTGTATTACGCTTGGGAAGATGCGTCTGGTATACGGGAGTGGCATCTGCTTAATATTTGCTCCAGAAACAATCTGCTGAATCTGCCCATTGATAACCCGATAAAATGGCACGCTGTGCCGGAACAGGAGGTTGTCGCCGCACTGCAAAGGCATTTTGATTTTACCCCCGAGCATTTAAAGACGAGCTTTCGATATAACAAGGATAAACAGACGTATTACATTGATCGGATAGAGGAGGAGGAATCAGTCTTTCGCGCCATCTCCGCGACACAGCAAGGCAGACGAATTATGATAGAAATCGGGCTTACGGTGCCTGACCCGGGTGAGACCCCGGATAAGCAGTCCACGATGCTTGCCCAGTACGCGGCGGTGAACTATCAGCCGTATGGGCAAGGCATGCTGATTTTCCCCAGTGGAACGCTGACGGTGGAGGTTGGGGAAGACAATGCGGTGCGGTATCTTTCGTATCAGTTCAACGAGCAGTTTGAAAGAGAAACGGAAAAGCTTGCGCTGTACCGAAAGTATGTGGAGGCATTTAAGTACCCGGTAGGCAGAGAATCATGGAACGACCCAATGCAGATTGAGCCGGACGCTTTTGTGGTGTACTATATCTATCTGTGCGGCACGGGCGAGGTGGAACGCCGTTTAGATGTTCCGATTGAAGAAGAATACGGTAGTCCATATATGCCGCAGGAGGATTTAGAAAAGGCGGTTATGAGCCATTTTGACGTAACACCCGAGCACATCAGAAAGTCGGAGTATTATGATAAAGAGAAGGGCTTTTACTGGTCTGGTGGGATTGGTACCCTCGTGGATATGGAGATTGTCGGCGCGAGGTGGCAGGGCAAACGGCTGACCTTAACGCTGGATAGCAGCATAATCAGTTCGGAGGCGACGTTGCGTTGGGAAAATGAAGTTGTACTTGAGGTGGATGGGGAAAACTACAAATATATCTCCTATACTAGCGAGCAGGTTGAGGGCGAGTAAAGAGAAAACGAAACACGAGAAAGGAAGGCTGCTTTGAAAAGACGGACTATATTGGTTGGCGTGGTGTATCTAATTCTGTTGTTGACCGCCTGTCAAGCTGATGGGATATTTGACCCTCTATCCGCAAAGCAGGTTGACGGTAGCGGGGTGTTGCAGCCGTCTGTTGCTGAGACAGTGCCGATGGAACAAGACACCGAAAATCAAACGCATGACAAAAACACGACCACGGAGCAGCTAGACCAGATTGTTATGGCGCAGCTGGGATATAATTACCCTGTTTTTGAAAGAGCCGAATGCATGAGTTTGAAGGAAAGTAACGATTACATTGTGTACTGGACACAGAGTTTGGATACCAGTGTGTTTGCTGTATACGAAAAATCATGCCAAGCATACCATGCCTTTGAGCTGCCGTTTTACACTATCGAGCGGGTAGCGTTGTCGGTAGAGCCGGCGGAAATGACCATCTACACCAAGGCGGACCGAATTATGGGTGACCAAATCTTTTATAACTTTAGCGGTACCGTAACCGTCGATTGCAAAACGGGAAAGATAACAGCATCGGATCTGTTGCCGGGGAGCAACGGCTATGATATTGTGGGCGTTCAAAGAAAAGGAGATTTTTACGAGTTTGGCGAGTGTACCGTACAAGACAACACCGCGTCCTTTACGTTTGCGTTAACGAAAAACGAAGGCGGCGAAAAGGTGAATGAGGAGTTGGTGTGTACCGAGATTGTGGTAAGATACATCCCGCCTTATGAAAGTGAGCATGCTCTGCTTACCATTGTGATGGGATTTAATGATACCACGATGAATTTGGACGCAAGCTTTTTGGATGCGCTGAAGCAGATTGATGGGGTAAAAAGCGTGGAGCTTACCGCTTTGGAGACCCCGATTTTTCGAGGAACGCAGCTATCGGTTACTTTTTTGCAAGGATATGTTGGGTACTGTTATTTTAATAAAAGCGGAAATCTCTTTTGCTTTGAGGATTTTAACCTGCAGATAGACCGCGTGGCGTAGAGGATACGTTGGCGGACAAAAGAGTTTAGAAAGAAGGGTTTACATGAAGCACGCAAAATGGCTTTGTGGTTTATGCAGTTTACTGCTCTGCGCGGCGTTACTGCTTTCTGCGTGCGGGCAGGCGGTGGTAGAGCCAGAGAGCGGGATGGATATTCCGCAATCGCAGGGGCTTGGCGAGGTGTCCAGTGTGGCGGATATAGAGCCTGACACGGCGATAAAAGCCGAAAACGTGGATTTAAGCAATATGGACGACGTTACCGCGGCGTTTCTTGCGCCACTAACTACGAAAACCCTTTTGTACTCATGGGAAAGTGCGTCTGAAATCTCGGCAGATAATCTAATCGGTTTTTGTACCAAGAACAACTTGCTAAACCTTCCGCAGGATGAAGAGGGAGGGTATGCTCCTGAATATATCAACGCACCGGCAGACGAGGTGGAAGAAGCACTGAAAAAGCATTTTAACGTAAGTAGTGAACATTTACGAAACTCCAGATGGTACGATGCGGACACCAAAACCTATGCTTTGGTGGTTGGCGGGGGCGGCGTCGGACATGTCGCAATATCGGCGGAACAAAAAGAAAACAAAATAATGATTGCGGTTGGTATTGTTGCGTCGGATGACGAAGAGAATGAAGACATGACAGCTCGAAAAAAGGCGATGCCATATTACCCGCATATTCTTGAAGGTTGGATTGTCTTCCCCAGCGGTATGATGACCGTAGAACTCAACGACGAGAATGTTGTCACATATATCTCTTATGAACTAAACGATTCGTTTCAGTGGTAACAGGGAGAAAGATATAAGGGTGTGTTTTATATGAAACGGGAAGGTTGGCTTTTGGTCTTGCTAAGTATGATGCTCAGCGCATTGTTCCTGCTTTCGGCGTGCTGGGCGAGGAATGCGCAGGAAAGCGGCAAAAACGTGTTACCTTCGAACCCAGAAGGAGAATCTTCGTTTGCTGTAGAAACGGTAGCTCAGGCATTTTTGCGTCAAAATGACGATGATTCATTATATACTATTGTCGCGCAGTTACATGCGGCAATGTTACCAAAGGCAACACAGACGATTGGGACAGAAGGCTTTTCTCAACCACGTGAACTCACGTCGGACGGTTTGTTCAACTTCTTTCTGACTGTCGCAAGCGATGAAGCCGTGCAGGAGTACTTCGATGAGGCAAGCGAAGAGTATGTAATACCTTTAGATGTGGTAACGATAGTGCTGGATCAATATTTTGAGGGCTACGTTTTTTACCCGCAGTCTGTGAGTTTTACCGGCACCTATGATAAAGAACGACAGGTCTTTGTGTTACAAGGGTTGGCACCGCTTGGCGGTCCTGCGTTTCTTAAGATTATACAAAGCTATGCTGATTCTCCCGACGAAATTGTGTTAACGGCAAATCATTACGACTGGTCGGAGGACGAGACATCGACCGAGGTTATTTCGGTTGAGACCATGCGGCTTAAAATCAGCGATAACGGGTATCGTTATTTAAGCGATACGATAAAATGAATATATGAATATAGATAACCGCGGAAAAATCCGAAAATAAAGGCAGCAGGAGAAAATGTTTATGACTGCCCGCCATCGGCGCAATAATCATCCATCAAGCCCGCCCAGCCTCGGCGGGCTTTGCGTTTGCCATAAAACCGCAAAGCCCGAAATTCAGCAGTTGCGCGCTGTCAATAACAGGGGTATAATAGTGAAGTTAGGCGCACGAAGAAATCCCTAGTGCACAACGCAGTTTTCACCAGCCCATCGGCGGTTAGCGCCCTTCTCTGACTTTATCAGTCGCAATGCATAGGAAAGGTCCTGATCTGGTTTTGAAGCAGTACGAAATCTGGGATATGCACGGGCATATCTTCCCCGCGAAGATTGCGGATAAGGCGGCACAGGCAATTGGCGAGTTTTACGAGATACCCATGCGCTATGCGGGCGACAGCACCCGTATCATCGAGAGCGGCGCGCGGATTGGGCTGACACGCCAGCTGGTGTGCTCAAGCGCCACCACCCCCGCACAGGTGCAGTCGATTAACGACTTTATCGCCGCCGAGTGCAGGGCGCACCCGCAGTTTATCGGTTTTGGCGCGCTGCACCCCGATATGGAGGACGCCGAGACCGAGATAAAACGCATCCAGTCGATGGGGCTGGTGGGCGTAAAGCTGCACCCCGATTTTCAGCGGTTTGCCATAGACAGCCCCCGCGCGGTGGAGCTGTACCGGGTAATCAGCGCACACGGGCTGCCCGTTCTGTTTCACACGGGTGATATCCGCTTTGATTATTCGTCGCCGCGTCGTCTTGCAAATGCGATGGATCAGGTGCCGAGCTTGGTTGCCATCGCCGCGCATTTTGGCGGCTACACCGAATGGGACATCGTGCCCGAGTGCCTAAACCGCCCCAACGTGTGGTTTGACACCTGCAGCACCCTTGCCTTTATGGATAAGGACAGGGCGGTGCAGATGATACGCACCCTAGGCAGCGAGCGCTTTTTCTTCGGTGTGGATTTCCCGATGTGGGACCACAAGGAAGAGCTGGAACGGTTTCTCGCCCTGCCGCTCACCGAGACCGAACGGGAGGATATCTTGTGCCGCAACGCCAAAAGGTTCTTTGCGAACATGACACCGCATCCCCAACCGTTGGTTGGCGCATAGAAAACCCGCGGTATTTCGCGCATTTATGCAAAACTGCCAACAACGGCTGACGAAATTCGTAAGATAGAATAGTTCGTTTTGCCATAATCAAAAAAACCCCCAATTAGAAAAATTTGATTGATAATTTCTTTATGATTTGTTTACAAACACACCCACTCAGTTTGATATGATTATGTCGTTAAAGCCCTGAATAAAGAGGCATCGCTGCGCCATTCTTATGCAGTGTGCGGTTCATTACGCGGGGCGTTTGATACGAAAAAGAAAAATGGATGAAAAGACACACACGTGCCAAAAGAACGGCACATCCTCAACGCCGTTTGCCGCGGAGGCGGCCGATGGGCGGATGACACTTTAATAACGGTCGGGCGAACCATTCAAGCCGACCAAAAGAAAGGACAAGGAGCTTACAATGATTGAGGTAAAAGGCCTCACCAAACGCTACGGAGGCAAATGTGCGGTAGACAACATCAGCTTCAAGGTAGAAAAGGGTGAGATACT
>JAEZDF010000059.1 GCA_023429685.1 Bacillota bacterium
TGTTCGGGAGGAAGACCAGCAAAACCCCGCGATTCTTGCCCTTGTAAAGGCTTTACAATCGGACGAAACGCGCAAGTTTATTGAAGAAAAGTACAACGGAGCGGTTATCCCCGCAAAACTGAGCTAAACAATCAAAATCTTTAGTCCCGGCGGAGCTGTTGCAGCACCCGCAGCAACAGCTCCTTTTAGTAAAAAGTTAATTTTAAACAGAAATTCACAACAAAAGAAAGGCAAATAAAGTATAGTAAGCATATATATATTATATAAATTAAAAAGGAGAATTACAGTGAACACCTATTTTGTTCGGGAAAGCAATCAGCAATCAGTAGCGCGACCTCCGCATAAAAACGATGGGGATTGTTGTCGCTGTTGTACGCGGTACGATGAGAATCCGAACACTAGGCTGTTCAATATCAAATTAACTTATAACGTCTATGAATAATCTTCGTAAAGACCAAGAATGCAAACTTTTACTCGATTTTATTCGGACATTATGAAAGCTAATTTGCTCTGTTTACGATAGAAGAAGGATATCACAGTTGTTTGTAAAACCGCTTTTGGTCTTTGGCTCTTGTAGAGGATGATTTAAGACGAAGGCGTTTTTTATTATTTAACGTTAGGGAGGAAAAGAAGTTTTGAAACACTATACATACATCGAATCGGCGCTGGTTCACGGCGGAATCTATGGGGATGAGCGCACCGGGGCAGTCAATACTCCGATATACCAGACCTCCACCTACATGCAGGATGGGTTGGGGAAAAACAGGGGCTATGAATACTCCCGTACGGGCAATCCAACCAGAGAGGCACTGGAAGCCTTGATTGCCGAGCTGGAAAACGGAGCGGCAGGCTTTGCGTTTGCTTCGGGCATGGCGGCGACTACCGCGGTGCTCAGTCTATTCCAAAGCGGTGACCGTATTGTGCTCTCCAGCAATGTTTACGGGGGAACCTTCCGCGTGCTGGATAAAGTATTTAAGCATTTTGGTTTTACCTATACCATTGCAGACACCACCGATCTCGCGGCACTTGAAGAGGCACTCACGCCGGACGTGAAGGCCGTATTGGTCGAGAGCCCCGCCAATCCCCTTTTGACCGTCACAGACATCGCGGCTGTCGCCGCACTGGCAAAAAGCAAGAATGCGCTTTTGATAGTAGATAACACCTTTATGACGCCCTATATCCAACGCCCATTGGAGCTTGGTGCTGATATTGTTGTTCATTCTGCCACAAAGTACTTAGGTGGGCACAGCGACCTGATTGCGGGACTTGCGATAGTCAAGACAAAGGAACTTGCAGAGCGTCTGCACTTTATTCAAAACGCGACAGGCGGCGTGCTACAGCCCTTTGATTCGTTTTTGCTTATTCGCAGCATAAAAACATTAGGCATCCGAATGGATCGACATGTAGAGAATGCGGAGAATCTCGCGGCGCTTCTCCAGAAGAACGAAGCGGTAAAAGCCGTATATTACCCCGGACTTGTTCATTCGCAAGGGTACGATGTGAACAGCAAACAGGCAAAAAACGGTGGCGCGATGATCTCGTTTGAACTCAAAGAGGGCTACGAGATACATAAGTTTTTTGAAGGATTGCGGTTGATTGCGTTGGCGGAAAGTCTGGGTGGCGTGGAGTCGCTTGTTTGTCATCCCGCCAGCATGACCCATGCGTCGATACCTATAGAAATACGCGAAAAGGTAGGCATCACACAGGGGTTAATTCGGCTTTCGGTGGGCATAGAAAACGTACAGGATCTGGCAAAGGACTTACTGACAGCAATTGAGGGGGCAAAGCTATGAGTATGTATGGCTCCATGCAGGAGCTGATTGGGAACACACCGCTTGTCAGGCTGCCGAGCCTTGGATTCCCCGAGGAACTAAAGGTCTACGCAAAGCTTGAGCTGTATAACCCTGCGGGGAGCGTTAAGGATCGCATCGGAAAGTATATGATTGAGGACGCGGAGCAGCGCGGAGATTTAAAGCCGGGGTATACCATTATTGAGGCGACGGCCGGCAATACCGGGCTTGGCATCGCATTTGCGGCACTCAACCGGGGCTATCGTCTTATCTTTACAGTGCCAACTAAATTTTCTGAAGAAAAACAAACCTTACTGCGCGCGTTGGGTGCGGAAATTATCAACACCCCGTTGGAGGACGGGATGCTCGGAGCAGCAAAAAAGGCGGAAGAGCTCCGAACTCAAATTCCAAATTCTATAACGCTGGAGCAGTTTAAGAACAAAAGCAATCCCAAGGCGCATTACGAAACCACGGGTCCCGAAATCTATCGAGATTTAAACGGCAATATCGATTATTTGGTTGCGGGTGCCGGAAGCGGGGGAACCTTTTCGGGCGTTATGCAATATCTCAAAGAGAAAAACCCCAAAATTCAAGGCGTTTTGGCAGACCCTTACGGCTCGACGATTGGCGGTGGGGAGCATGCCGACTATGAAATTGAAGGCATCGGTAATGATTTTATCGCAGATACCATGGATATGAGCATGGTAGATCGGGTGATTAAGGTCAGCGATGCAGAAGCCTTTGAGCAGGTTCGACACCTGGCTAAAACAGAGGGGATATTTGCTGGGTCCTCTTCTGGGGCAGCTTTAGCTGCAGTAGTCAAACTAGCACAGACCGTTCATCTTGGAACTGTCGTGGTTATCATCCCCGACAGAGGAGACCGTTATTTCAGCAAGCATATTTTTGGTTGACATACCAAACGAAAATAGTGCCGTATGTTGAAAAGTCTATATAAAATTCCACAATTGACTTTTCATAGTAATGGTGCTACTATTTTACCATATTAAACATATTATTTTTATATGTTTAATATGAATAAGAAGGCGGGTTTTTATATGCGTACAGATTATGCTCTTACAGTGAACGAAATGTGCCGCGCAGACTTCATGTGCATGTGTATGATGCGCATGTGTTGTTGCGTCAAATTCTGTATACCACACAAGATGTCCGCATAAAATTTTTGTGTCTGTGTTAAGCACAGTCCGAAATTTTCGGACTGTGCTTATTTTATTCCATTGAAAGGAAACAACAAGTTTTGTGTTTACGATCCTGAAACACAATTTCAGCTACGCCGAAACCACATAACAGAAAGGAATGACATTTTGTATGAAAAACCGTGTGATTTCAGGAGTTTTGTTCGTTGTTCTCGGTCTCTTAATTGCAGTAGGTCCTCAGATAATCTTCCCAATTTGCGGGGTACGCACCACAGAGAGCGAAACAATGCAGGATACGCCAAACCCCAAGATGAGCATGGGAAACGAAAGTACCGAGAACATGGGCGGGGGAGCCGCGATGAGTTCTCCGATGAAGTGCCACTGGACGGGGCGTGCGGAAATTGGCGTGGGTGCACTAATCGTCTTAGGTGGGCTGTTGCTACTTTTGCTGCGCAACAGACAGGCGCGCTTTGGTTTAACCCTTGCGCTCGGGCTTAACGGTATTTTGGCGCTCCTTATCCCCACAGTCTTGATTGGAGTATGCGGCAGTACACGTATGGATTGTCATACTCTCACGCTACCTGCTTTAACAATTGCAAGTGGTTTTGTAATCGTCGCCTCTGTAATCAATGCGGCCTACCTGCACAAAGTCGACAAGGAGGAACACTCAAAGAATGAAGAGAAAGCCGTTGACGACAAGCCGGCTATCGGGGTATAGCCTGCGGGGAAATCCATTTCGCACAGCCGGACTTATTTTCGTTGTGAGTATTCTGTCCTTTACCCTTTTTGGGGGCTCGGTACTGTCACACAGCTTGAAAAACGGGCTGGGTAGCTTAAAGGAACGCATGGGTGCAGACATTGCGGTTGTACCACTTGAGCATGAAGCGGAGTACGAGGGGATTATTCTGTCGGGAGAGCCCAGTCGGTTTTACTTTGATAAGAGCATTGAAAACCAGCTTGCGCAGATAGAAGGGGTGAACCGGGTTACCTCCCAATTCTATATATCAACCCTGTCGGCAGCCTGCTGTTCGGTTCCCGTTCAGGTAATTGGGTTTGACCCCGATACCGATTTTGTGGTGCATCCGTGGATTTCGAAAGTCTACGATAAGGAAATTGACGACGGTCAGTTGGTTGTGGGCAGCGATATTATAGTAAACGAGACGAAAACGCTCACGTTCTTTAACAAAACATATGCGGTTGTTGCACAGTTAGAGGAAACATCTACTGGCATGGATTACTCGGTATACGCAAACATGCAGACAGTCCGTTCCCTGGTAGAGGGGGCGCGTGAGGTTGGCATGAACCTGAGTGTGGATGTTTATGACGCGGATATGGATCAGTCCATCTCCACCGTGCTTGTAAAAATCAGTAGTGATTACGACGTCGAGACGGTAACCACCAACATCCGCCGTCAGATTTCGGGAATCGGAGTGGTTCAATCAAAGAGCATCTTTACGTCGATTTCGAACAATCTTGATGTACTGCAAGCCTTTATCAACACGCTTACTGCGGTGCTCTGGGTTGTTGCCGTTCTTGTGTTGGCTGTAATATTCTCTGTGATTTTTAACGGCAGAAAAAAAGAGTTTGCCCTGCTTCGAACATTGGGAGCGACGAGGGGAAAGCTGGTGCGGATTGTTCTGGCAGAAGCGTTACTCATCAGCGTGGCTGGCGGTGTTTTGGGAACGGCACTGTCATCAATGGTTGTTATTCCGTTCAGCACAAAAATAGGTGAAACGTTAAACCTACCGTACCTTCTGCCTGCCGCGGGCTCTGTTGTTTGCTTAGCAGCTAACAGTCTCGTGCTTTCCTTTGCTGTGGGACCAATCGCGGCTGCCTACTCCGCGGTCAAAATTGGTAGAGCCCAAACCTATGTCGCATTGCGAGAAGGGGAATAACAAAAAAACCTTGTTGCTTGCCGCAGTTCACATCCCAATCAATACGCCGCCTTACAGCGGGGAAACGGAGCCTGTTATGCCAATCGAGCTAAAGAATCTAACAAAGGAATACAAGCGGGGAGAAACCGTGTTTAAAGCAGTAGATGGTGTAAACCTTGTCGTTAATAAGGGCGATTTTATCAACATCATCGGGCGATCCGGCAGCGGTAAAAGCACCTTGCTCAATTTGATTGCAGGGCTTCTTACCCCTACGTCAGGCAGCGTTGAGGTTGAGAATCAGGATATTGCCGCGTGGGATGACAAGGCGGTGTCCGCATACAGAAACACAAAAATCGGCCACATCCCTCAGGGACAGAGTACGCTCGGCAACTTGACGGTGCTTGATAACGTTCGATTACCCTATTACCTACAAAAAAGAAACGGAAGCTCGCAGGAGCGGGCGTTGTCTCTGCTCAAGCAGACAGGGATTGCACATCTGGCGGACGCCTACCCTCGGCATCTATCCGGCGGGGAGCTCAAGCGGGTTGCGATAGCAAGGGCACTCGTCAATAAACCGGATTATATCATCGCCGACGAGCCAACGGGCGATTTGGATGTTCAGACGACGACCGAAATCATGAAGTTGTTCAGACAAATCGCACAAAATAAAACGGCGGTTATGATGGTCACACACGAGCTTGATGTTTTGGAGTACGGCAGCCGTACACTAATCATGGATTCAGGTGTTTTAAGCGAGCGCACTTAGCACTCATGCCGAGCACAAACAGCCAGTTCATAAATTGATGACAAAAGCAGCTAGAATCTGACCGATTTGCACATCAAATGGTTGGTATCGAATTTATTATAATCAGGGGGATAGTATGGCAAAAATTAATTTGCAGATACCAGAGGTATCAATCAGGGAAATACGACTAGGTTCCATCACCGGTTTTCAGGGAGGTGCGGAGGAGCTTGTACAATGCTCCCGCTGCGGGATAAAGGACAAAAACCGATCCTTTTCTCAATGCCTTGGGTGCTCCACCACACAGGCGGCGTGCATGGTAATACTGGTTCAGGATGCAGCGGTCATCAGCCATGGACCGGTTGGATGCTCCTCATGCTTTCATGAGTTTGCGTTTACGTATCGGGTAAACTCCCCGTTGCGCGGAGTGGAAAACCCGACACAACGCAAGATATTTTCTACGAACCTGCAAGAGACCGACACCGTATACGGCGGCGCGCAGAAGCTTGCTAAAGGCATTCATGAGGTATATGACCGCACACATGCAAGCGCCATTTTTGTACTTACGACCTGTGCCGCCGGTATTATCGGCGACGACGTGGAGAGCGTGTGCAACGAAGCGGAAAAGGACCTGGGTGTTCCTGTTATCGCAATCTTTTGCGAGGGCTTTCGCTCTAAGGTTTGGACTACCGGGTTTGATGCAAGTTACCACAGCATTGCCCGAAAACTGATACAGCCCGCACGCGAAAGACGCAGCGACATGATTAATGTAATCAACTTCTGGGGCACGGATGTGTTTGCCGATTGGTTCGAGGCATTCGGAGCAAAACCAAACTACATAACACCCTACTCTACGGTGGAGAATCTCAGGCGTTCCTCCGAGGCGGCTGCAAGTATTCAAGTTTGCCCCACGCTGGGTTCCTATCTGGGTGCGGCACTTGAACAGGAGTTCGGCGTGCCGGAGATTAAGACCGCGCCGCCCTATGGCATTGCACAGACAGATCGGTGGTTTCGGGAGCTGGGAAGGCTGCTTGGAAAGCAACAAGAAGCAGAACGCTTAATTGCGGCAAAAAAGGATGCGTATCTGCCTCAAATTGAAGCGTTAAGAGAAAAGCTCGGGGGAAAAACCGCCTATGTAACGGCGGGTGCTGCGCATGGTCACGCCCTGCTGTCCCTGCTCGGAGAGCTTGGCATGAAGGCAAAGGGCGCCGCCATCTTCCACCACGACCCGCTGTACGACAACGACAACGAGCAAAGCGACCTGCTTGCGCACCGTGTCAAGGAATATGGGGATGTGCCAAACTTCAACGTCTGCAACAAGCAGGAATTTGAGCTTGTGAATATGCTAAACAGGCTGCGCCCCGACGTGCTGCTTGCACGGCACGGTGGCATGACCCTCTGGGGTGCGAAGCTCGGAGTGCCGTCCCTGTTAATCGGCGACGAGCACTACAGCATGGGCTACGAGGGAATCGTGCGATACGGTGAACGAATTCTCGAAACCATTGAGAACGACGAGTTTGTGAAGAATCTCGAAAAGCACGCCGTAAATCCCTACACCAAGTGGTGGCTTAGTCAGGATCCCCATACCTTTTTGGCAGGAGGCGGAGCAAAATGAGCACAATGATTGAACAGGAACGGTTTACCTGCGCCATCGGTGCGCTGCAAACCGTGGTGGCTATCCCGAGAGCAGTGCCTATTCTGCATGCCGGTCCCGGCTGCGGCAACATGATACAGGGCTTTTTTGAGCGTTCCACCGGCTATGCGGGCGGCAGCACCTCTCCATGCACCAACTTCAGCGAGCAGGAGGTCGTCTTTGGCGGCATCAACCGCCTGCGTGATATCATCACCAATACATATAAGGTACTGGATACCGACCTGCAGGTGGTGATGACCGGCTGCACGGCGGGAATCGTGGGCGACGATGTGGAGTCGCTGGTGGATGAGTTTCGCAGCGACGGCAAGCCCATCGTGTCGGTGGAAACGGCGGGATTTAAGTGCACAAATTATGAATCCCACAGCTTAGTGGTTAACGCAATTATCGACCAGTATGTCAGCGGGTTCGAGGAGAAAAACCCCGCCAGAAGCGAAAAGAAAACCGTAAATCTGTTTGCGTCTATCCCGTACCAAGACCCTTTTTGGAAAGGGAATCTGAGGGAATATAAACGGCTGTTGGAGGGTATCGGGCTGAAGGTTCATGTGCTGTTTGGTCCCCAGTCCCAAGGCGTGGCGGAGTGGAAGCGGGTTCCGAGAGCGAATTTTAACATTCTGGTTTCACCATGGTACGGCGTGGAGATCGCGCAACATCTCGAATCAATCTACGGGCAACCGTACACACAGTTTAACAGCGTTCCAATCGGCGCAAACGAAACCGAGCGTTTTCTTCGTCAGGTCATCAGCTTTGCCGTTGAGCAAGGCTCGGAAATTGACGAAAAGGCCGCAGAAGAGTTTATAACACGGGAGCGTGAGGCGTATTACGAGGAGATTGACAACCTCGCCACATTTTTGCTGGAGTTTCGCTATGGACTACCCAACCATGTACATATCCTGCATGACGCCGGTTATGTGATAGGGCTTTCCAAGTTCCTGCTGCACGAAGTGGGAATCGTACCGAAGGAACAGTTTGTTGTGGACAGTACGCCGGTAAGGTATTGGCCGCAGATAGAGGATGAGCTAAAAAGCGCCTCTGACAAACGCAGCATTCCGCTCGTTTTTGAGCCGGATGCGGGAAAGGTACAGGATACGATTCGATCCATCCACCACAGTGGAAGAGGGTTGATTATCGGCAGCGGGTGGGATAAGGAGCTTGCGAGAGAGAAGGAGTATGATTTCCTTTCCGCCTCGGTACCATCGCCCTACCGCCTTGTTATGACGACAAACTATGTCGGGTTTTCCGGCGGGCTACGCGTGATAGAGGATATTTACAATGCGGTACTCGCTACATACCGATGATTCGAAAGGAGCGTGTATTATGAGGATACGGATTGCCTTTGCAAGTACAGACGGTGCTTATATCGACCAGCATTTCGGCAGTGCTCGCTACTTTCAGATTTATGATGTGGACGGCGCCGTATACGAACAGGTTGAATCGCGAAAAACCCAAGCGCTCTGCCAGGGAAGTTGTGAAGGTGGCTTTGATCACCTGTACGAAGCGCTAAAGGATTGCGATGCCGTGTTTGTTTTAAAGATTGGGCAGAGTGCCGCAGCGTATATGATAGGTCGCGGAAAACGGGTTTTTGAGTCATACGGCGCGGTAGATGAGATAATGGAGCAAGTCATCGTGGGCAATCTATTGGAACAGGGGTGAACGGTTGATGTCAAAGTCATTTGAAGAGCTTACAAGGTCGCATCCCTGCTTTTCTGTGGGGGCAAAAAACAACAAGGGTCGGGTACATCTGCCCGTGTCTCCGGGCTGTAACATTCGCTGTCTGTTTTGTGATCGCAGGATTAACGACGTGGATGTTCGCCCCGGGGTTGCATCCGCAATCATTACGCCGCAGGAAGCGGTGGAAGTCGTGCGCAGGGCGGTGGAGCTCTGCCCCGATATCACGGTGGCGGGAGTAGCGGGTCCCGGCGATACACTGGCAACCCCTTATGCATTAGAGACCTTCCGACAGATTAAAAAAGAATTTCCCGAAATCATCAAATGCATGAGTACCAATGGGCTTTTGCTACCCGATTACGCGCGAGACATTATCGATGTGGGTATTGATTCGCTTACCGTTACGGTCAACGCGGTCGACCCGTTTATTCAGGCGCAGATTTGCAGCGGTATCGTGTATCACGGCGAGCGATATGAAAATGAGGAAGCGGCGAGGATTCTTATTGATAACCAGCTTCGCGGCATTCAGACCGTTTCGGATGCCGGTGTTACCGTCAAGGTAAATACGGTTTTGATACCCGAGATAAACGCCGAACATGTAGGAGAGGTTGCCGAAGCCGTAGCGAAAGCGGGGGCAAAAATCTACAACATCATCCCGCTTATTCCGCAGCACGAGCTTTCTTGGTGTTCTGCACCCGGATGTGATCTAGTCAGCTTGGTTCGCGGTGAGGCAGAGCAGCACATCAGCGTGTTTCGCCATTGTCAGCGGTGCAGAGCCGATGCGGTGGGTATCCCAGGGGGCGCAGATTTTTCGGGGCAGATTTACATCCGCCCCGTAGTACAGGAGAATACATTCTCCCACGGTTAATTATTGCCGCGCCGAGAATCTATCAATAAGTAAACAAAGGGGGTGGTGTTATATGATGTGTGATTGTGACATGCCGGACTGTAGCCACATGCGAAACACGAAAGGAGAATATTTATGGCAAACGAAACCCCTCTATCCGCGTATCGCTTTGATACGCAAAAGATTTGTGCGGGATATGAGCCCAAGGAGCACAATTATGCCGTTTCACCGCCGATCTATCAAACCGCATCTTACGATTTTCGAGATGTACAAAACGCAAAAAACCTGTTTGGCTTTCAAGAACAGGGTTTTCTGTACACCCGCGTTGGTAACCCCACCGTCGCCGTGTTGGAAGAACGGGTGAGAATCCTTGACGGTGCGGGTGCGGCGTTGGCGGTAGCCTCCGGGATGGCTGCCATTAGCTATACCCTGCTTAATCTTGCAGAGGGCGGCGGAAGAATACTAACCTCCCCGTTTCTGTACGGCGGAAGCGCTGACAGCTTTAAGAAGATCTATCCGAAGTTTGGGATAGAGTTTGACATCGCCCAAAACATTGAAGATCCGCAGAGCCTGTCGGCTGAGATTAAACATGATACCAAAGCAATCTTTATCGAAAGCATCAGCAACCCAAACGGTATTTTGCTGGATGTAGACGCGATAGCCAAGGTTGCGCACGCAAATGGAATCCCGCTGGTTGTGGATAACACGGTTGCGACACCCTATCTGTTCAATCCTATCGAACACGGAGCGGACATCGTGGTTTATTCCGCTACTAAGGGGTTAAACGGGCACGGGAACCTGATTGCGGGGCTGATACTTGAAAGCGGAACGTTCCATTACTCCGCCGAGAAGTTTCCCCAGTTCTTTGAAAAATACTATACCCTCCGTGATGTAAACGGTGCCGCCAGAAGCTATACGGAGGTGTTCCCACACGCTCCCTTTACCTCACGCGTGAGGTTTAACTATCTCAATTACTTCGGCGCAGCACTTTCCCCGTTTGACGCATACCTCGCTATCATCGGTCTTGAAACCCTGTCGGAACGTGTGGCAAAACAGGTTCACAACGCGCATACGCTGGCAGAGTACCTGTCCTCGCACAATGCGGTAGAATGGGTGCGTTATCCCGCGCTCAAATCAAGCCCGTATTACTCGTTATATCGGCGAGATTTTGCAAAGGGTGCCGGCGGAGTCCTTTCCTTTGGCTTCAAAGGCTCGCAGGAGCAGCGAGAGGCGTTTTTGAACGCGGTAAGACTGTTCCACTATCATGTCAATATCGGAGATGCCCGTTCGCTTATTGTCAATTCCCCGCAGACAACACACGGCGAACTGGAACCGCATGAGAAGGCGGTGGCCGATATCCCCGAAAACCTTATTCGTATCTCGGCGGGGCTTGAAGACCCATTGGATCTGCTCGCCGACCTGGAACAGGCGTTTTGCAAAGCGCTTTCAATTAAATGATATTAGGAGGAAATACATACAATGAAAACCACGAAAAAGGGCTTGGGTCTTGTTGCGCTAATTCTTGTTTTCACATTCTTATTTGCCGCCTGTGCCTCTACTGCCGCACCGACAGGCTCCGAAGCTCAAACCGTCCAGTATAAGTATGGAAAGATTGACATTCCGGGCAAAGACGGCGCGCTCTGTGGAGCCCCTATCTACATCGCGTATGAAAAGGGCTTTTTCGCGGAGGAAGGGTTTGATGTAACCCTTATCTCTGCCGACTCCGAGACGCGAAAAATCGGTCTGAACAACGGCACTATTCCGATTGTAAACGGAGATTTTCAGTTTTTCCCCTCTATTGAAGAGGGTGTGAAGGTTAAGGTCGTAGACGGTCTGCATTACGGCTGCATTAAGTTTGTCGTACCCAAGGATTCGCCGATAAGCAAGGTGGAGGATCTCAAGGGTAAAAAGATTGGCGTCGACGAAATTGGCGGCACGCCGCATCAGGTTGCGAGCGTATGGCTTGAAAAGGCGGGCATCTCAGCAAAGCAACAGGACGCAGAGGTTACCTTCCTGCCCTATTCTGACGGCAACCTTGAACTTGAGGCAGTAAAAAGCGGCGATATTGATGTTGCCGCATTGTGGGACCCGCTGGGCTCGATAGCGGAAAAGAGCGGCGAGTACAAAGTGATATTTGACCTTTCAACCGACCCGACCTTCGCGGGGAAATACTGCTGCTTCCTGTATGCCTCATCAAAGGTGCTTGACGAGCAACCCGATAAGGTCGCCGCGTTGCTACGCGCGTACCGCAAGGCACAGAACTGGATTGCCCAAAACTCAAAGGAGGCAGTGAGTATTATATCCGATAAGAAGTACTCGGCCATCGATGACAAAGAGCTGGCGGAGCAGCTTGTTATCAGCTATGCGTATCCGTCGTTTGCAGATCGTGATTCTGGTACTACCCATGTCGGAGATGATGTGAAGTACTTTGTGACAGAGCTTAAGAATATTGGCTATCTAAAAACAAACGACCCTGCCGCCTTTGCCGCACAGATCTATCAAGAGGTAGATGTGAATAAGGTCTCGTAATAAGTCTCTTTTGGAGGAGTAAATGGTGAGTATCATTTCAAAACCGTCTAAAAATGGTGTGGTGCCGCCCCTGCGACAGCAGGGGCGGCACCAGAAAGATAAAAGAGCCGGGGTTCGGTACGCAGTGCTGACCGCTGCCTCGGTAGCGGGTTTCATCACCGCGGTGATGGTCAGTTTGTTTTTTCCACAGATTGCGGTGCTTGATGCGACGGCATATCCCATCAGTGAAGCGGTAAGCCTAACCGCAAACCAGACGTACCGCATGGTACTCTTTTTCATTATTTTGCTTTATGCAGGCATTGCCGCGTATTCGTTTGGAGACATCGACCGTCGGGAACGATTCCTCAGCCGTGTTCCATTTCGCTTTGCAATCGGTCTTGCGGTCGCATTGTGGGATATACTGGGAACAAAACTTCTACTTTTACCGCAGCCGTTTTTTCCGGGACCTGCAAGGATTGTTGAGTCCTTTCTAATAGAGGGCGGCTATATTTTGCAAAATACAATGTACTCACTTCGTTTGTTTACCGTAGGCTTTGCCGCGGGGGTTGCGTTCGGCGTGGGAACAGGGATTTTGATTGGGTGGTTTCCCAAGGTCTATTATTGGGTTTACCCGGTACTGAAGATTACGGGGGTAATCCCGGCAGTGGCATGGATGCCGTTTGCGCTGACGCTGTTCCCCACCCCGTTTTCGGCGGCGGCCTTTCTTATTGTAATCTGCGCGTGGTTTCCTGTGGCATTTTTAACCGCACAGGGGATTGCGAGCACACCCCGTGTACATTTTGAAGTGGCAAAAACCCTAGGCGCAAAAAACGCGTATCTGGTATTTCATGTGGCAATACCCCACGCCATGCCGCAAATCTTTATGGGGATATCGACGGCAAACGGGTTCGCGTTTACCACATTGGTCATGTCCGAAATGATGGGTCAGCCTGGGGGACTCGGCTACTACATCAATGCGTCCAAGGTCTGGTCGGCGTACTATAAGGTGTTTGCAGCAATTATCGTAATGGCCGTTTTGTTCTCCGCCATCATGAAGATTATTGGCGGAATACAGGGTCGTGTTTTGCGGTGGCAAAGGGGGCTTGTCAGATGAGCAGCCAGAGGTTGATTGAAATTTCTGCGGTGGATCGCACCTATGTGGATGCCAGTGACAACACGGTCGAAGCGCTCAAAGACATCAATCTGACCATCGAGCGCGGAGAGTTTGTTTCGATTATCGGACCATCCGGCTGCGGCAAGACTACCCTTCTGCGTCTTCTGGCGGGACTGGATGTTCCGGGAGCCGGCAGCATTACATTAAGCGGCAGCGTGATATCAAAACCAGACCCCGACCGAGGATATGTATTTCAGCAGGGGAGCTTATTCCCATGGCTTACGGTGGAAAAGAACATTGCATCAGGGTTAATAGCCAGAGGGACATACAAAGAAAACAAACAGGAAGTTACGCGCTTTATTGAACTGATTGGATTAAAGGGGTTTGAGAAAACATATCCCCATCAGATTTCCGGCGGTATGGCACAGCGCGTTGCAATTGCGCGAGCGCTAATCAACCATCCGGTTGCACTGCTGCTTGATGAACCGATGGGTGCACTAGATGCCTTTACCCGGGCAGATTTACAGGATAAGCTGCTGGAGCTTTGGGAGAAAAACAGCACCACGATGGTACTGGTTACCCATGACGTGGACGAAGCGCTGTATTTAAGTGATCGAATAGTCATTATGACCCCTCGCCCAGGGAAAATCAGCGAGATACTCAATATCTCTCTGCCAAGGCCCAGAGCACGGAGCAGCCCGGATTTTATGGCTTTACGCAGCAGCATTCTTGAAAAACTACATCTTGCAAGCGCGGTGCCGCAGCCGGAATACACAATATAAGGAGATTATACCATGCCAGAACAGAAGAGACTCAGACAGATAGCCATCTATGGAAAAGGAGGTATCGGGAAATCCACCACCACGCAAAACCTGACGGCAGGTCTTGCGGAAAGCGGAAAGAAGGTATTGGTCGTAGGCTGTGACCCCAAGGCCGATTCCACCAGGCTGCTTTTGGGAGGACTTGCGCAGCGTACTGTGCTGGACACCCTACGTGAAGCCGGAGACGCGATTGAACTTTCCAACATCATGCGCGAAGGATATCTTGGAACAAAATGTGTGGAGTCGGGAGGACCGGAACCGGGTGTCGGTTGTGCGGGAAGGGGCATTATTACCTCGATCGGGCTTTTGGAAAGATTGGGAGCATATACAGATGATTTGGACTATGTTTTTTACGACGTGCTGGGTGATGTAGTGTGCGGCGGTTTTGCTATGCCCATCCGAGAGGGAAAGGCAAAGGAAATCTATATTGTGGCAAGTGGTGAAATGATGGCGCTTTATGCCGCTAACAACATCTCAAAAGGCATTGCAAAATACGCCAAGACCGGTGGAGTACGGCTTGGAGGAATCATATGCAACAGCAGAAACGTTGACCATGAGCATGAACTGCTCGAAGCCTTCGCGGCAGAACTCGGAACCCATCTTATCTATTTCGTGCCTCGCGACAATGTGGTGCAGCGAGCTGAAATTCGCCGAAAAACTGTGATAGAATACAGTCCGAAAGAAAAACAGGCACAGGAATACCGAAACCTTGCAAAAGCAATTGATGAAAACGAGTTGTTTACGGTTCCAAAGCCGATGGAACAGTCTCGACTGGAGGAGATTCTTGTTGAGCATGGTCTTTTGGAGGCAGTTGACGATTATGCCATCTAGTTTTGCGATGGGTTTCATTTTGTAAAATATCAGACCAGTTTGCATCCATTATAATGGAGCAAGCTGGTCTAATGATACTTCTACCCGGTCAACGTCACTGTACTGGGGGTAGCTCGTTCGAATGAGGGGGAACGGACAACTTGTAACGTTATGTGACCTTACATAAGGCAGTTTGTTATGCTCACGTGAAAAACTTGTTTAATATCGAGGGCAGGGCGTGTGTACCTTGCTCTGTTCCCTGATAAATACTACGTTACACAACAAAAAAGCCTATCGTTCGATAGGCTTTTTTGTGTTTAACATATCCTGGTTGCGGAACTAGGATTCGAACCCAGACAAACAGAGTCAGAGTCTGTCGTGCTACCGTTACACAATTCCGCAGCATTTGTGCGACGCTTTATATTATACTTACTTTACGCCCCTGTGTCAACCTCTTTTTTGCATATTTCGCACGTGTTTTGACCAGATTTTCATTATGCTATTATGGCTTTTTCGCAAATAATAATACGCGTTATACTTGCTTGGTTTTTCATTATAAGGCTATACAATCCCCCTACAAATCAGCTTTGCAGGGGGATTGTCATTTTGTCATCAAACGGTAACGCGGACAATGCCCCAGATGTTCTGCGCGTAGTCCGCGATGGTGCGGTCGGAGCTAAACATCCCCGCGTTACATAGGTTAAGCCACGACATCTTGGCAAAGGCAAGGGTGTCCTGGTACCGCTTATTTGCGGCAAGCCGCGTGTCGACGTAGCTTGTAAAGTCCTCCAGCAGATAATAGTGGTCGGGCTTGTGCCAGCTTGCACCCTTTAGCAGTGCGTCGTACAGCTCCGCAAAGCCGCCCGTACCGCCATCGTCAAACGTGCCGTCAACCAAGGTGTCCACCACGCGGCGAATGCGCGGGTTTTCGTTGTACAACGCCATAGGGTCATAGCTATCCTTAATCTGTGCGAGTTCCTCTACACGCCTACCAAAGATGAAGTTGTTTTGCTCGCCTGCTTCGCGCACAATCTCGACGTTCGCACCGTCGTAGGTACCAAGGGTCACGGTGCCGTTTAGCATAAACTTCATGTTGCCGGTGCCCGATGCCTCGGTGCCTGCTGTGGATATCTGCTCTGAAATGTCCGCCGCGCAGACCAGCTTTTCTGCGTAGGATACGTTATAGTTGTGCACAAACACCACCTTGATCCGCCCGTTTAACCGCTCGTCGCTGTTGATGACGCGTGCAATCTCGTTGATGAACTGGATGATTGCCTTTGCCCGCTTGTAACCGGGCGCTGCTTTAGCACCAAACAGGAAGACGGTGGGATGAAAATCGGTGATGCGCCCGTCGAGGATGCCATAATAGATATCCAAAATCGCAAACGCGTTTAGAAACTGCCGCTTATACTCATGCAGGCGCTTTATCTGAATGTCAAATATGGCGTCTGGGTTTAGGTCAATACCCTCATACCGGCGGATATGCTCTGCCAGACGGTGCTTGTTGTCCTGCTTGATGTCGATAAAACGGCGAAGCACCTGCTCATCCTCGGCAAACCGCTCCAACTCCTTGAGTGCGGAAAGGTCGGTAATCCAGCGCTCACTGCCAAGCAGCTCAGTAATCAGCTTAGCAAGTGCGGGATTACATAGCGCAAGCCACCGCCGCTGGGTGATGCCGTTGGTTTTGTTCTGAAAACGCTCGGGGAATATGCCGTACCAGTCAGCCATCTCGCGCTGTGTAAGCAGCTGCGTGTGAATCTCTGCAACGCCGTTGGTGTGGGCTGACGCATAGACCGCAAGGCGCGCCATGTGAATGGTGTTGCCGTCCACAACCGCCATGCCGCGAACCTGTTCCTTCTCCATACCGCGTTTGGCAAAGTCCTTCTTTAAGCGGCGGTCAATTAAGCGAATCACCTGATACACGCGCGGTAGCACCGAGCGCACCAGCGCGGCACTCCACTTTTCCAGTGCCTCCGCCATGATGGTGTGGTTCGTGTAATGAAACACCTGCTGCGCAATGGAAAACGCATCGTCAAACGACAGCTCCTCCATATCCATCAAGCGGCGCACCAGCTCGGGGATGGCAAGCACGGGATGGGTGTCGTTGAGTTGTATGGCATAAAACTCCGCAAAGCGCGACCAATCGTCGCCATGCAGCCGCTTATGCGTTCTCATCAGGTCGGCAACGGACGCACTGCTGAAAAAGTATTCCTGCTTTAGACGCAGCCGTTTGCCGGCGAGCGTGTCATCGTTTGGGTAAAGCACACGGGAGATATCCTCCGCGCGGTTTTTGGCGCGCGCCGCCTCATCATAACGTTGGGCGTTAAACAGCGCAAAGTCAAAACGTTCGAGTGGCTCTGCCTGCCAAAGGCGCAGGGTACCCACATTGCTTGTGCCGTAACCGAGTATTGGCATATCATAGGGCACGGCGCGCACGGTCTGATCGGCAAAGGCGACGGTGACGGCGTCCTCCTCACGGCGCACCGACCACGGGTCGCCGTGGCGTGTCCAGTCGTCCGCTTCTTCGTGCTGCATGCCGTCTACAAACCGCTGCTTAAACAAGCCATAACGATACCGAATGCCATAGCCGGTAAGCGGCAGGTTGTGGGTGGCGGCGCTGTCCAAAAAGCAGGCGGCAAGCCTGCCCAATCCGCCGTTGCCTAGTGCCGCGTCCTCAATCTCCTCTAGGTCGGCAAGGCTTGCGCCGTATTGATGAAGCAATCGGTCGGCGTCGTCGGTCAGCCCAAGGCAGAGCAGATTGTTGTAAACGGCGCGCCCGACCAAAAATTCCGCCGAAAGGTAACATGCGCGTTTGCCGCTTTCGTGGGCGAGCTTGCTTTTGTGCCAGTTATCCGCAATGTGGGACATAACCGCCTTTGCGAGCGCGTTGTGTATCCGATAGACCGAAGGCTTTGCGTCGCCGACAGACTGTTCTGCCTTTATGTGTGCGTCAAATAGTTCTAAAAGTGCAGTGTTTTGTGTGCTCATCGCTGGCACCACCTTCCGTAAAGCTTGGTCAAAGCAAGGATGTCTCGCCCAAGACCGTTTGTGAACCTGTTTGGCAGCGCGCGCCACTGCCAATTGCCGCCCAGGGTAGAGGGCTTGTTCATGCGCGCCTCGCCGCCAAGCTCTAAAAAGTCCTGCATCGGGGCAATGGCCGTGTCCGCCACGCTTGCCCATGCTGCGCGAATTAAGCTCATGCCTCGGGGGTCGTTTTTGCGTATGCCGAGATATCGCCTGCAAAAGCGCACATCGGCGCGGGGGGCGGTTACAAACCAACCGCATACCGTGTCGTTGTCGTGTGTGCCGGTATACACCACACAGTTTTTTTCATAGTTGTGGGGCAGATAGTCGCTTTCTCCCGTGGAATCAAACGCAAACTGCAACACCTTCATGCCGGGGTAGCCGACCTTCTTTAACAGCTTACGAACCGAATCGGTCAAAAGTCCGAGATCCTCGGCAATGATGTTCCTTTTGCCAAGAGTTTTGCGCAGGGTTTGAAAGAAGTCAAGCCCCGGACCCTGCTGCCAAACCCCGTTGTCGGCGGTTTTGTCGACGGCGGGGATTGCGTAGTAGCTGTCAAACCCTCTAAAATGGTCGATGCGCACTACGTCAGCTATTGTCGTTGCGCTTTCGAGCCGCTGCATCCACCAGGCGTAGCCGTCCTTTTTCATCTCATCCCACCGATATATGGGGTTACCCCAAAGCTGCCCCGTTGCGCTGAAGGCATCCGGCGGACACCCCGCAACCACAGTGGGCAGCAGGTTTTCATCCAGTACATACAACGACGGGTTTGCCCAAACATCCGCGCTGTCATACGCCACGTAGATGGGGATATCGCCGATAATCGAGATGCCTTTTTGGTTTGCATAGCGCTTTAGTCTATCCCATTGGGAAAAGAACAGGTATTGCACAAACCGCCAAAAGTCGATCTCGCTGCGCAATAAATCGGAGTATCGGCAAAGCGCGTCCGGCTTGCGCAGGCGGATGTCGTCTGCCCACTCGGACCAAGGCTTGCCGCCAAAATAAAATTTCAACGCCATGTATAGCGCGTAGTCTTCAAGCCAACATGCATTCTTGGCGGTAAACTCACAAAAATCCTGCGTGTGTGCGTTACCCCTCCGCTCGTAGGCGGTGCGCAGTACGCAAAATCGGTTCTCATACAGCTTGCCGTAGTCCACACGGGCGGGGTCGCTTCCCCAATCGAGCGCGGTGAACTCCTTTTTGCTTAGCAGTCCTTCGTCACACAGCAGGTCAAGGTCGACAAAATAAGGGTTTCCCGCAAAGGTGGAAAACGACTGGTACGGCGAATCGCCGTAGCCCGTCGGACCGATGGGGAGTATCTGCCAATAGCTTTGCCCGGAATCGGCTAAAAAATCCACAAAATCGGTTGCCGCTTTTCCAAACGTGCCAATGCCGTAGGGGGACGGCAGGCTGGATATGTGCATTAAAATTCCACTGGAACGAATAGTAAAGCCCTCCCATGCTAAATGTTGCGGCAATACGCCGGTCGAAAGGGGATACCCCTTTTACCGCACCTGCGGTCATGCCATTGATAAGTACATTTGACGACTTAGTTAAGAGATTGGGATTAATGGTAAGTGCCAGCATCGCCATGATAGCGCCCATGCCTTTGAAGCCGTAACCGCCGCACAGATACCGTACAGATCGTAAACATCATCATCTAAAATGGTGCGAGTATGGAAAACACAAACATATAATGCAAAATGCTGCTTGTTTTGCTCTTAGCTTTCATAATACACCATGCGGTCACCCACGTAAATAGCACAATCACACATACCGAGCAAACGGCAATCGGAAATATAGTTTATTCTAAAACGACATAAATATGTTGCTTCATTAAGGATAGAAGGGCGAACGGGACTAAACTTCTTGTTTTATTTACCGAAATAGGATATGCTTAGATATATAAAAAGGAGGTGTCGAACATGACGGTTCTAAGGATGGCAACCCAGTATTACGATGCTTATACCAATGCGTCGCTCGGCTCGGTTGATACTGCCGCCTATGCAAGGAAGAACTATAACGTAAAGAATCTTTCCGGCTCCCTTGGCGTGGTGGCGAGTGCAAAAACCACAAACTTTGCAACCCTGCGAAATGTCGACTCCTTTGTAAAGAACGGATTTTCCGCAAGCGGGCTTGACCATTATGATGCACTCAAGACCGCCGTTTCTTCAGGCGGTGCCACCAAGCTGCTCTCGGGCGGTACCGGCTTGTCGTCGCTGTACGGTCTACTCGGCACACAGCTTAGCATCGCAAAAGAGCAGGCAAACGAGCTGTTTTCCCCCGATGCCTCCTCCGCGATTTCCCGCTATTCAAGATTTTTGAGTTCTGCGTCTGCGGGCTCCTTACTGGACATTACGGCGTAACAGCGTGGCTCTTCATCCTGTAAAGACCGAAAAGAGATAAGACAAACGCAAAGGGACTGTAGCAAACAATCGTTGCTACAGTCCCTTTGTAATTATTTACGCGACTTCGTATCATTTCTTTACCGGGATGATTGTCTACTGCTGATGCGCAGCAACCTATGCCTTTTTATCATCCTGCTTTTGCTCTAAATATTCGTCGAAGGTAAGGCGATAGTCACGCAATCCGTCATCGGTCAGTTCAATAATTCGATTGGCAATCGTCTGTATAAACTGACGGTCATGAGAGGAGAAAAGTATGCTGCCGGAGTAATCCGCCAGACCGTTGTTTAGCGCCGTGATCGACTCGAGGTCAAGGTGGTTGGTCGGCTGGTCAAGCAAAAGCACATTGGCACCCGTAAGCATCATGCGCGAAAGCATACAGCGCACCTTTTCGCCTCCCGATAGTACGTTTGCCGGCTTGTAGACATCGTCGCCTGAAAAAAGCATACGACCAAGAAACTGCCGTAGATAGCTTTCGTGTTGATCCTCTGAGTATTGCGCGAGCCAGTCGATTAACCTCATGTTGTTATTCTCAAAAAAGGCGGTGTTGTCCCGCGGGAAGTATGCCTGCGATGTGCTTACACCCCATTTAAAGCTGCCGCTGTCTGGGGCAGTCTCCTCCATCAGAACGCGGAACAACGCCGTGATTGCGAGCTCATTGCCCACAAAGGCGATCTTGTCCCCCTTATCCATAATAAAGGAGATATCCTCAAACAGAACCACTCCATCCACCGATTTAGAGAGACCCTCAACGGCAAGGATATCCTTACCGGCCTCTCGATCTGGCTTGAAGCCAACCCAAGGGTATCTGCGTGAGGAAGCCGGCATCTCTTCAAGCGTAAGGTTATCCAGCAGCTTCCTGCGGGAGGTCGCCTGTTTGGCCTTAGATTTGTTGGCTGAAAACCGGGCAATAAACGCCTGTAGCTCCTTGGCCTTTTCCTCAGACTTGCGATTTTGATCCTTGAGCATCTGCTGAATTAGGCGGCTGGAATCGTACCAGAAATCGTAGTTGCCCACATACATCTTAATCTTTGCGTAATCGATATCCACGATATGTGTGCACACCGTATTTAGAAAATGCCGGTCATGCGAAACAATGATAACGGTTCCGGGGTAATCCATCAAAAAGTTTTCAAGCCAGGTGATGTATTGATAGTCCAGATTGTTGGTAGGCTCGTCGAGCATAATCAGGTCGGGTTTGCCAAACAGCGCTTGCGCCAACAGCACCTTTACCTTTTCGCGACCTGTCAGCTCGCTCATCAGTTTTGTCGAATAGCTTGTTGGTATTCCAAGCCCTTGCAAAATCTTTGCGGCGTCCGCTTCCGCTTCCCAGCCACCCAGCTCCGCAAACTCCTCTTCGAGCTCCGATGCAAGTACGCCGTCCTCTTCGCTAAAATCTTCCTTGGAGTAGAGCGTATCCTTTTGCTGCATAATTTCGTACAGCCGCGCATTGCCCATCAGCACTGCCATAATTACCTGGCAATGGTCGTACTGGTTTTGATCCTGCCGCAGTACCGACATCCGAACCTTCTCATCTATATGAATCTCGCCGCTTGTCGGTTCCAGCTCTCCCGAAAGAATCCGCA
>JAEZDF010000073.1 GCA_023429685.1 Bacillota bacterium
GCGCGGGTTTTATTCATCTTCCAGTTTCCTGCAATAACGGTTTTGCGAAGAGAAGGATTCATAGTGTAATTTCTCCTTTTATTTCTTTTTGTTTTGAACCTTTATGAAAGCCTCCCAGCCCGAACATCCATCGGGTAACAGGGATGCGTTTTACAACCTCATAAGACGCGATACTTAGCACCATACTTGCGGGAATCACCATCGCGCACACAGCCGCCGCGTTATGGGTGACCTTGAGCGCATAGTAGCCCGCAGCCACCAGCCACGACTGGTGAAACAGATACACCACAAACGACGCGCCCGATAAGTAGGTTAACGCCTTACCCGTGTAGTTAAGCCACTGTTTTGCACCGCCCATCAGTGCAAGCACCGAGACCCAGCCCGCCGCACGCATCAAAATATCGGTCGCAAGCGAAAACCCAACGGTCAAAGATAGATAGCATAGTGTGCCAAGCAGAAGCACAGACAGCCCGAGCAAAAACCATCGATTGCGCCGCAAACGCTCTATCACCTCGTCGCGCGAAAGCACCAAAAAGCCCAGCATAAAATAAGCAAAATACTCACCTACACTCTTACCGCCGATGTTTAAGATCAGTGCCATCAAAAGGGGGATTAGAAACATAGGCAGAAGAAGGGGCAATGTCAGCTTGTTTGCGTCAATCTTCGTTTCTCGTTTATTGTACCAAAGCATCAGCGGCAGTGCAAGTAACGAAATCACAAACAGGTATAAAACAAACCACAGCTGTGCCGGTGTAAAGCCGCCGTGGTAGCCCGTCAGGTCGGTGGGCTTTGTAAAGAACAGGATGTACTGCGCAAGATAGCCGCCGGTGTACCCGTTGTGAAACCGCTCGGCGAAGTAGGTCTGCATGGGTACAAGCAGCAAAACCCCCGACAAAAGCGGAACAAACAGCTTGCGTACCCGCTCGTTTATATACTGCCCCGCCGTGCGCTTGTTTAGCGCATAGGCACTCGACACGCCCGCCAGCACAAACAGCAACGGCATAAACCACGGCCATGCCACGATAAGAAACGTATTAAGCACCTTTACCGAATGGGAATATACATAAAACGACTCAAACGAGTCGAACATCATCGCGGTATGATACAAAAACAGCAGAAGAATGGCGAATGTGCGCAGGTTGTCGATGTAGTGTCTTCTCATTGAGTTCCCTCCGCTGTCTGTATTGGCGATGGGGTAAAGGTCTTCTAAAAAGCAAAAACAAAAGGCAAGGGCAAAGGACGGTTGTTTATCTGCCCTCTCACCTCTGCCTTGTGTACGACTGGATAAGGGCAGGCATATCGCCTGCCCTTTATATGGTTACGATTTACTTATCTGCGATAACGTCGATGCCGGGCAGACCCTTGCCCTCGAGGTACTCGAGTGACGCGCCGCCGCCGGTGGAGATGTGGCTGACCTTATCCGCATAGCCGAACTGGATGATAGCCGCAGCACTGTCGCCGCCGCCGATGATGGTAACCGCGTCGGTGTTTGCAAGCGCCTCGGCGACCGCCTTGGTTCCGCTCGCGAGAACGGGGTTCTCGAACACGCCCATCGGTCCGTTCCAAACTACGGTCTTTGCGTCCTTTACGGCATCGGCAAACAGCTTCTCGGTATCGGGACCGATGTCAAGACCCATCAGGTTCTCGGGTAGTCCTGTGCCGTTGGTAACAACGTATTCTATCTTCGCGTCAATGGGATCGGGGAAGTTCTCTACCGCCTTGGTATCTACGGGTAAAAGCAGCTTAACGCCCTTTTCCTCCGCCTTTTTGATCATGTCTCTGCAGTACTCTAGCTTCTCTTCGTCAACCAGCGACTTACCGACGCTAAGACCCTTCGCCTTAAGGAAGGTGTACGCCATGCCACCGCCGATGATTAAAACATCAACCTTGGTAAGCAGGTTGTCGATAACGCCCAGCTTGTCGGCAACCTTTGCGCCGCCCAAAATAGCCACAAACGGACGCTTGGGGGTTTCTACGGCGTTGCCGAGGAAGTCGATCTCTTTACCCATCAGGTAGCCAACGGCAGTCTCTTTAATATAATCCGTCACGCCCGCGGTAGAGCAGTGCGCCCTGTGCGCGGAGCCAAACGCATCGTCCACATACGCATCCGCAAGGGAAGCAAGGTCTTTGCTAAACTCGGGAAGGTTCTTGGTCTCTTCTTTTCTAAAACGGGTGTTCTGCAGCAATACAACGTCGCCGTTATTCATGGCGGCTACCGCCTTTTTGGCGTTTTCGCCGACTACGTTGTCGTCGTTTGCAAATACAACATCCTTACCCAGCAGTTCCGAAAGGCGCTTTGCGACCGGTGCAAGGGAGAACTTCTCCTCCGGACCGTTCTTGGGCTTGCCGAGATGTGAGCAGAGAATTACCTTTGCGCCGTCTGCAATCAGCTTTTTAATGGTGGGCAACGCGGCTACAATACGGTTGTCGTTGGTGATAACGCCCTCCTTGAGGGGTACGTTAAAGTCGCAGCGCACCAGCACGCGTTTTCCGCCAAAATTGATGTCGTCAACGGTCTTTTTGTTCAGCAGGCTCATTGTAAGCAAGTCATCCTTTCATCTATTGTGCCGGCGATGAACCCGACACTTATTATTGTTGTTAAAGTATAAACAATCTAACCGTTCTATATTGTAGTACAAACAAGCACTGTTTTCAAGGGGCTTTGCCCGTGTTTTTACATTTTTTTGCGCCTATATGCAAGCTGCACCTCTATTGTGTCCTATTTTTGTGTTAAATGCGGTACTCTCGACCTAATTTTTGTCTATTTCAAATCTATTTTGCAGCGATGGTTGCATATTTAAAGAACAAACCGCCCCCAAACGGCGAGATGACGATATCGTTTGCATTCTTTGAGATGGCGTAAAAGCTTGTTTGGTACGCAAACGGAATCAGTACCCCTTGCTCAATTAGCAGCTGCTCCGCCGCAATCAAATCGCCGGTTGCCTCCTGCTGCGTCGCGGCAATGGTGGCGGCGGTCATCAGCGCATCGTAGTCGGGATTTTGGTAGCCGGTGACGTTCTTAGGCGAGTCGGACACAAACTGCGACAACATCTCGCTTACGTTGTCCGAATCAGGGCGAAAGGGTACCAGCGCAACCTGAAACTGCCCGTTTTTTACCGCGCGCAGGATATCCGGGTCGCTTTTGCGCTCAAGGCTGACAAAGGCGGAAAGGTCGTCCTGCCAGGTCTGCTGTACATACTGCATCAAAAAGCCGAACACCTCCTGCTGCGGGCAGAGCACCGTAACCTTGGGCAGCTTAGATAGCTCAAGCTCCAAAAGCCCCGTGCTAAGTAGCCCACGTGCGGCATCGGGCTGGTATTCGAGCATAAAATCGAGCCCCGCGTGCCGACGGTACGGCTGCATGCCCGAGCTGACAACGGGTGGCACAAACGCCCCCGCCTTCTTTAGCCAGATGGGGAACTGGTGTAGATAGGACGTGTTTGTAAACGAGTGGGCAAACGCAAGGCGGACGTTTTTATTTGCAAACACCGCGTCGTTTGTATTAAGTACCAGCGCCCATGTGGTGTCTTGAAACTGCTCGTAGCCGTAGCCGTCTGCCACAAGGGCCTCGATGCGGTCGCCCGAAACGCTCATCACGTCGGTGGTTCCCGCCAAAAAACGCGCCGTGCTGTCTTGATCCTTTATAGGCGGGTAGAGCACCACCCGCGAGGGCAAGACCTCGCTTGCGCGGTGATAGTCGGTGTTCTTTCGTAGCGTAAGCGATTCGCCGCTTTTCCACGACGACAGGATAAACGGACCGTTAAACGCCATGTTCTTGATGTTGGTGCCGTATTTGCCCTGCGTCTCGGTAAACAAATTGGGGTTGCACGGCATGGCGGGTGTGGTTGCAGTCAACGCCAAAAAGCCGTCAAAGGGGTACGAAAGCTCCACCGTCAACTCATAGGTTTTGCTTGCGTATACGCCTAGCGCCTCTTTGGGTCTTTGCCCCACCACAACCTCGTCGGCGTTTTTTATACACATAAACTCCTTAATATAGGGTGACGCGGTTGCCGTATCAAAGATGCGCTGGAACGCAAACACAAAGTCGTGCGCCGTTACGGGGGCGTATACACTGCCCCGATGCACCCAACTCGCCGTATCATCGAGTGTAAACACATAGGTCATGCCGTCGTCCGATACGGTATAGGACAGCGCGGCGCCCATGGTGAGCGCGCCGTCCTTGTCGTAGCTCATCAGCCCTTCCATCGTGTTTTGTAACACAAGCAGCGAGGCGCTGTCCGACGCAAGCTGAGGGTCAAGGTTGCTCGGCTCCCCTGTAATATCGTAGGCAAAGGCGGTCTCTTCGCTGCCGCCGCACGCGGTAAGCATAAACAGCAGCAAAAGGGCGATGATCCCCGCACTCATGCGTTTTATCGTCACAGCAAATCCCTCCGAACCAATCGGTATTTTCTCGCTTAAATTTTATCACGATTGCATCGCATTAATATGTCTAATTTGTGAATGCCTGTCGGTCTTGCCGCATTGAAGTCGCATTTATGCTTTGTTTTTAATACTTTTACACTTTACAGTGCAAAAACAGTTGACAAACAAATCCAGACACGATATACTGGTACAAAACTTGGGGAAAGGGGTTTGCGTAAGGGTATGGGAATGATGATTACGGCAGCAGCACGATTTTTTCGCTTTATGAACTTGGGCTATTATTTTAGCGCAGGTCTATTTTGCTGCACCAAACCATCAAGCCGCCTACTCGCACCGCAGACCT
>JAEZDF010000099.1 GCA_023429685.1 Bacillota bacterium
GGCAACGCGCGCTTACGGCAAAGACCTACCACGCACTGCGTGACGGAACGCGGCTGTTTGCGCAGGCACCCACCGGCATCGGCAAGACGATGTCCACCCTGTTCCCCGCCATCAAGGCGATGGGGGAAGGGATGTGTGAAAAGCTGTTTTACTTAACAGCCAAAACCATCACCCGCGCCGTGGCAAGGGAGGCGCTCTGCCGCCTGCGGGACGGTGGTCTGCGCTTAAAAAGCGTCACACTCACCGCAAAGGAGAAGATCTGCTTTTTAGACACCCCCTCCTGTACCCCCGAGGGCTGCCCATACGCGAAGGGGCATTTTAACCGCGTTAACGCCGCCCTGCACGAGCTAATAAGTAACAACGACGACATCACGCGCCAAACGGTGGAGCAGTATGCAAAAGCCCACACCGTCTGCCCGTTTGAGCTTTCGCTCGACGCTACGCTGTGGGCGGATGTCGTTATCTGCGACTACAACTATGCCTTTGACCCGCGGGTGTACCTCAAGCGGTTCTTTGCCCAGGAGGACGCATCCTGCGAATGTGTGTTTTTGGTGGATGAGGCGCATAATCTGGTTGACCGCGCGCGGGAGATGTTCTCCGCCGAGCTTTCTCGCAGGCAGTTTAGCGGTATCAAGCGGACACTGGGTAAAAGTGCGCCTCGTCTTTGCAAACGCCTTACTGCTGTAATCAAGGCGTTTGCCGCCCTAGCCGAAGAGTGCCCGGACGATTGCAACACAGCGGTGCAACAGGAGCTTTGCGAGGATCTGTATTATTCGAGCGAGCACGCGGCAAACGAGCTAGAACGTTGGCTAAAAGAGCACGACAAGGGAAACGACCGCTACGACGACATCCTGCAGCTGTATTTTGACTGCCTTACGTTTGCCCGCACCGCCGAGCTATTTGATAGCCGCTATGTCACGCTCATTGACACAAACAACCACGACGTGCGGGTGAAGCTGCTGTGTGTAGACCCAAGCGCACTGCTAAACAGGGCGTTGTCGCGGGCACGCGGCGCGGTGTTATTCTCCGCAACGCTCACGCCGCTGAATTATTATAAGGAGATACTCGGCGGACGTGAGCAGGACGAAACGATCCGCCTGCCCTCCCCGTTTGACCCCGACCGGCTGCGCCTTTTGTTGTGCAGCACCGTGTCTACCGCCTATCGCGACCGCGAGGGCAGCTACGGTCAGGTTTCCGAAATCATTGCCGCAACGGTACAGGGGCGCACCGGCAACTATATGGTGTACTTTCCGTCCTACGGGTATCTGGAACAGGTGTACGGCTTGTTTATTTCCCTTTACCCCCACATCCCCACCCTTGTGCAGCGTCAGGGCATGACCGAACCCGAGCGTGAGGAGTTCCTTGCCCGATTCGAGGCACAGTCCGACCAAACGCTGGTGGGCTTTGCGGTGATGGGCGGCGCGTTCAGCGAGGGGGTAGACCTGCAGGGCGAGCGACTAATCGGCACCGTGATTGTCGGGGTGGGACTTGCGCAGCTAAACCCCGAGCAGGACATTGTGCGCGACTACTTTGCCCGCGAAAACGGCATGGGCTTTGAGTACGCGTATATGTACCCCGGCATGAACAAGGTGCTGCAGGCGGCAGGCAGGGTCATTCGCGGAGAGGACGACCGCGGCGTTGTGGTGCTGATAGACCGTCGGTTTGCACGACGCGACTACCTCGCGCTGTTCCCTGCGCACTGGCACGGCTGTTTAAACGCAAAATCCACGGGGCAGGTAGCGCAGTCGCTCAAAGAGTTTTGGCAGATGGGGCAATAAACTGTAGCCACCTTCCTTATCGCTCTCTTTGGGCTTATTGGCTTTATCACAAAACACGAATCGGAGCACCCGCAGATGCAGGTGCTCCGATTATATTGGTTCATAAGGCGCGTCGTATTTCTATCATGCCTATGCTACACGAACGTGAATGCAGGATTAGCAGATCGGTCCGCGGCAGCATCGCCAGGAATTGCCGGTCCATGCCCAGCCACAACGCCAGCGGCGGCAGCATCTGTTACACCACATATGGTACACCTCCTTTCCATGAGCTATGTACCCTGTGTGCAAAGCCGCTGCCATACATCATATTCAAACAGAACCCTTGCAGTTCCTCTGGGTTATGTTACCACCTGTTTACATGAATCTTTTGCTGGGCGTTATATTCAAATTGCTTATACTCCGCCGCATCGGGCGCTGGGTAGCCGAGCGCTAAAAAGCAGGGCATCATGTAGTCATTCGGTATGCCCAGAATCTCGCGGAGTAGCTTCTGCTCCTTATCAAACGGGATTCTCGTTACGCCGTGTATCCCCTCCGACGCCGCCGCAATCAGGATGTTCTCGATGCAGCACCATACCGACGCAAAGCTGTTCAGGTCGCTCAGCGAACCGGGCTGTAACAGCGGGGTCACCTGCCGAAACAAGGGCAAAATCAGGCGCGGAGCACCAAGCAGCATTGCATACTGCTTGGGTATTGCGTCAAGGTACATCGCGCGTTGGGTTTCGTCATGAAGCCCCCAGCTTTCGAGAATACCCTCCACCTGCTTTGTGGAAAAGGTCTTTGGAATCGGCTTTATCACCTGCAGGCGCACGGTCGGGTCGTCTAGGACAATAAACTCCCAGCTGCGCATGTGGTCGTTGCTCGGCGCACGAAGCCCCGCCGACAGGATGCGTTCTAGTACCTCGCTCTCAATCCGTCTTTGGTCAAACTCGCGCACGGTTCTTCGACTTTGTATCGCCTCGTATACGTCCATATTGTAATCCTCCCCGGTTGTAGCATAATAAGAACATCTGTTCTTATTTTACATCGCACAGAAAATATTGTCAATCACAAAAGATCAGGGGAAGCGTTCTTTGCCTTCCCCTGATCTTTTTATTCGATATCAATATTGTAAATGCGAGAGTAGTAGTCGCCAAACAGGCGAATCTCCTCGTTATAGCCGGTGCCCGAAAACTGTGCCTTGAGCTTGATGCCGTAGTGGTTGAGCAGGTCGCCGCCCGCACGGTAGAACTCGTCGCACATTGCAAACATGTAATGGGACGAAAGCACCGTGTGAATGACCCCGTCACCCCGTATCTCTACCGGCAGCACGTTATTAATCAGCTCGCCCAGCGCCTTGACGTTGATGTACTGCCTACGTCCCGTTACGGTGTAGTTTTTTCCCCCGTCAAGACCGGTCAGTTTTAGCACCTCACTGCCGCGCCCCGTCTTGCAGGTAATCTGAAACAACCCCGCCACCGCGCGACGTTGGTCGGGCGACACACACAGCCACACCGTTTTATCGCGGTCACAGTGGGCATGCAGCCGATAAAACCGCCCGAACTGGAACAGCCTGCGGTGCGCCTTGTAATACGCCACCTGCTCCTTGATGGCGTTTTTATCAAACTGGCTGAGCTTTGCAAGGTCCAGCTCGTAGCCGAAGCACCCGAACGCCGCCACGTTAAAGCGGGTCTCTATCGGTGTTCCGCGCAGCGACGAGCTGTGCGGGCTTTGCGAGACATGCGCACCCATCGTAGATAGCGGGTAGCCGTAGCTGGTACCCTGCTGGATGGAAAGCCGGCAGATGGGGTCGGTGTTGTCGCTGGTCCAGGTCTGCGGCATGTAGCACAGCATGCCAAGGTCAAAGCGGCTACCGCCCGACGAGCACGATTCAAACAGCATCTTTGGGAAACGCTTGGTCAGCTCCCCGAGCACGGAGTATAGCCCCAGCACGTAACGGTGAAAGAACTCGCCCTGCTGCTCGGGTGCAAGCGCGGGGGAGTACATATCCGAAAAGTTGCGGTTCATATCCCACTTGATGTATTCGATGTTTGCACTAGAGAATACGCGTGAGAGCACCTCTACAAGATACTCGCACACCTCTTTGCGCGTTAGATCAAGCAAGAACTGGTTTCTGCCCCTGCTCGGCTCACGCCCGGGCGCTTTGACCGCCCAGTCGGGGTGGTCGCGGTACAGGTCACTGTCCTCGTTGACCATCTCGGGCTCTACCCACAGACCAAACTTCATACCGAGCTTATTGATCTTTTCGGCAAAGCCGGACAACCCTGTTGGTAGCTTCTTTTCGTTTACGACCCAGTCTCCCAGCGAGGAGGTGTCGTCGTCGCGCTTACCAAACCAACCGTCGTCGAGCACAAACAGCTCCATACCCATCTGCGCCGCCTCTTTGGCAATGGAAAGCAGCTTGTTTTGGGTAAAGTGGAAGGTGGTCGCCTCCCAGTTGTTGATGACGATGGGTCGCTCCTTATACTGCCACTCACCTCGCACGATATGGTCGTTTACAAAGCGGTGCATGTTGTGAGACAGCCCGTTTAACCCCTGCTCGGAATAAGTAAGCACTGCCTCGGGGCTGTAAATGCTTTCCCCCTGCCCGAGCACCCATGCAAAGCCGGAGGGGTTTATGCCGGTAAGCAGGCGGGTTTTGCCCGTATAGGTTACCTCGCAGATCTCACTGTGGTTGCCGCTGTACACAAGGTTCGAGGCGTAGCATCGCCCCGTATCCTCGGTGCAGTCGTGGGCGGTCAGCATCACAAACGGGTTGTGGCGGGAGGAGCTGATGCCCATCTTGGAGTCGCACACAAACGTGCCCTGACACAGCTTGCGGGTATTCATCGCCCTTTCGTTGTTCCATGCGCCGTCGAAGGTTACAAACGAATAGTTGCTGTCAAACAGGTCTAGCTGCGCGCTCATGATGCGGTGCACGGTCAGCGCGTCTGACCCGTTGTTGGTCAGCTTAACGTAGCGGGTAATCACATCCTGCTCGGGGTATACGACGTAGTAAAGGATAAGCTCTGCACCCAGCGCCTCGTCAAACAGCACGACCTCGGTGGTCTCGCAGCAGGCTTCATCCCCCGTAGCCGAGGGCAGCCCGGATATGATGCCGCGCCCTTTGGTGGTTCTGTGTGTGCGGTACCGAAAATCGGTTACCATACAGCCGTTTTGCGCCGTAAGCTCGATTGCGGGCTCGCGAAAATCGCCCTTACCAAGACCGGAATACTCTAGGCACTGGTCGTCAAGCCCGATGTTCGGGTGCTCCTTTTGGTACGCCACCATCGTGCCGTACTGGGTGACATTGGGCTGGGTGATGCAGGAGTAATCTGCAAGCGGGCGAATCCGCGCGCCGTAGTACAGGTTTTGCAGATGCCCCGTAGGCAGCACCGACATAATGTAGCTTGTGCCGTTTGTGCTTAGGTGAATGACATCGTGCATCAGAAACACCCCTTTCGATGAAGGTATGCGTCGCCTTAGTCGGTTTTCTGTTGCGAGGATATCGCGAGCTTTGCAACATCGGTGGAGTGCGCAAAGGTATCCACATTATAAAGCAGCAGCACCTGGTCGTATTGCTCAACATCAATTAACGTGTCGTAGGTTTGGTTGATGTAGCGCAGGTCAACGAGCGTAATGGTTGTATAATAGTCGGCAAACATCGGCGCAATGGTATGGGCATAGGAGTCCTTGAAGATGAGCAGCCGTTTGCCCGATGTTGTGCTCGTTTGAATCGTGACGATAGGCTGGTTTTGCCCAAGGAACATGGAATATTGATCCTTCTTCTCTAAAAACTCGTTAAAGTACATGGAAGGATAGGTTGTAGTGTTTGCACCGTCAAACACCTCCACGGTAGCCTGCACCGACGAGCCGCGCTTTTCGTACCGGCTTACGATGTCGGGAGAGATGCTGCGAAAACCTGCCTTGGAATAGAGGGTACCAAAGAAGTTATGCGAAACGTTCTGCACGTTGTAGTTGCTTTTTTGCACGGTCAATATGCCCATGCGCTCGGCCGCCTCGGTAAACGCGCAGAACGCACCGTGAGACGTCCAGTGGTGGTCGGTTCTGTAATAAATATACTCATCCTTGTTCTCAAACAGCACCTTGTAGATATCAATTTCGTTGGCTATGCCGCGAAGCTGTTTTGCCACCTCCTTGATGTAGGAGCGCTGATCCCAGCTCTTTACCCCCGTGGGCAGTTTATCGCGGTGTATCTCGGCCGCGGTGGGTACTAGCATTAGGTAGGTCGGCTTTTTGTTTGCGTCCACAAACTGCGTGATTGCCTCAATGTTCTTTGCTGTTTTGCCTTGGTCGGGCTCATCGATGTGCTGAATCAGCCGGTCGCCGCAGATATAGATACCGTTGTTTTCACGTTTGCCCGAGGCAAATTCAATATACCCCTTGGCACTGACCCATATGTCTCTGCCAATAAAATGGTCGGCAAACCACGTCTCCAGCCCGTCCATAAAGCTGCGGGACGTGATGCTTTTTACGCTAAGGCGCGGAAACGACGCCAGTGTGCGGTTTTCCATCTCGGAAAAACCCATCTTGGGCATCACGAACGTCGCGATGGGAAGCCCAAGCAAAAACAGCGATAGTAGTATTGTAGATGTAATTTTAGCTTTCATTGCAAAAGTCTCCCCTCGTATGCCGCAGACAAACGGCTAAAACCTAAAGTACAAAAATGGATTGTAGGTGGCATCCACCAGATACGCCGTGCACAGCAGCAACATGATGACCTGCAGCACAATCGCGACGGTCTTCGCGACGCTTGGGCGTCTGCGGTAGATTCTTTTTGAGAGCCTGTGCAGCCAATCCGTCGACAGGATTAAGCTGATTACAAACACCACCCCGTAGGAGGACAACAGGTATACAAACGTTCCGTCCGCAACCGCGCGCCCCTGAGTACCGAACATTGCGCCATAATAGGCGTATGCCTGCGAGATGTCGGTAAACTCAAACAGCACCCAGCCCAGCACCACCAATATAAAGGTGTACACGCGTGTGATGCTAAACGGTATTTTGCTGAGCACTTTTGATAAAAATAGTTTTTCTATCATCAGGAGGATGCCGTAATAAAGCCCCCACAGCACGAAGTTCCAGCTTGCGCCGTGCCATAGACCCGTGAGCATCCACACAACCAGCAGATTAAACACCATGCGCAACGCGCCCTTGCGGTTGCCGCCTAAGGGTATATACACATACTCGCGAAACCATGTGCCCAGCGTCATATGCCATCTGCGCCAAAACTCGGTTACGCTCTTTGAAACGTACGGAAAGTCAAAGTTTTTAGGGAAACGAAAGCCGAGCATCCGCCCCATGCCGATTGCCATATCCGAATAGCCGGAAAAATCAAAGTAGATCTGCATGGTAAACGCTAAGATGCCAAACCACGCGGTGGTTACCGAAAGCTCGCTTGCGGGGATCTCCTTCACGCGCGTCCATAATGAGCCGACGTTGTTTGCAATAAGCACCTTTTTGGCAAGACCCTGAATAAACAGCCCTGCCCCTTCGCCAACGTTTAGCACCGTTACGCTGCGTTTTTGCAGCTCACGCTGTACATCGCCGTAGCGGACGATGGGTCCTGCCACCAGCTGCGGGAACATCGAAACGTAAGCGGCGTAATCCACAAAGCTCTTTTGCTCGGGTACACTTTTTCGGTAAAGGTCGATGGTGTAACTCATGCTCTGGAAGGTGTAAAATGAGATGCCGATGGGCAGGGCAATCTTCGGGTCGGTAATCGATAGCCCGAACAGGTCGTTTAGGTTCTGCACCACAAACGAGTTGTACTTAAACACCGCAAGGATAGAGAGGTTTATGATGATGGACGCGAGCAGCACCGCAAGCCTTGCCTTTTTGTTACCGCTAAACCGCGTCATTACACGGCCGCAGGTGTAGTCAACCAGCACGGTAAAGGTCATTAGAAAGATGTAAACGGGCTCGCCCCAAGCATAAAAAACAAAGCCCGAAACAAACAGCACAAAGTTACGCGCCTGTTTGGGCACAAGGAAATAAAATATCAGTACCACCGGCAGGAACAAATATAGAAATGTTAAACTTGAAAAAACCATCTATCTGCTACGTCCTTCCTTCATTCGCTTCGCGGATGGGTGTTTTCTGTTATCGCTAATCAACTTTTGTAATGTCTGAACAAAACCGGGTGAAAGCTTTCGATTATGGCTTTTACAAAGATTTTTTCGTAGACATTATGGGGTAATTTGGTGTATCTCCCGCATGATAGCTTTATATTGGTCGAGGGTGTAAAAGGCGTTTAGCACCTCTACCAGTGCGTTTGCACTAAGCCGCTCGGGCAGGTTCAGTTTTTTTAACAGGGCTTGCCGCAACGCGGCGCTGTTTTGCCCACCCGAAAGCCCGTCGTTATATAGATCGAGCTTTGTAATCTTCGGTTCGTCCTGCGGACGGTCACACGCGGTTACCCCCGCCTGCTTCAGGGCGGTAAGGATATGTTCTTTGGCAACACCCTCTACCCCAAGCTTACCCTCTTTGGACGGCACAGTCTTTCTGCGCTCCTTGCCCAGTACGTCGGGGATATAGGCGTGCAGTACCTGTCCGTCGGGGATCGCCCCTTTTAGGTAGGAGCGAATCTGAAACCCCGCGCGGTCGGAATCGGTCAAGATTAAAATGCCCGTCCTTTGGGCAAGCGAGCGGATGAGCGCAAGCTTTTCGGGGTTTTTGTAGATGGCAAAGCCCCCTGTTTCGATGATAACGGCATCAAGAAACGAGGAAAGTTTTATCTTGTCATACTTTCCTTCCACTATAACAGTCTGCGTCAGTTTAATCAAGATTTTCCCTCATTTGCACGCAGAATTAACAGGCGCATCACCGCCTGCTCCAGCAGCACATAGCCGTCTGCCTTACTGCTTTTTAGCTCACAGTCGCACGCAACAAGAACATCCAGCGCACCACTTAGGTAGCGCGTCGATAGTCTTGCCGCATCCTTCTGCACATAGTAAAACCGGTTGGGGTTGCCCTTGTAGCCAAAGTCGGCAAACACCGCTTTGCCGTCCTTGCCCGCCTGCGCACCCAGCTTTGCGCGGTAAAAATCGATGTGTCCCGAAGAGAGTGCAGCAAGGATGGCAACCGGCTCCTCCCGCTTTGCACGGTAGGCTTCGATCAGTTTAAGCGCCTTGGTGCCGTCGCCCGACGCAACCGCGCCTGCTAGCTCGTACGCCATCGCGTCCGGCTCCTTTTCGCACATCAGCTCGATATCCTGCACCGTAATCTCGCCGCCCTGACGGTAAGCAGTCAGGCGGTTTAGGTCACTTACCAAAAGCTCCATTTTATAGCGGCTGCGTTCGCACAACAGCTTTGCTGCCGCCCCGTCGAGCTGCGCTCCCTGCTTTTCGGCATAGGCGCGGGCGTACCGCGTCAAGTCCTGCTCGGTGCGCGTACACAGCTCCACCACCACGCCCACCTCGCCCGCAAGCTTTACAAACCGCTTCCACTTTGCGGAAAGGCTCTTTTTACCGCCAATATCCTGCGAAAGGGTGCAGAACAACAGCACCGTGGTGTCGGGGATGTCCTCGACCAGCTCGCACAGGCGCGCAAAGTCGCTTTCGGCATACTGCTCGGCGTTAAAATCGGCGACATACACGCACTTTTGCGCCGCAAACAGCGGCAGTGCGGTGGCGGCGTCGCAGATGGTATCGACATCCGTCACCTTGCCGTCAAACGGCATATAGTTAAAACCGGCCGCGGCATCGGGCGCCGCCTTTTGCACCAGCCGGTCGATATACTGTCTTTTTAGGTAGTCCTCCTCGCCGTACAAAAAGTACAGGCGGCGGCAGGGCTCGTTTTTTATATGCAGCCGAAACGACTGCTCATCGGTAAACGTCAATCGCCGCATCCTCCAATCGTAATCTGCCGTCTGTG
>JAEZDF010000135.1 GCA_023429685.1 Bacillota bacterium
GCGATATCGGCATCATCATGCAGAACGTCGCGGTGTTTGAGGAGCTGACGGTTCTCGAGAACATCCGTTACTTCTGCGGGCTGTATGTAACCGACAACAAGAAACGGGAAGAACTCGTAGAAGAGGCGATAGACTTTGTAGGACTTGATGATTTTCGCAAGTTCTACCCCAAAAAGCTCAGCGGCGGTCTGTTGCGCCGGCTTAACATCGCGTGCGGCATTGCGCACAAGCCCAAGCTAATTATCCTTGACGAGCCGACGGTGGCGGTAGACCCGCAGAGCCGCAACGCGATACTCGAAGGCATTATGCGCCTAAACCGCGAGGGTGCTACCGTCATCTATACCTCCCACTACATGGAGGAGGTCGAGCAGATCTGTTCACGCATTGCGATTATGGATAAGGGACGTATCGTTGCCGCCGGCACCAAGGATGAGCTCAAGGCTATGATCAACACGGGCGAGAAGATAACCGTCGAGGTGTTTGGCGTAAACTGCGAAACCATAGAGCAGGGCATCCGCTCCCTGCCGGGCATCAGCAGCGCGCGGTGTGACGGCTCGGTCATTCACATCAAGAGCCAGCGTTCGCGCAGCAGCCTGTATGACGTGATGGAGTATTTAAAGCGTGAGGGCGTCGGCTACGGCAAGATCTTCTGCGAGCTGCCCACACTCAACGACGTATTCCTTGAGATTACCGGCAAACAGCTTCGAGACTAAAGGAGGGAAACGCATGTTTTGGCACATCTTTATCTACCGCCTGCGCTGTATTACCCGCGACGTTTCCACCCTGTTTTGGAGCGCTGCATTCCCCATACTACTTGCAACGCTGTTTGGTATGGCATTCTCAAACCTCAGTGCCAACGAGACCTTCAGCCAAATTCCCGTCGCCGTGGTGAACAACGACGCCTACCAAAGCGACGAGGCGTTTCAAACCGCGCTTGACGCCACCATGGGCGAGGAGCGGATGTTTATCATTACCCTGTGCGACGAGCAGGAGGCAAAAAAGCTGCTTGACAGCAAGTCCGTAACCGGTGTTTTAACAATGAGCGACAGCGGCGACCTTTCGGTTACCGTAAGCGACACCGGCATCTACCAAACCATTATCAAGAGCTTTGCCGACAGCTATGTGCAGCTAAAGAGCGCTTACACCGCCATTGCGATGAAAAACCCCGCCGCATTTGCCCTTTTAATGCAGCAGGAGTTTGAGCAGGCGGAGTATGTAACCGATGTTCCGCTGGGCGCCTCGGTACCCGACAACACGGTGGTGTATTACTTTGCGCTGATTGCGATGGCGTGTATGTACGGCAGCTTTCAAGGGATGACCAGCGTTACGAGCGTTCAGGCAAACCAGTCTGACATTGCAGCGCGCAACAACCTTGTGCCCGTGCATAAGCTTAAGCTGTTTGGTGCGTCGCTAACCGCCACCCTGTTTGTTCAACTGATTTCCGTCCTGCTTTTAATCGTCTTTCTTGCGCTTGTAATTGGGGTACAGTTTGGCGACCGCCTTGGATATATCCTGCTGGCGTGTACGGCAGGCACTATGCTGGGTGTTTCATTTGGTGCCATGGTGGGCGCACTGCTCAAACGCCGCGAGGGCATAAAGGTTGCAATTTTAATCGGAATCTCAATGGTAAGCACATTCCTTGCGGGTTTAATGTATGTGGATATGAAGTACATCATAGCAAAAAACGTGCCCCTGCTTTCGTATCTAAACCCGGCAAACCTTGTGGCGGACGCGTTCTACGCGCTGTACTACTACGATACCCTTGACCGGTTCTTCTTAAATATCGGGCTGTTATTCGGCTTTTCGGGTGTGTTCTTCTTAATTGTATTTGTTGTAATGAGGAGGCAGAAGTATGCAAGTCTTTAAGGTGTATTTTAAGATCATACAAAAAAACCTGCCTCAGATGCTAATCTATCTCGTTGTGTTTGTCGCGCTTGCCGCGATGTTTACCAACTTTTCGCCCACAACGACCATCAAAGACTTTACAGAGACAAAAAGCAGCATTGCCATCATAAACGAAGACACGGGTGCGGAGTTTGCCGAGCGGTTCACCGATTATCTGGGCGAGCACGCTGTTGTAAAGGATGTGGGAAGCACAAAGGACCAACTGATGGACGCGCTGTTCTTTCGCGAGGTCAGCTACATTCTTCGCATCCCCAAAGGGTTTTCCGCCTCCTTTTTAAGCGGCGACAACGCAAGTCCGCTGCAAAAATCAGTCTCGCCCGATTCGAACTCCTCGGTTCAGGTGGATTATCTGATTAACCGCTACCTTTCCCTCGCCGGGCTTTACAACAAAGCGTTGCCCGAGCTTGACGCGCAGGAACTTGCTCGGTATATCACTGACGACCTAGCAAAGGAAGCGGATATTGGGATAGATACAAAGCAGGAGGTTAAAAAGTCCGAAAGTCTGCTGTACTACTTCCGTTATTTTGCCTACTCGATTATGGCAATTATGGTTCTGGGCGTAACCTCGATTATGATGGTGTTCGGAAAAAAAGATATCAAACGGCGCAACTATGCCTCCCCGATAAAGAACCTTAGCTTTAACCTGCAGCTTGTGCTGGGCAACATGGTGTTTGCCGCGGTAGTTTGGGCTATTATGTGCGGGTTTGGGTTTGTGCTGTACCCGAATGAGATTAGCATAAAAACCATCGTTCCCCTGTTGCTTAACTCGTTTGTTTACACACTTGTCTGCCTTGCCCTAAGCCTGTTCTGCGGAAACCTGATAAAATCCAAGAACGCGCAATCGGCAATTGCAAATGTGATGGCACTAGGGCTGTGCTTTATCTCGGGCGTATTTGTGCCGCAGGAGCTGCTGGGCGCAACGGTTCAGCGCATTGCAAGCTTTACCCCCACCTACTGGTATGTCAGCGCCATCAGGGAGATGTCTGACGGCTTTACCCCACAGGGCGTCACCGCGATGCTGGTTCAATTCGGCTTTGCCGTCGCGTTTATCAGTATTTCTCTTGCCATTTCTCGCTACAGAAGTACATCGGATCAATAAATATATCTGATAATACCAAGGAGACGGCACTCGCCGTCTCCTTGGTTTTTTTGTGGCATGTCTGCTTGTCCCACGTAAAAATTACCCGCAGATACATTGTATAGTGAGTATAACCGCGCAGCGGCTAACGTATTTATTGTAGTACAAACTGCAAACGCGTGGTATATGCCGTAAGCTTGCAGGACATCCTTCAATATTCTTGTAAATTTTAGTATTGTATGCTACACTTTACAGGAATTAAAGCAACGTATCATTCATTGTTATGTTAACCAATAATGCGAAAGTACGACGAGGAGGAAAACACAAATGTCAAACAGCGTATGTACATCTTGCGGCGCACCGCTTGACCCCGACGGAATGTTCTGCCCCGGCTGCGGCGCATCGGTCTCGGCGAGCAGCGCCCCTATGCCACCGGCTCCGCCTCCACCACCGCCACCCCAGTATCAGCAGCCCGCTTACCAGCAGCCGGTCTATCAGCAACCCGCCTACCGCGCCCCCACAGCCGCTGCGGCAACCGCACCCGTGCTATCCACAGGCAGCTATATCGGCATGATGCTGATTGCCTGCATCCCCCTGGTTGGCTTTATCATGCTACTCGTGTGGGCGTTTGGCTCGACCGAAAACCCCAACAAAAAGAACTATGCCAGAGCGGTACTGATTATCAGCATCATCGTCTCTGTTCTCACCATTCTAATTACCATTATTGCGGGTGGCGCCATGGCCGCTTTGATGAGCGAACTTTCATATTATTAACCACTCAACAAAATCCCCGATACACAGTATCGGGGATTTTTCTTTTAGCCGGGTGGCGCCTTCTTTTTTGAGTGCTTTGCCCCGCCCTGCAGCTCGGGCACCGGACGCAGATCGTTCTTAGGGATGTGGGTTTTGCGGTTGCTTTCGGTGCCGTGGGGGTCTTTTGGGTCGGGTCTTCTCATGCCTGCCTTAGCCATAATACTATTTATCCTTTCCCAACATCAAAACCGTTTTTATACGTCGTTGTTTGGCACCGACTGCTTTTTTGCGTTCTTGTTCTGGTTTTGGTTTTCTCGTGTAATCGGGGTTTGTCCGTTTGCCTTGCGCACCCTTACGCGCTTTTTATCGGGCTGACTGTCCTTTGGCATTGCGTACTCCTCCTGTGGGGGTTGTGTTAATTGGTGCTGCGCGGCGCGGACGCGATGCAATAGGCATAGCCCATGTCGTCGAGCGTACCCTTAATGGCATCGGTGCCGGTGGCGGTGTCGTCATAATCCACCGCTACGCGTCCGCTGCCCGCATTCACGCTGACGGAGGTAACACCCGAGATGGTGTCAAGCCCTTGCTTGATTCTGCTTACGTCCCGCCTGCCGCTGAGGTTTTCTACCTGAAAATATGCGCTTTGCGTCGCCATAGCATTCCTCCCGTTTATCGTCGTTAAAAACGCCTAAGTATAGTATGTGCAGGCACTCAGATGCTATTCTACGCAAAACAGCCGTCCGCCTTTTTCGCTTTGGCTATGGACGACTGTTTTATTTTTTTATTTTGTTTTCCACAACAGGCGGTTTTGCTCGAAAATACAATCAATCCTGCCCTCGTCGTGCAGGTAAGACAGATACGAGCGCAGGGTGCTACCAACCAGCACGTACTGGTTAAAATCAAGCGTCAAGCTAAAATGGTCAAACACCTGCTTTAACACGTCCTCAAACATCTGCGGCGTTTGGCAGATGGTAAGGATTACGCCGATGATCTCCTGTAGCTTGGCGCGGTTTGCCTCAATGAGCGGCGTTAAATCGGTACACGCAGGGGCGTGCGCCGGCACAAACAGCGTCGCCTGTATCGTTCCCAGCAGGTCCAGCGTCTGAAAAAAAGCGCGCACGTCGTACAGAAACGCCAGGTGGTACTTGTTTAGGGTGTGCTCACCAAACAGGCTGTCCGCCGCAAAAAAGACCCCGTCTGCCGTTTGGTAGCCCACCATGTCAAAAAAGTGCCCCGGCAGGCGGATGCAGGTTAGCCCCTCGGGCAGCGCGTCCTGCGTTTCGGCATCTGGTTGGCAGGGTGGCGCCATTAAGAATTTATTGCGCAGCTCTTTGCAGGGGTAGCCGCCATATAAGAAGGACGGCTCTAGTTCGGAAAACCGCATAAACGCGTTCTCAAGCGGGGTGCAGATGATTTTGCAGCCCGTTTTTTGCTGCAAAAATGCGTTGCCGCCCGCGTGGTCGGCGTTGGAATGGGTGTTTGCAATGCCCGCAAGCGTAAGACCCAGTGCCTCGATATGGCGCAGCGCCTTTTTTGCCGCATCCTTGTCGTTGCCGCTGTCAATTAGGTACGCGTGCTCACCGTCGGGGGTATACAGCCCCATCTTGGCGGGGCAGTCGATATACCAGGTGCGCTCGCCCGCCTGTATCAGTTCATACATCCGTATCTCTTCCTTTCCGTTGCTTGTTGCCTGATAGTCAACGCCACACTAGGCGCTGAGTGACGGTATCCGAGTAGATCTGCGTACCCTTTGTGTCGGTGACGTGCACCACCTCGGCGTACTCTGCGGCATCGGGCGCAAGCTCGGTCAGCAGGTTGCTTCCTCCAGTCAGCTTCTCCGCATTCAGCCCTGCCTGCCCTGAGCCACCGAATACCGCCGCGTAGAAGATGCCCGTCTCCACAAGGTCTTGAAAGAAGTGGCTGCCGTACGAAAGCTCTGGCATCATGCCCTCGGTGGGCGAAGCCACCTCGCACAGCACGGCGCAGTTGCTTATCTCGGAAAACCGGACGGGAACGCCGAGGGACGGCGTGGTGGTACCCCACCGTCCCGGACCGATTAGGATAAAGCCTTTGCCCTTTAGCACGGTATTCAGCACGCCCATCAGCCTTGCAACCGCATATTTCTCCCGCTCGGGCAGCGCAAGGTACTTACCGGCATGAATGTACACCGCGTAATCGAGCGCAAGGCGCACATTGCCGCCCATAAACGAGCCGTCAGACCACATAATACAGTCGGTGCTGTCGGTGATGTGGGGCATATCGACGGTTTTACCAAGCCCTCTGGTTTGCAGCGGGCGGCACTGCACCAGATTAACGTGAAAGCCGCCCTGTTCGTCAAAGTTTGCGGTAAACTCAATATCCACGGGGTAATCGTATACACCGCTAAGCTGCGCAAGCATCCGGCGCATGACTTCTGGAAACCGCGTTCCCGATAGCAGTCGCTCAAACCCCAGCAGGTAGGGCACTGTTTTGGGGCGCATGCCGCGCTCGCGCAGCGCACGCATCACGTCGTAATCTGGCTCGGCAAACAGCCCGCGGTCGGTGCGGATGTCCACGCTCAGCACCTCGTCCAGCGGCTTTGACATCAGCGCGTTTTCGGCAAGGTCTATCACATCCACGCTGTGCTGCGAAAAGCGGCGTTCGTCGCCGTGGGCAATCAGCGGCGGGCGGGTGGGCATATCCAGGCTGACGATGCGCGCGTAGTCCCCCGTCACCCGATCCACCGCGCGGGTACCAAGCCCGAACACAAGGCGCAGCATCCCTGCGCTCATGTCAATGCTTTTATCCCACACGTACAGGTTGGAGGAGTTGCCCACCCCCGCAAGGTGGGGAAAAAACAGCTCTCCGTGGTAGTCGCCCGACACGCGCTGAATGAGCAGTGCCATCTGCTCGTCGCGGTCGAGCAGCCCTCTGCTTTGGCGGTAGGCGAGCGCGTCCTCGTTCATCATGCTCGCGTACACACGGCGCACCGCCTGTTCAAACGCAAGGTAGCGTTCCTCCGGCGTGCCTTGATTGGCGCAGAAGATGCTCTCGTACTTGCCCGCAAACGCGTTGCCGAAGTCGTCCTCCAGCAAAGAGCTTGAGCGCACGATGATGGGCGACTGCCCAAAGTATTCGAGCATCTGCAAAAACTGCTCGCGCATCGCGGCGGGGAACTGCCCCTGCAGCAACTTTTCGCGCAGCTCAGGCGCGTGCTTGTAGTAGCCCTCGGGGGTCTTTTGCTTTACCCTTAGCCGCCACCAGCCGTTTTGCACGATGTAGGTGTAAAACACATCCGAGCCCAGATAGAACGAGTCGTGCTGCTCGAGCAAGGGGCGAAATAGTGCGCCGTTTTCGGTTTGCAGTATCTTTCTCGCAAGCAGCATACCCACCGTCTTGCCGCCCACAAACCCGGTGCCGATCTGCCTGCGCTTAATCTTTAGCAGGTCGGCTAGGGTAAAGTACCGCCCGCACAGCTCGCGTATGCGCGCATGCCTGCCGATAAGAAGGTTTAGAATGAGCTCCTTGGTGTCGGACTGCTCCCATTCGGGGCGCGAAAGTGCCGCCTGCGCCTCACGGAAGGTCACCTCCCAGTAGTCAAGCCGCTCGCTTGAGGGGGTGTGCTGCCAAAACAAGGCAGCGTTCTCGGCACTGGAGGTAATAGACACCACGCCGTCCTCCCCCAAACGGTGCGGCAAAAACATGGTGGGGGAATACCGCTCCCACACCTTCAGGGGGTGGATGTAGTAGCTCTCCTCCACATGGTACAGGTCGATGAGCACCTGCGTGGTTTCGCGAATGCGCGCAATCGTATCGTTGGTGTGCAGGCTGCGCAGGATGGCAAAGTACGCCACGGTGTCCAGCTCAAACAGATAGGGGCAGGTTATCTTAAAGAAGTTGCCGGTCATCAGGTCGGAGTGCCAGCTGGTTAACAGCTCGCTTAAGCAGTCAAACACATAAAAGGCAAAGCGCCCCTCGTCGGTGATAATCTCGTGGATGCGGGTGGCAAACGCCTCGAAGCCGTCGTCCGCCGCAATCTCATACACCTGTGCGCCATCTTGCGCATCCAGCACGGGGGCATGCGAGCCAAAGCGGATATACACAAGCCTGCGCCCGTCGCTATTCGCCTGACGGGCAAACTCCGCCGCAAGCGTGCGGTAATCGTCCACCGAGTCGGTCTGCCACACCACGTTGTCGCCAAGGCGCAGGTAATCAATCGCCTCGTCCACGCCGGGGTTGCCGGTGCTTACACGGTTGTTAATCGCCACCATAACGCGTACCCTCCTTGTTGCCCTGAATTGCTGTTATGTATCGTCCCGTTGTATCTATATAATCTGCTTGTTTTTCCATCTACCCCTAGCAAGGCGAATGGAAAATACCACAGCGCGAAACAGCCAGTCGCTGCCCATGCCAAGCCACACGCCCAATACGCCAAAGCCCAGCAGGTTGCTAAACAGGTACCCGCCACCCACACGGAACACCCACATCGAGAGGATGGCGACCACCATCGTAAAGTTCACGTCGTTTGCAGCGCGCAGCCCGCTCGGCAACACAAACGCCACCGACCAAAACAGCACACCCAGAACGGCAACGCAGACCACCATCTGCCGCGAAAGGGCGGTGCCCTGGGCACTTAGGTCATACAGCTTTAAAATCGGGTCCATTGTAAGCAGCAGCACCGCATACACAGCCATCACCAGCACCTGAGACACGGCGGTTAATCGTTTTATGTAGTACGATGCCTGTTTGTAATCCTGTGCTCCGACGCACCGCCCCACAACGGTAATGACCGCCATGCTGATGGACGAGCCAACAAGCATAGAGATCGACGCAAAGTTTGCCGCTACGGCGTTTGCGGCAATGGCGGTGGTGCCAAACGCGGTGACAATGCCCTGCACCATGATCTTACCGATGTGAAACATGCCGTTTTCCAGCCCGTTTGGCACACCGATTTTCAGTATCTTCTTAATCGTGTCAAACTCCAGCCGCAGGGGCAGCAGGTTTTTGAAATGTATGACATAACGGGGCTTGCTCAACAACACAAACAACAGGATTGCCCCCGCCATTCTCGAAACAAGTGAGGCAAGTGCCGCGCCCGCAACCCCCATGTGAAAGCCGTAAATCAACAGCGCGTTGCCGCCAACATTGATTACATTCATGAGTACCGACGCAAACATCGACACCCGCGAATTGTTCATGGAACGAAACAACGCCGCGCAGGCGTTGAACACCGCGATAAACGGATAAGACAGAGCCGATAGATAAAAATAGACCTGCGCGCCGCCCATAACGTCCGCCTCGATTTTGCCATACAGAAGCGACAGAATCTGCCGGTTTGCAACAAGCCCCACCGCCATGATAAGTACCGAAAACAGAAGCGTGACCAAAAAAAGCTGCTTTGCCGAACGGTTTGCGCCGTCTGCATCCTCTCTGCCCAGGTACTGTGCGGTGATGATGGCGCCGCCGGTGGCAAGCGCCGTGAAGATATTGATAAGAAGCAGGTTGACGGCATCTACAAGTGCCACACCCGATACCGCAGCCTCACTGACCTGTGCCACCATCAAGGTGTCAGCAATGCCGATGGTCGCCGCGAACACCTGCTCGATAATCAGCGGCACAATCAGCCTAGTGAGGTCTTTTCGTGTAAACATCAATTTCATTATCCCCTTAACCGTATCGTTTAGTAAATAAAAACTAACATGTCTGCAGCAATTACAGCATCTCAAACTCGCTTAGATGAAAACGAACGAGCCCCTCGTCGCGCATCGCGCCCAGCTCCCGCGACAGCGCGCTTCTGTCCACGCACAGGTAGTCTGCAAGCTCGGTGCGTGAGAACGGGATAACAAACCGCGCCGACCCCTGCCTGCGCGACTGCATCCCGAGATAGGTTGTAATGCGCTCGCGAATCGTTTTTTTAGACAAAAGCTCCAGCCGCTCGTGCATCAGCAGGTTTTTTCGCGCAAGCAGGTGCATCATGTTCTCAACCAGCCTTGTGTGGTGCGCACAGCCGCGCGGGCACACCGAAACGATTCCCGTAGCGGGCAGCCACAGCACCTCGCTTTGGGCTCCCGCTGTGACCGTCACCGGGCTATGCAGTGTCCCCGCACACGCGAACGCCTCGGCGAACAGCTCGCCCGACTCTATCTTTGCGATGATGGTTCGCACACCGTTTGCATCCTCGCGCTCTATTAATACCTCACCCGAAAGCACAATGCCAAGCTCGGGAACACTGTCGCCCGCCAACAGCAGAATCTCGCCCTTTGTATAGGTCTTAAACCGGGCACGCAGGCAGGTGAGCACCTCCCCAATACCCTGCCTGTCCATACCAAGAAACAGCGGGCTTTGGCTTAGCACGTCGAGATATTGCGTCATACCACCCACTCCACCTTCTTTTTATACTTTTTCGGTATATTTTTATGATTGTTGCATATGCAACAGACTAACCGTCCCCATTATAGTACAGTAAGACTGTAAAAACAAGCATCAATGGCACGATACAAAACCAAATGTACTGAAAGGCTAGGAATAACGATATGGTTAGACAGATGATAAAGATTGATGAGGCACTTTGCAACGGCTGCGGTCTGTGCGTTCAGGCATGCCACGAGGGCGCCATCGCCATGGTGGACGGCAAGGCAAAGCTGATGCGCGAGGATTACTGCGACGGTCTTGGCAACTGTCTGCCCGTCTGCCCCACCAGCGCTATCAGTTTTGAGGAGCGCGAGGCTCCCGCGTTTGTAACACCCCCCACTCTGGCGGCTCCCCCCACACACCCCCCCATGGGCGGCTGCCCCGGCTCTCGCGCGGCCGCTATCGCCCGCGCACCGCAGGTGGCAGAACCCATCGCCGCACAAACAGCCGCCGAGACCCCATCGCAGCTGATGCAGTGGCCGGTGCAGATTAAGCTGGTTCCCGTTAACGCCCCGTACCTTGACGGCGCACACCTGCTGATTGCCGCCGACTGCGCGGCATACGCACACAGCGCGTTTCACAATAACTTTATGCGCGGCAAGGTCACCATCATCGGCTGCCCGAAGCTCGACGAGGGCGACTACGCCGAAAAGCTGACCGAGATGATTGCGCGCAACAACATCAAAAGCGTAACAATCGTTCGCATGGAAGTTCCGTGCTGCGGCGGTCTTTCGTATGCGGCTCAGCAGGCACTTCAAAACAGCGGCAAGTTTATCCCCTGGCGCATCGTCACCATTGCGACGGATGGCAGCATACTTGAGGACTAAAGAGTTCCTGTGTCTCCGTAGTTATCAAATAGTTAAAAATAAAAATAGATAAGGGAGAAACTATAATGAGCAGTGAGATGTTTTGTTTTCAGTGCGAGCAGACAGCGGGCGGTAAGGCCTGCACCGTTAAGGGGGTATGCGGCAAGGAGAGTTCCACCTCTAACCTGCAGGATGAGCTGACCGGCGTACTGATTGCCATTGCGAAGGCGGCAAAGGATAAGCGTACCCACGATACCGACAGGCTTCTTATGGATGGACTGTTTACCGCAGTTACCAACGTAAACTTTGACGACGGCGCGCTGCAGCGCATGATAACAAAGACCCGTGAGGTGCTAAAAACGCTAGACGCTACCTCCAACGAGTACCCGCTAAACGAGCTGTGGGGCGACAACGAGGACATCCGCTCGCTAAAAAGCCTGATTTTATTCGGCATCCGCGGCATGGCTGCGTATGCGTATCACGCCGCAGAGCTAGGATACACCGACGACGAGGTCAACACCTTCTTCTATAAGTCCTTGGCGGCGATCGGCAGCGACACCGCGCAGGACGAGCTGCTTGCCCTGGTCACCCAGACCGGGCTTGTAAACCTGACCTGCATGGCGCTGCTTGATAAGGCAAACACCGAAACCTACGGCACCCCCGTCCCCACAAAGGTTCCCATGACCATTGAAAAGGGACCGTTTATCGTTATTTCGGGTCACGACCTACACGACCTGTACCTGCTGCTAAAGCAGACCGAGGGCAAGGGAATTAACATCTACACCCACGGCGAGATGTTGCCCGCCCATGCGTACCCGGAGCTAAAGAAGTACCCGCAGCTTAAGGGCAACTTCGGCACAGCTTGGCAGAACCAGCAAAAGGAGTTTGCAAACATCCCGGGTCCCGTGCTGTTTACCACCAACTGCATCATGCCGGTGCGCGACAGCTACCGCGACCGTATCTTTACCACCGCAGTGGTGGCATACCCCGACATGGTTCACATCGGGGAGGAAAAGGACTTTACCCCCGTCATCAACAAGTCGCTGGAGCTTGGCGGCTACGCCGAGGATACGGTGATGACCGGCATTAACGGCGGCAGCATGCTGACCACCGGCTTTGCAAGGGGCTCGGTGCTGGCGGCGGCAGACACCGTCATCGACGCGGTTAAGTCGGGCACAATCAGCCACTTCTTTTTGGTGGGCGGCTGCGACGGCGCACGTCCCGGTCGCAACTACTACACCGATTTTGTCAAGCAGGCACCGTCCGATTCGATTATCCTCACCCTTGCCTGCGGCAAGTATCGCTTTAACGACCTCGATCTCGGCACCATTGGCGGATTGCCCCGTATTATGGATATGGGGCAGTGCAACGACGCGTACAGCGCCATTGAGGTTGCGCTTGCGCTCACGAAGGCGTTTGACTGCGGCGTAAACGAGCTTCCGCTGACACTGGTGCTTTCGTGGTACGAGCAAAAGGCGGTATGCGTGCTGCTTACCCTGCTCGCTCTCGGCATTAAGAACATCCTGATCGGACCGTCGCTGCCCGCATTTGTGTCCCCCAATGTGCTTAACGTACTAGTGGAAAACTACGGGCTGACCCCCATCACCACCCCCGAGGAGGATTTGGCTCGTATTTTGGGCAGGTAACTATAATACAAACCGCACAAATAAGCCGTTTTTTATACTCCCCAAACCGTTTGTGATGTTGTCACGGAGAAAAATTTGCCAACTGCTATAATGGTATCAGATAGAGAACACCACAACATCTCAAACGGAAAGGGAGATGAATATGTCAATCAACGTAACAAAGGAAAATTTTAAAAGAGAGGTTTTGCAATCCGACAAGCCGGTACTCATCGATTTCTGGGCACCGTGGTGCGGTCCCTGCCGCAGGGTAGCCCCGATTGTGGATGAGATAGGCGAAGAAACCTCGGGAACGATAAAAGTTGGAAAAATTAACATTGACGAGCAACCCGAGCTTGCCGAGCATTTTCAGATTATGAGTATCCCCACCATCATCGTGATGAATGGCGGCAAGGTTAAGTCCTCCGCAGTCGGGGCAAAAAGCAAACGCGCCATCCTTGAAATGCTTAGTTAAGCAGCAAACAAAGCCAGCTTCTGCCGCCATGGTATCGCCTAAGTACCTACATAGTGCGGCCCTTCGATAGTCGGTTTTGGCAAAACAGCCACACACCATAACCCCCTGTACCATTAACTTTCATAAACCCCCACCCCACACACTCCTTTCATTTTACTTTCATAAATCAAAGTAACCCCAAAAAAGAAACCGCTGCCCTTACCCCTTATCGCACTACGCCAAAGCCGTCTTACTAAATGATTTTCTCCTCCAAAAACTTTCACTTTCAAACAGCGACGCTCCGTGTCCCCCACACGGAGCGTCGCTTGTTTTATTTTTAAGAAAACTATAGTATAATACAGGGGAGGCACCGGGGCTTTACCCGGACGCCAAACGGGAAAGGTGTGGTTGGGATGGCACTGACCGATGTCGGTATCGCATTTATGCGCG
>JAEZDF010000150.1 GCA_023429685.1 Bacillota bacterium
ATGGTTCTGCCGTTTATGGTAATGTTACCGGTGCCCTTGTACAGTCTTACGCGGGCAACCGAGTGCTTTCTTCTGCCGGTACCGTAAAGATAAGGTTTGGATTCATACATAACTAATTGCCTCCCTCCGAATTATTCTTGCGTCCATGCGACGGGCTGCTGTGCCTGCTGGGTGTGCTCGGCGCCGCGGTATACGCGCAGACGTCTTAAGCAGTTCGCCCCCAGCGTGTTGCCGGGAAGCATGCCTTTTACGGCAAGTGTCATCGCAAATTCGGGCTTGTACTTCATCATGTCCTTGTAGGAGGTCTCTTTGAGACCGCCCACCCAGCCGCTGTGATGGCGGTAGAACTTCTGAGTGGCCTTGTTGCCGGTGAGAACCGCCTTTTCGGCGTTGAGGATGATTACGCTGTCGCCGCAATCAATGTTCGGGGTGAAGATGGGCTTGTGCTTACCGCGCAGGATGTATGCGGCACGCTCTGCCGTACGTCCAAGCGGCTTACCTGCCGCATCAAGAATATACCAAGTGCGCTTAATGTCGCTTGCTTTTGGCATAAAGGTAGACATGTTTTTCCCTCCGTATCGGTTTGTGTATATGTGAAAATAATATAACGGGCAATGTTTGCCGCATACAGGCGCAAAACGGCTGCATCAAGACCGGCAGACCCTATTATATCCCGTCGAAAATGCGGTGTCAATAGCTTTTGGCTGTAGATTTAATTTATTATATGGTTTTCTCTCGTTTTCTCGCCTAATTACGCGTTATCGCTCTGTTTCTTGTGAATGGTTTCATTTATTTGCCGTGCGCCTTTTCGGTAGTCAAGTACGCTTTTTGTAAAAAACAGCAAAAACTACAGGGCGGCGGCGTGATAGTTTAGTAAAACACATTGTGGAATTCGGACACAAGGCGCGCTATAATTGTACAGTATGAATTTTTGCATGGGCGCGCGGAAAGTCGGTTGCCACGAAAAAGTTGGTTATGACTTTAAATAAGCGCTAAGGGTATAAAGGAGTAAACACGTTTGTTAAGAGAAGATTTACGCAACATCGCAATCATCGCACACGTTGACCACGGCAAGACGACACTGGTGGACGAGATGCTCAAGCAGGGCGGCGCGTTCCGCGAAAACCAGGTGGTAAACGACCGCGTGATGGATTCAAACGACCTCGAGCGCGAGCGCGGCATCACCATCCTTGCCAAGAACACCTCGATGTATTGGAAGGGAACCAAGATCAACATTGTCGATACCCCCGGGCATGCCGATTTCGGCGGCGAGGTGGAACGCATATTAAAGATGGTGAGCGGTGTACTGCTGCTCGTAGACGCCTTTGAGGGGCCGATGCCCCAGACTCGCTTTGTTTTAGAGCGGGCGCTTGCACTCGGGCACAAGGTGATTGTGGTGGTAAACAAGACCGACCGCCCCGACGCGCGCCTGCATGAGATAGCCGACGAGGTGCTGGAGCTTTTGCTCGACCTTGACGCAACCGAAGAACAGCTTGAAAGCCCCGTGGTGTACTGCTCGGGGCGCGAAGGCACAGCGACGCTAGACCCAGGCAGCGCCGCTGAGGATCTTGCACCGCTGTTTGACAAGATTATCGACTACGTTCCCGCGCCAGAGGGCGAGCCGGATGAGCCGCTGCAGCTGCTGGTATCGTCCATCGATTACAACGACTACGTAGGGCGTATTGCCATCGGGCGCGTGGAGCGCGGGCGCATCCGCCCCAACATGGAGGTCACCGTAGCCGACTGGCATCAGCGCGAGAAGCCCTACCGCGCCAAGGTGGTTGCCCTGTACCAGATCGAAGGGCTTACACGCGTCCCCGCAGAACAGGCGAGCGTGGGCGACATCGTGTGCTTCTCGGGCATCGAGGAGATATCAATTGGCAACACGGTGTGTGACCCCTCCGCCGTAGAGGCATTGCCCTTTGTAAAGATTAGCGAGCCGACGGTGGAGATGACCTTCTCGGTCAACGACAGCCCGTTTGCGGGGCGCGAGGGCAAGTTTGTAACCAGCCGTCAGCTGCGCGACCGCCTGTTCCGCGAGCTACTCAAGGATGTGTCGCTGCATGTTACCGAGACCGATTCCGCCGACAGCTTTCGCGTGGCGGGACGCGGTGAGATGCATCTATCCATCCTGATTGAAACGATGCGCCGCGAGGGCTTCGAGTTTCAGGTGAGCATGCCGCAGGTGCTGTACCGTCAGGAAGGCGACACGCTGCTTGAGCCGATGGAGCGTCTTATCATCGACGTGCCGGAGGAATCGCTCGGCTCGGTCATGGAGAAGATGGGCAGGCGCAAGGGCGAGCTACTAAGCATGCACCCCGTTGGCAGCCGCATGCGCGTGGAGTTTAACGTGCCGTCAAGAGGATTGTTTGGCTACCGCAGCGAGTTTTTAACCGACACGCGCGGCGAGGGCATTTTGAACACGGTGTTTGATTGCTACGCGCCGTATAAGGGCGACATTCCCCGCCGTTTGTCTGGCTCGCTGATTGCGTTTGAGACGGGCGAGACCGTTACCTACGGGCTGTACAACGCCCAGGAGCGTGGCGCACTGTTTTTGGGCGCGGGCGTTCCCGTATACGAGGGCATGATTGTAGGTCAGTCCCCCAAGGCGGAGGACGTGGTGGTAAACGTGTGCAAGAGAAAGCACGTCACCAATATGCGTGCATCGGGCAGTGACGAGGCGTTGCGCTTAACCCCCCCGCGTAACCAGAGCCTAGAGGAGGCGCTCGAGTTCATCGCTGAGGATGAGCTTTTAGAGGTTACCCCCAAAAGCCTGCGCATCCGCAAGCGCATCTTAAACCGCGACCTGCGCGCCAAGGCGACCAATCTAAAGAAGATTGCGGCGCAGTAAGGATTACGGCGCAGTGCAATAGGGATATTGTCTACTATTTAATATAATACCAAACGGAGCGGCGCATGATAGCCGCTCCGTTTTTCGTCTACCGCCGCTGTGCTTGCAAATCCGATTGTTTCAGTATATAATTACAAATAAATACACTGTTTAGCCGCTTTGTTTATGGGTTAGCCCACAGAACAGACCAGCAAGGCAACGACTGCCGATGAGTATGATGAAAGAACAGGAGAGAAAGCGATGAGAGAATACCAAATTTTCACCGATCCCACCTGCGACCTGCCCGCGGCTCTGGTAGAGGAGCTGGGAGTCATGGTAGTACCCATGGAGTTTGAGCTGGGGGGCAAGCCCTATATGCACTTTCCCGACGGGCGCAACTACGGCTTCCATGAGTTTTACGAGCAGCTGCGTGCCGGCAATATGTCCAAGACCTCACAGGTGACCTATCACACCTACATGGAGTATTGGGAGCCGGTGCTAAAAAGCGGTAAGGATATTCTGGCCATTAGCTTCTCTTCCGCGCTAAGCGGCACCTACAGCGCAGCCGAGCTTGCGGCAAAGGATATTGCCGAACAGTACCCCGATAGAAAGATATACGTCGTAGACACACGCGCCGCAAGCGCGGGCGAAGGACTGATGGTATACACTGCGGCAAAGAAGAAGGCAGAGGGTATGGACATCGAGACTTTGCGCGACTGGGTGCTGAATAACCGCGACCACCTGTGCCACTGGTTTACCGTAGACGACCTAAACCACCTAAAACGCGGCGGGCGCGTCAGTGCGGTCAGCGCATTGCTGGGTACGGCGCTGGGCGTAAAGCCGGTCCTGCATGTAGACAACGAAGGACGCTTGATTCCGATGGAAAAGGTGCGCGGCAGACGCAAGTCGCTTGAGGCACTGGTGGAGCATATGAAGGCAACCTGCACCGAGCCGGATGGACAGCACATCTTTATTGGGCACGGCGACTCACTTGAGGATGCCGAGTACACCGCGTCTTTGGTAAAGCAAAGCTTCCCCACCATTGCCGACGTGACGCTGACCATGATTGGACCGGTTGTGGGAACCCATTCGGGACCAGGAACCATCGCTTTGTTCTTCTTTGGCACGAAAAAATAACACAAAATAGAAAACGGCACAACGGGGTGCATCCGACTCGCTCGGGTGTACCCCTACCTTTTTGCAAGACGGTGAAATTTACCAAAACAGGGACGCTGCGCAGAACCAGACATCAAGCTTAAAAGAGGGTAATTGCCCGGTTTTTTCACAAAATAGTACGGACAACCGATGCCCGTATATGTTGCGCACAGGACATGGGGCGAGTTTTGGACAGTTTGTTGCATTTTTCACAATCAGAATACAAAATTATTAGAAGAAATTACGTTTTTTTAATTGATTAAGTCGGCGCGTTGTAGTAAAATAACGATGATTGCTTTTTCACACGCAATTACGCCCGTGCCTACCGCCTTTTAGCTGTAAGCCGGAATGCGTACTTTTATATTATGGTGGTGATATTCAAACATGGTGCCGGATACAATAACCGTTCTGCGTGACGCGGAGCTGCATGCTCAGGAGATTCACCAAAACACCGTCGCCGAGTGCGAGCGCATCAGGTCTGCGGCAAAAGAGAATGCGCAGGCAGAGAGTGAGCGCATTTTGCTAGAGGCAAAGACCCAGACCGAGCGACTGGTGAGCGAGGCGCGTGCAAAGGGTGACGAGATGATGAAAAAGGCTGTCGCCGACGCACAGAACGAGATAGCAGCACTCGAGCAGACCGCCGCCGCAAATAAGGACAAGGCTGTTAGGTTTATCATATCCGAGCTTGTGTAACACGCCTTGACCAAACGATGTAAAGGAGGTCTGAGCCTATGGCGGTGATACCGATGCGCCGCGTCAACATATGTGCGCTGCAACAGGACCGAAGCGAGATTCTTAAGGTTGTGCAGCGGACGGGCGTCGTTCAGGTAAGCGACATACCCGTTAGTGACAGCTTGTTTACTAAAACCGATACCTCTCAACAGCGTGCCACGTTTGATAAGAACGTTTCGCTGTGCGAAGAAGCACTGGAGGTGCTTGCTCGCTACGTTCCCGAAAAGAAGGGGATGCTTGCCGCGTTAAACGGCAGAGAGCGCCTTTCGGTAAAAGAGTACGACACCTTCGCCGATGAAAACCACGAAATTTTGCGGGTTGCCTACCGGCTGACCGCGCTATCCAAAGAGATTGCCGAGAAACGAGCGGAAACCCTAAAGCTTGACGGACAGATGGAAGCGCTTACGCCATGGCTTTCGTTGTCCGTTTCGTTGCGCTATCAGGGGGGCAAAACCTTTTATGTGTTTACCGGCGCCGCCGCGGGAGAGCATACGCTCGAGGGCATTCACGAGCGCCTTGCGCTGCGTGCACCCGAGCTTGATGCCATACACATTGAGATTGTAAGCAAAAGCAAGGAGCAAACCTGCATCTTAGCTTCGTGCCCCAGAGCCGACGCCGCGGTGCTCGAAGACGCACTGCGCGCCGAGGGCTTTGCGCGCCCCGCTTCCCCGCCGCACGAAACGCCGCAGGAGGAGAAGCGGCGTGTTGAGCAACGGCTTGCCGATATGCAAAACGACATTGCGTTTGCCGAGCAGGAGATTGCCTCCTATGCCGGCGTGCGCCGCGCTTTGTATTTTATGACCGACTTTTACACCATGCGCAGTGAGCGGTATGCGGCGGTGGACAGCCTTGCTCACTCAAAGCACGCGTTTGTGCTGAGCGGTTATGTGCCCGAGACGGCGGCAGAGCTGCTAAAGCAGACGCTGACCGAGCGCTATGAGGTCGACCTTTCCTTCTCCGACCCCGAGGAAAGCGACAAAAACGTGCCGGTGCTGCTTAAAAACAACGCATTTACCGCACCGGTGGAAGGGGTTTTGGAATCGTTTAGCCTGCCGGGTCGCGGGGAGATTGACCCCACCGGCATCATGTCGATATTCTACTACTTTTTGTTTGGACTAATGTTCTCGGACGCGGGCTACGGGCTAATGCTTGTAATCGGCTGCGGTCTTGCGCTGTTAAAGTTTAAAAACATGGAGAAGCCTACCAAAAACATGATTCTGATGTTTTTGTACTGCGGCATCTCGACCACCATATGGGGCGCGGTGTTCTCGAGCTACTTCGGCGATGTGGTAAACGTCTTTTCGCGTACCTTTTTGGGGCGTGAGGTGGGCATCCCACCCTTGTGGTTTTCGCCGATACTCGAGCCCATGCGCATGTTGATGTTCTCGCTTGCCGTGGGTGTTGTGCACCTGTTTACGGGCTTGGGCGTTAAGCTGTATGTGCTTGTTAAGGCACGGCAGTACAAGGACGCACTGTATGACGTGGTGTTTTGGTACATGATTGTGGGCGGCGCGATTATGCTGCTGCTTTCCACCAGCATGTTTGCCGAGATTGCGCAGCTTAGCTTTACCCTGCCCGCTTCGGTGGGTACGGTGGCGGCGGTCGTCGCGGGCATTGGTGCCGTGGGGATCATCCTAACTGGAGGGCGCGAGTCCAAAAGTCCGGTGAAGCGCATCTTAAAGGGCGCATACGCGCTGTACAACGTTACGGGCTACCTTTCGGACATTCTTTCCTATTCCCGCCTGCTTGCCCTAGGGCTTGCCACCGGTGTTATCGCCTCAGTGGTCAACCAGATGGGCGCGATGGGCGGCAAGGGTCCCGCGGGTGTTATCTTGTTTGTGATTGTGTTTATCGCGGGGCAGGCCATTAACTTCGGCATAGAGCTACTGGGTGCGTATGTGCACACCAACCGATTGCAGTTTGTCGAATTCTTCGGCAAATTCTATGACGGCGGCGGGGAAAAGTTTAAGCCCTTTGCCGTGAATACAAAGTTCTTTAAATTCAAGGAGGATATTAAAAATGGATAAACTGGGTATTGTATTTGCACTGCTTGGCGCTGCTTTGGCTTCTCTTCTCGCGGGCGCGGGCTCCGCTGTTGGCGTTGGTATGGCTGGTGAGGCTGCTTCGGGCGTTGTGACCGAGGATCCCTCTAAGTTTGGTAAGGTACTCATTCTACAGCTTCTGCCTGGTACACAGGGCATTTATGGACTATTGATTGCGTTTATAACCCTTTCGCAGATTGGTGTTCTCGGCGGTTCGGCGGACATCAGTTTTACCAAAGGCCTATTATACTTCCTTGCCTGTATGCCAATGGCCATAGTTGGTTATTGGTCGGCAATTCGTCAGGCACGCGTTTCGGTTTCGGGCATCGGGCTGGTAGCCAAGCGCCCCGACCAGATGGGTAAGGCGATGATCTTTGCCGCGATGGTTGAGACCTATGCGATTCTTGCGCTGCTTATCTCTCTGCTGGCGGTTTCGGGCATCGGCGGACTTCAGGTATAGGCAATAAGCTTGAAAGCAAGCGTTGTTTTCAGGAGGCAGGCACCACCTGCCGCACGCCCTTGCGGCGTGTTTATTGACGAAAGACTACAACAAACGCGCAAGCACCTGCGGTGCAAATAACAATCCATTTTGCAGTTTGTTGCGTATATAATACAAGGGGTAGCAGAGCCGATCTGGTGACCGGTTTTGCATAGCAACCTGTATTCTCCCCTTTAAAAAAGTTAGGAGAGCTTGTCAATGACAGGACTGGATAAGATAGTAAAACGGATTGAGGACGAGGCAAACGCCGAGGCGGCGGAGCTGCTGCAAAAGGCAAACGCCGACGCGAAGGCGACGGTAGACGCCGCCGTGGCGCAGGCTCGTTCTCAAGCGGACAAGACGCTAGAAAGCGCACACGCGCAGGCTGACGACATCCAAAAAAACGCACAGTCCGCCGCGTTGCTTGCAAAGCGCCAGGCGTTGCTTGCCAAAAAGCAGCAGCTGATTGGCGGTGTGATTGTAGACGCAAGGCGCGCTTTGCTTAGCCTGCCCGATGCGGATTACTTTAGCCTAATTGAGCGGCTGGTTGACGCGAATGTGTTGGCACAGCAGGGCAAAATCTGCTTTTCGCAGACCGACCTTGACCGCCTGCCGACGGGGTACGCCCTAAAGCTGGGGGTGCTTGCCACCGCCAAGGGCGGTGCACTTGCTTTGGATAAGGATGCAAGGGACATCGACGGCGGCTTTATTCTGGTTTACCGCGATGAAGGCGCTGGCGGCGACATCGAGATCAACTGCTCGTTTGAGGCGTTGTTCTACGCCGCGCAGGAGACACTGCAGGATAAGGTCTCGGCTATTCTATTTGCTTAACAGGCATTTTTTGATACCAGGCTTTTGATAGCCGGAGTGCAACCCGGCATCTGGCGTTTGTCATATGCCGAGGGCTGCGTGGTGCTTGAAAAAAGCCGGAAAGGCATGGTCATAAAGTATGTCCGATAACGGTTACGCCTATGCGGTCGCGCGCATCCGTGCAAAGGAGCTTACCCTCCTCAGCGCACAGACGCTCGACACCCTGATGGCGGCAAAAACTGCGGCAGACTGCGTGCGCCTGCTGGCCGAAAAGGGCTGGGGCACGGGTGATGCAAACCAAAGCGTGAGCAGCCTGCTTTTGACTGAGCGGGAAAAAACATGGGCGCTGCTGCGCGAGCTGGTTGAAGATATGTCGGTGTTTGACGTGTTTTTGCTGGCAAACGACTACCACAACCTCAAGGCGGCCATCAAGCTGGTGTATACCGACCAAACCCTTGCTGGGGTTTATAGCCACAACGGCACGGTTGCACCCGAGCTCATCTATGACGCGGTGCGTGAGCGCGACTACGCGGCATTGCCCGAGGGCATGCGCGCAGCCGCCGAGGAGGCATACCTTGCACTTTCCCACACCGGCGACGGGCAGCTGTGCGATGTGATAGTAGACCGCGCGGCACTGCAGGCGGTGTTAGAGGCGGGCAATGCGTCGGCTTTTGGTCTGATACGCAGCTATGCGCAGCTTACCGCGGCGCTTGCGAACATCAAGATTGCGGCGCGCTGCCAAAAGACGGGCAAACGCCTTGAATTTATAAATAAAGCAATGTGCCCCTGCGAGGGTCTTGATACCGATAGCCTTGCCGTGGCTGTGGCAGACGGCTTTGAGCCGATGCTGAAGTATTTAGAGACCACCGCGTTTGCGGGCGCAGCCCAGGCACTGCGCGGCTCGTTTGCACAGTATGAGCGGTATGCCGACAATAAGGTGATGGAGCTAATCCGCCCGCAGAAATACCATTCGTTTACCGTTGAGCCGCTTGCGGCTTACCTGCTTGCGCGGGAGAATGAGCTTGCTATGGTGCGGCTAGTTTTGACCGCGAAGCAAAACCAACTTTCGGAGCAGTCCGTAAGGGAAAGGCTGAGGGAGATGTATGTATAGGATTGGCGTACTGGGCGACCGGGACAGCATCTACGGCTTTTCCGCCCTTGGGCTTGACATCTATGCGGTGGACGACCCCACCGAGGCGGTAAAGACCTTTCGCAGACTATCGGAGGACAGCTACGCGGTACTGTATGTGACCGAATCGCTTGCCGAGACGCTCGAGCAGGAGCTTGAGCGGTGCGCAAAGAACGTGTTGCCCGCTGTTATCCTAATCCCCGGGGTGTCGGGCAATACCGGCGCGGGGCTTAGAAGCGTGCGTAAGTGTGTGGAACAGGCAGTCGGCTCCGACATCATCTTTGGGCCGGAGCAGTAAGCCGGTTTTTATAGTTTTATCATCAATAAGGTTTTCTGTCCGAGGGCAGAAGCTATCACTATTCCATGGTTTCGCGCACAGCGCGCGGCCGGAAAGGGTTTGATACAATGAGCACAGGTACAATCAAAAAGGTTGCCGGACCGCTCGTTATCGCACAGGGCATGCGCGACGCGAACATGTTCGACGTGGTGCGCGTTTCACAGCAGCGCTTAATCGGCGAGATAATCGAGATACACGGCGACCGCGCGTCCATTCAGGTTTACGAGGAAACCTCCGGTCTGGGACCGGGCGAGCCGGTGGAATCGACGGGCGCTCCCCTGAGCGTGGAGCTTGCACCCGGACTGATGGGTAGCATCTTTGACGGAATTCAGCGTCCGCTTGACGACATTATGCGTCTGACGGGCACAAACTTAACGCGCGGCGTGGAGATCCCCGCCATTTCCCGGGAAAAGAAATGGAGCTTTGTCCCCGTGAAAAAGGCGGGCGACGAGGTTGTGGCGGGCGATATCTTAGGCACCGTGCAGGAGACCGAGATCATCGAGCACCGTATTTTGGTTCCCTACGGCGTTTCGGGGCAGATTGTCTCGATCGAGCAGGGCGACTTTACCATTACCGAAACCATTGCGGTAATAGAAGACAACAAGGGCACCCGCCATGCGCTGCCCATGCTGCAAAAATGGCCTGTGCGTCAGGGCAGACCGTATAAAAAGAAGCTGTCGCCTGATATGCCGCTGGTTACGGGTCAGCGTGTAATCGACACGCTGTTCCCCATTGCAAAGGGCGGCGTTGCGTCCATTCCCGGACCGTTTGGCAGTGGTAAGACGGTGGTTCAGCACCAGCTTGCCAAATGGGCGGAGGCGGACATCGTGGTGTACATCGGCTGCGGCGAGCGCGGCAACGAGATGACCGACGTACTCAACGAGTTCCCCGAGCTAAAGGACCCCAAAACGGGTCATTCGCTGATGAAGCGCACGGTGCTGATTGCAAACACCTCCGACATGCCGGTTGCGGCGCGCGAGGCGTCCATCTACACCGGCATTACGATAGCGGAATACTTCCGCGACATGGGCTACTCGGTGGCTTTAATGGCGGACTCGACCTCCCGCTGGGCGGAGGCGTTGCGCGAGATGTCGGGTCGTCTTGAGGAGATGCCCGGTGAGGAAGGCTACCCTGCATACCTGGGCAGCCGCCTTGCGCAGTTCTACGAGCGCGCGGGACGCGTAAACACCCTAGGGTCGCAGGAGCGCGAGGGCGCACTGTCGGTTATCGGCGCGGTAAGCCCCCCCGGCGGCGATATCTCGGAGCCGGTTTCGCAGGCGACGCTGCGTATTGTTAAGGTGTTCTGGGGGCTTGACTCTTCGCTTGCCTACCGCAGACACTTTCCCGCCATCAACTGGTTAACCAGCTACTCGCTGTATGTGGACTCGATGGCAAACTGGTTTAACGACACCGTAAGCACCGACTGGACCGCACTGCGCGCGGCGATGATGCGCCTGCTGCAGGAGGAGTCGGAGCTGGAGGAGATCGTAAAGCTGGTTGGTATGGACGCACTAAGCCCGCCCGACCGCTTAAAGCTCGAATCCGCACGGTCGATTCGCGAGGACTTTTTGCATCAGGACGCGTTCCACGAGGTGGACACCTACAGCCCGCTGGAAAAGCAGCGGTTGATGATGAAGCTGATTTTAGAGATGTACAACATCAGCGCGCAGGCGCTTGCAAACGGCATCTCGATCGATAAGCTGGTAAGTCTGCCCGTGCACGAGCGCGTGGGACGCTTTAAGTACACCCTGCAGGACAACTTGCAGGCGGAGTACGACAGCATCCTCGCCGAGATGCACACCCAGATTGATGAGCTTGCCAAGCAGAAGGAGGAATTCTGATGCCGAAGGAATATCGCACGATAGAAGAGGTTGCAGGTCCTCTTATGCTGGTTCGTGGCGTCGAGGACGTCAACTACAACGACCTTGGTGAGATTGAGCTTGCAAGCGGAGAAAAACGCCGCTGCAAGGTACTGGAGATAGACGGACAAAACGCGCTGGTGCAGCTGTTTGAGTCCTCCACCGGCATTAACCTTTCTAACAGCAAGGTGCGCTTTTTGGGACGCAGCATGGAGCTTGGAGTATCCGAGGATATGCTGAGCCGCGTGTTTGACGGACTGGGACGCCCCATAGACGGCGGGCCGGACATCCTGCCCGAGCAGCGTAGGGACATCAACGGTCTGCCCATGAACCCCGCCGCCCGCAACTACCCGCAGGAGTTTATTCAGACGGGTGTTTCCGCCATCGACGGACTGAACACACTGGTGCGCGGACAGAAGCTGCCGATCTTCTCGGCATCTGGTCTGCCCCACGCAAACCTTGCCGCGCAGATTGCGCGTCAGGCAAAGGTGCGCGGCACCAGCGAACCGTTTGCGGTGGTATTTGCCGCGATGGGTATTACGTTTGAGGAATCCAACTTCTTTATCGAAAGCTTCCGCGAGACGGGTGCACTTGACCGCGCGGTGTTGTTTATTAACCTAGCAAACGACCCCGCCGTAGAGCGCATCGCCACCCCGCGTATGGCATTGACCGCCGCCGAGTACCTTGCGTTTGAAAAGGGCATGCACGTGCTCGTTATCTTGACCGACATCACCAACTACGCCGACGCCCTGCGTGAGGTTTCCGCCGCGCGTAAGGAGGTTCCCGGTCGCCGTGGCTACCCGGGCTACATGTACACCGACCTTGCGTCGCTGTACGAGCGCGCGGGTCGCCTAAAGGGCAAGAACGGCAGCATTACAATGATCCCGATTCTGACGATGCCCGAGGACGACAAGACCCACCCCATCCCCGACCTGACGGGCTATATCACCGAGGGTCAGATTATTCTAAGCCGCGAGCTGTACCGCAAGAACGTCGCGCCGCCCATTGACGTACTGCCGTCGCTGTCGCGACTAAAGGATAAGGGCATCGGCGAGGGTAAGACCCGTGCCGACCACGCCAACACCATGAACCAGCTGTTTGCCGCCTACGCGAGAGGCAAGGAGGCAAAGGAGCTGATGGTTATCTTGGGCGAAGCGGCGCTGACCGAGGTTGACAAGCTGTATGCGAAGTTCGCCGACGAGTTCGAGCGCGAGTATGTGTCGCAGGGCTACCAGACCAACCGCGACATCGAAGAGACTCTTGCCATCGGCTGGAAGCTGCTGCGCATCCTACCCCGCGCCGAGCTAAAGCGCATCAAGGACGCATTCCTCGACGAGTACTACGAGGAAAAGTAAGCTGTGTATATGTCTATAAGGTTGTGTGCAAAGGTTGTTTAAACCGTAACCCCAAAACTTATGTGCGCAACAATCAAATCAAACGCGCGGCATTCGGCAAGCCACGTGGGCTGGTGAGCGGTCGCGCGCACGCGACAAAACAGCGCAATTGTTTGACCCCCGGGGAGAGTTTGCGCTGTTTTGAGCGAATCGTGCCTTGGGGTGACAAGCCCGAACGCCGCGCGGGCAAGCGAGCCGTAAATAGGACGCTTAGCCGACCCAACCTCAAAAGCGCTTTTTGCACCCTTTTTGGCAAGACAAAAAGGCGTGGGCCCTAGAGGCCCGAGCGATGTTCCCAAAACCCACCGTATTAAACGGATAGAATAAAACCACCCACAATCCCTAGCAAAAAAAGGGGGTCCTACTCTTGGCAACCACACATGTAAACCCCACCCGCATGGAGCTTACCCGCCTTAAACGCAAGCTGGTTACCGCCGTGCGCGGGCACAAGCTGCTAAAGGATAAGCGCGACGAGCTGATGCGCCGCTTTTTAGACCTTGTGCGCGAGAACAAGACGCTGCGCGAAGAGGTGGAGGCAGGCATCCTTGCCGCGAATAAAAACCTGGTGCTCGCCCGTGCGCTGATGCCCGACGAGATGGTGGACACCGCCTTTCTTGCCCCCAAGCAGGAGGTAACCATCGGGGCAGGCAGCCGCAACGTGATGAGCGTGGATATCCCTGTGTTCGAGACCAAGACCCGCACCGCGGACGCAAACGACATCTACTCCTACGGCTTTGCGTTTACGTCGGGGGATCTGGACGATGCGGTGAAGTCGCTTGCCGACGTACTGCCCGCGATGCTGCGCCTTGCCGAGGTGGAAAAGGCATGCCAGCTGATGGCGGCGGAGATTGAAAAGACGCGCAGAAGGGT
>JAEZDF010000031.1 GCA_023429685.1 Bacillota bacterium
GCAAAGTTACAAAGATAGCCTTTATCAGGAAAGGATAACAAAACAATATGAAGCTAGGTATCGTCGGACTGCCGAATGTCGGCAAAAGCACGCTGTTTAACGCCATCACCAACGCGGGGGCGGAAAGCGCCAACTACCCGTTTTGCACCATAGAGCCCAACGTGGGCATCGTCGCCGTGCCGGATAAGCGCCTTGACGCGCTCGCCGCGATGTACGACCCCGACAAATACACCCCCGCCGCCATCGAGTTTGTGGATATCGCGGGGCTTGTAAAGGGTGCGTCCAAGGGCGAGGGGCTCGGTAACAAATTCCTTGCCAACATCCGCGAGTGCGACGCTATTGTACACGTGGTCCGCTGCTTTGAGGACGACAACATCATCCACGTAGACGGTGAAATCGGTCCGCGCAAGGACATCGAGACCATCTCGCTCGAGCTGGTGTTCGCCGACCTTGAGATGTTAGCCCGCCGTATTGACCGCAGCGCGAAGCAGGCGAAGGCAGATAAGAAATTCGCCGCCGAGGTCGAGTTTTTACAGCGGCTTGCCGCGTTTATGGAAGCGGACGGCAAGCCCGCCCGCGCGTTCCCCTGCGAGGGCGACGAGGCGACGATACTCGCTGACATCCCGCTGCTCTCCAACAAGCCGATTATCTATGCCGCGAACCTCTCGGAGGAGGACTTCTCGGGCGGGCTGGAGAAAAACCCCCATTACGCCGAGGTACGTCGCATCGCGAATGAGGAAAACGCTGGCGTGCTGCCCATCTGCGCCCAGCTTGAGGCGGAGATATCGGACATGACAAAGGACGAGAAGCAGCTGTTCTTAAAGGAGCTTACGCTGACCGAATCGGGGCTTGACCGACTAATCCGCGAATGCTACGCCCTGCTCGGGCTTATTTCATACCTGACCGCCGGCAAGCAGGAGGTACGCGCATGGACGATTACCCGCGGCACCAAGGCACCCCAGGCGGCGGGAAAGATCCACACCGACTTTGAGCGCGGCTTTATTCGTGCCGAGATTGTGTCCTTCGACGACCTGATGAACTCTGGCTCGATGGCGGCGGCAAAGGAAAAGGGTCTGGTGCGCCTAGAGGGCAAGGAATACGTGATGCAGGACGGCGACGTCGTGCTGTTCCGGTTTAATGTGTAAATAACATATAACGCAACAATGCACCCACGTTTCCGTGGGTGCATTCGTTTGGATATTGGCAGGGCGGTGTATCCTGCATCTCAGGTACTTCATAACGAAGTGTGTCGGGAACCATTTCCGACCTCAATATCCATGAATAGTGTATTGTTTCTATACTTATGTTATACTGGCAATATAAATTTTGCCAATCCTTTGCCTTAACCTTTGTCGTAATCCACTTTCGTCTGCCACTGCTTTCTGTTCGTTTTATTTTTTCTTCTTTTATCTCATAGATAAAGTAGGTGTCCCATGACCGACAGCAATCTGTTTCTCCGCTCGGTTTGCCTAAAAGAGCCGGACGAGGAGCTTAAAAACAGCTACGTGTTTACCCTGCCTGCGGTGCGGCAGCTTGCTCTGCAAGGCGGGCTTTCGTTTACAGGGCGCGTCACCTTTTTTGTGGGGGAAAACGGCACGGGCAAAAGCACCCTGCTCGAAGCAATTGCCGTGGCGTGTGGCTTTAACCCCGAGGGCGGCACCCGCAACTTCGACTTTGCGTCGAAGGAGACGCACTCGCCGCTGTACAAGACGCTGTCCGTTACGCGTGGGGTCACCCGCCCGAAGGACGGCTTTTTTCTGCGCGCTGAAAGCTTTTACAACGTTGCGAGTGAAATCGACCGCCTCAACGAGATTATGCCCCTGATAGACTACTACGGCGGGCGTTCGCTGCACGACCAGTCCCACGGCGAGGGCTTTTTGTCCCTTGTACTTAACCGCTTTGGTGAAAACGGGCTGTACCTGCTTGACGAGCCGGAGGCTGCACTCTCGCCTTCTAGCCAGCTTGCACTGCTTGCGCGTATCTGTGACCTTGCCAAAACCTCGCAGCTGATTATCGCCACCCACTCCCCCATCCTGCTCGCCTGCCCCGACGCGGAGATATACGAGCTGACCGAGCACGGGCTTACCCTTACCCCCTACAAGCAGACCGCGCATTACGCGCTCACCAAGCAGTTCCTCGACTGCCCCGAGCGCATGCTCCGGCTGTTGCTTGAGGAGTAGACGGGTGCCCCCTTTTGCAGCAGCAATAGAGCGTTTATATCGTTGCTTACCATCGTGTAACAACCAAATATAAGGAGGCTTATTTATGGAAAAGAGCGTTTTCGGCATGATGCTGTTCCTTACCGGCGCAGTCGGCTTTCTGGCAATTACCCTTGTCAGTGCTGTTATAGGGTTTCTAGTCTCGCAATTCGCCCTTCCCTTAACCATCTTTATTTTGCTTGGGTTATCCGGATTAGTCATCTGCATATTTGAAAGCTATGGTAAAAAATAGTGGCCCTGTATTGGTGCTGTTCCCCTTTTAAGTGCCGTTTCCGCGTTTTTGGGGGTTACATGGCTACATAACTGGTGCCCGTCAGTGCCAAAGTGACACCATCCTTGTCAGGAACAATGTCGCTTTCTTCATTTGGCAACGCGGCGGGGTATACCGCTTTATCCCTTGCTACCGTTCACTCGTTTTTGTTCGGACAGTATTAAAGTAAATTTGATTTATACGCGTCGCCCCCGTCCCCCAAACATAATAGTCAGTTATTCTCTCTTGCATGCAGTTCTATGAGTGCTATAATTAAGAGTAGCATATTATACGCAAGGCAACGCGTTTACCGAAAGGCGGGCTGCTCTATGAAGCAAGACCGAGATAATACAAAATCCCCCACACACAAGCGGGTGGGTAAGCTTCTGCTGCTGGTTGGCGGTTGTGTTATGGTTGCGGGGCTTATTCTGCTTGCCGCGGCACCCATGCCCGCCGCCGTGATTACCCTGCTTGCTTCGGTTGCGGTCAACGCGGCGGGGGCGTATCTGCTTCTCGTACATAAATAGGTGGGCTTAAGGTATATGGAAGTAATAATCCTGTTGCAGAAAGCCTGAAGCAAATAGGCAGGCTGTTATATTTTTACCTTAAAACATGTCGTGAAAAGGAGATGGAATCATGCAAAGAGATATGGAGCTTATTAGAAAAATTCTTTTTACTATTGAAGAAAAATATGTTGATGCTTGGTTAGGTAGCGATGAGTTAATTATTGAAGGTTGCAATATGAAAATAATTGGATATCACTGTTCAATTCTACATGACGCGGGTTTGGTATCTGATTATGAAGGGCAATATGCCGATAATGAACTTTATTTTTTTGGTGTAGGTCGCTTAACATGGGACGGTCACGAACTACTTGATAAAATAAAAAGTGATACTGTTTGGAACAAAACAAAAGAAACTATAAAGACGAAGGGTATTCCATTTGCTCTCGACTCTGTAAAAGAAATCGCAACCGCGGTTACAACTGCAATGATACAATCTGCAATTATTGGGTTGTAATGGAGATAAGAAGTTTCTTTTTACAATTCGACATTTGTGAAATCTCCTCTCATTTTGAAAGTATTATATTTTCTGTCACGGAACTAATAGTCTTTAAGGGCACCTTTTTTGTTTACTCAAGGAAATACCGTAATCTGCACACCCCATGTCTTTGACAGAATCAGGAGGCTTTTTTATGATGCAAAACATCTGTGATATCAGCGCAAGCGGGATGCAGGACTCAACCGGCTATCTGCGGCGTTCGTGGGCGGCGGTTAACCTGAACGCCCTTGACCATAACGTAGCCGAGATCCGGCGGCGTATTCCGGCAAGCTGCGCACTGATGGGCGTCGTAAAGGCGGATGCCTACGGGCACGGCGACATCATGACGGCGCGGCGTCTTGTGCAAAACGGTGCCGAATGGCTCGGCGTCTCCAACATCGACGAGGCGATGGTGCTTCGCCGCAAGGGCATTGGGCAGGAGACGGGCATCTTAATCTTTGGCGACACCCCGGTACACTACGCGTCGGAGCTTGCACGCTTAGGCATTACGCAGACGGTGTACAGCCCCGATTATGCGTCCGCCCTTTCCCGCGAAGCGGTGCGGCTGGGTGTAACGGTGGATGTGCATCTGAAGGTAGACACCGGCATGGCGCGCATCGGCTTTGTGTGCCTTGGCGACCGGCTCGAGACCGCCGACGAGGTTGCCGCCGCCGCTGTGCTACCGGGGCTAAATGCCACCGGCATCTTTACCCACTTCTCCTGCGCCGACGACCCAGACCTCGAGGCGGTTGCCTATACCAAGGCGCAGCTTGCCCGCTTTGCCGCACTGTGCGATACCCTAAGTGCGCGGGGCATCACCTTTCGTTGGCGGCACTGCTGCAACAGCGCGGGCATCCTAAACTACCCCGAGGCGCATCTGGATATGGTGCGCGCCGGCATTATCCTATATGGGCTTGCCCCCAGCTCGTCGCTGCGTGGAGTGGGCGACTTTATCCCGATCCTTGACCTGAAGACCGTCATTTCCCAGGTAAAGACTGTTCCCGCGGGGCAGGATATCAGCTATGGGCGCATCTTTCGCACGGAGGGTGAACGCACCATTGCATCGGTGTGCATTGGTTACGCCGACGGCTACCTACGCGGCTTTTCTAGTCGCGCAAAGATGCTCGTTCACGGGCACCTTGCGCCGGTGGTCGGGCGGGTTTGTATGGACCAGCTGATGCTCGACGTCACCGACATCCCCGATGTGAAGCCCGGCGACACGGTTACGGTGTTCGGCGCCGAGGGCGTAACGGCGGATGACATCGCCTCGCTGGTAGACACCGTCGGCTACGAGCTGGTGTGCCTTATCTCCCGCCGCGTACCCCACGTTTACCTTGAAAACGGCGCGGAGATTGCCATTGCCGACTACATCCGCTCGAAGTAGCAAGCTGTTTGCACTTTCGCGCTTTCTCCTAATACTATCCTGATATTTTCTGCAATTTAAACGATTGTTAACAGCTATTTCACAACAATTCCGTGAAAACGCTGTATACTTTAATTGTACTGGAACACCCGGTACGACGAATTACTCTCCTCCTCATATACATTCCTTAAAATGCGCAGGACCGTGAATCCCCTCACGGTCCTGCGCATTTTTATATATAATAATTGATAATAGTGTCATATTATGTTATATTGTGAAAGTTGGGAGATGGTCACAATAAGTAATAGATCTGATAAGCCAAAGAAAACAGCTGCCGAACTAATTTCTATGTTAAAAAATGAAAAAGGTATTTCTTTTCGATATATGAGCGAAACGGACGCTGAGATTTATTTAATTGAAAAGAATAATTACCTTCGAACAGCATCGTATAGAAAGAACTACGATAAAGGCACTAAGGGATTATGTAGCGACAAATACATACATTTAGATTTTGCCTATCTGGTTGAATTATCAATAATTGATATGCATTTACGTTTTCTTTTACTCAAAATGTGTATTGATATTGAACATGCACTGAAAGTACATTTATTATCTTTATTGGAATCGAAAATAACAGAAGATGGATATCAAGTTGTAGCCGATTTCTTGAACAAAAATACTCAAGTAATAAATAGTATTGAGAATAAAGTTGACACTGTGTTTACTGGAGACCTAATTGATAAATATTTTAATATTGTGTACGTTTTTGATAAAACAAATAGATCTGCAAAAACTAAAATTATGAGCATTGATTGTCCTATGTGGGTTCTGGTTGAAATAATATCGTTTGGAGATCTTATTAAGTTTTATTGTTATGTAAGCAATAGAATTGGTTATCATGAATTGGATGTAAACATATTAAACCCTATTAAAAGTCTCCGTAATGCCTGTGCTCACAACAATTGTTTGCTTAATAATTTAAAAAAAGGGTCAACCCATCCTCCACCAGTTATTAGCAGATTTATTGCAAGTATACCAAGTATAGGAAAAGAAGAACGAACCAACAAATTGTCTTGTAGACCATTATTTGAAATTGTATGTTTGCTGTTTTATTACCCTAATATAGTTTCCGAAAAAGTAAAAAAACATCGATTAAGTGAACTAAAAGAACTTATTTATAAACGCATGCCTGAAAAGAGTGGGTACTTTAAACTAAATCCACTCATTACAACTTCATACGAGTTCCTAAAAAAGGTAGTTGACAATATTAGTTGATATGGATATACTAAAAGTGTAATCAAAAAACTATATGTTTTTGTAAAGGTAGCGTTGCGACGTTGCCTTTATTTTTTTATCTCATCTCCCGCTCAATCAGGGTGATTTCGGCGTCGGTGCTTTGCTCTATAAACCCGATCATCTGCTCCTCTATGTTATCCGCCTCGGCGTTACTGGTGCACAGGGCGGCAAGCTCTATTATGGCGGTCTTGTGGGTGTCCTGCTCGTCCGCTTCTCGAACCGAGGCATTAAAGCGGTTTTTCAGCCGTGCGGTCAGGCTTTTTACCACCATGCGCTTTTCCTTTAGCGACTGCACCCACGGCGCGTATAGCTTAACGGTCAAAACCAGTACCTGCAAACCCGCTTCCTCCTTTATTTATATCGGCCACATTGTTTTCATCAACAAGTGATTCTGCATAGGGATAATTTGTGTGTGTGTGGAAAAACTTTTACTATGGTTTATGTTCCCCTTATTCCATCGAACGCGGAGGAAAGAACAACACATGCAAAACAAGATTATAAGTATGCTCAAGATCGGCATTATTATCGCACTCAATCTCTGCATCATCGCGCTGGTGGTGTACACCTACAACCTGCCCGCCTTCGAGACTGAGGCGGTAGAGGTACTCTCCCGCCTCGGCTCGCGGGGGGATGAGGTCAAAAAGATACAAACAAAGCTCAAGCAATGGGGCTACTACAGCGGTTCGGTCGACGGCATCTACGGCAACCAGACCGAACGGGCGGTGCGCTGGTTCCAGCAAAAGAACGGGCTGACGGCTGACGGCATCGCAGGTCCCCAAACACTCAAGGCAATCGGTCTGCCCACAGGCGGCAGCGGCGGTGGGAGCAGCGGTGGAAGTAGTGGCGGGGGCGGCAGTACCAGTGTAAACAGCAACGACCAGGCACTGCTTGCGCGCATCATCTCGGCAGAGGCGCGCGGCGAGCCGTACAACGGTCAGGTTGCGGTTGGCGCGTGCGTGTTAAACCGCGTAAAGCACCCCTCGTTCCCGAACACGCTGGCGGGTGTGGTTTACCAGCCCGGCGCGTTTACCGCCATCACCGACGGACAGATTAAAGAAGCGGTAACCGAAAGTGCCCGCAAGGCAGCGCAGGACGCCCTAAACGGATGGGACCCCTCGGGCGGTGCCATCTACTACTTTAACCCGGACAAGACCTCGAACAAATGGATTCGCACCCGACCGGTGATTAAGCGCATCGGCAGTCACCTGTTCTGCAGCTAAAAGGCGGCGTTCTTGGGTGTCGCTGCGCCCCTGCCCCAACCAAACAGATAAAAAAAGAGGCGGGTGCAAAGCCCGTCTCTTTTTGGTTTAATGGTGCAGGCAGTCGTCACCGTGGGTATGGGCAAACAGGGCGTTGATTGCCCCATACAGTCCCGCGTCTGAATACCGCTGGTCGCCCGTCAATGTATCGGTCTGTGTAACGGTATACGGCAGTAAGCAGCAGCCGTAGCTGTTGTAAAACGATACCGTGTAGCCCAGCTTCTCGGCAGGGCTTTCCTTCATCGGCTCTTGCTCTAAGGTATGGTGCAGTGCATGGGTGGCGTTAAAGATTTCGGCGCTGTGGGTTTCGAAGTAAAACGTATCGGTTTGCTCCCCTACGCTCACGACCAACTTCTCGGTTGACGCAGCGTTGTACAGGGCGTACACCTGCTCGTACCACTCGCCCTGATCAGGCACGGCAAACACCTCGGCGCTCTGGCTGCCGTCTGCCTCAAACGCAAGTATCGCAAAATCTCCCTGTGCCGTTTCGGTAGCCTCTGCCTGCTCGCTTAGCAGGTCTTTTATTACAAAGTATAGCGTATGCTCGGGCAAAATTTCGCGGGTTCTCCCGTCCGCCGTCCTATCGGCAATCACGTAGTACGCAGGGGAATAATCTACCTCATGGGTCACAAGCTCCCACCTCTGCTCGTCCTCCGGCGTGGGGGGCGGCGCAAAGCCGTTGTCCGTTCCATTCGCTACCTGCGGCGCGCATGCAACCAGTAGTCCTGCAGTAACAAGCAGTAAAGCAACAAGTCGTTTCATATCGAGTTCTCCTTTTTGTGGTGCGATGTTTGGTGCACGTAATAGTATATCAATCAGAATAATAGGTAAGGGTGGCATCAGGCAGCGCAAGCAACCTGCGCTTGCGGTTACTCGTCCGCCCCAAATCACGCTTACAAAACACGTGCAGTTTGCCTACAGTATGTAATGTTTCAGGTTGTTTTCGCAGTCCTAATTATAAAACATCGCAAATGAAAATGCAAATCATTCTTTATTAGGCGCACGTGCGTGTGGAGGTTTATCTACTTGTTTTTACCGTCACTGCCATGACGCAAATAAACTTTGCCTGCATGCGGCTGTTTTGCCCTGAATATCCTAATAGAGCCAAACAAAACGCGGTGGTATTGCGGGTGCAGGCAGTATTCCGATATCACGATGTACCAGTGCCAAGCTTCATCATACATGGTCACAAAAAAGGAGGCGTGCGGATGAACGAGCAGCGACCGAGTATCCGGCTGCTGTACGCGTGGTGGCTGCTGTTGTTTATGCTAGCCACCGTTGTTTGCCTTGCCTTGTCGTTGCTCTCTTTGTTTTCGGATGCGCTGTGGAAATGGTGTACCGGGGCGGTGCTTGTGGCGTTCTCGGTGTTGTTTGCATGGTATCTGCCCGCCTACTGCCGCAGGCTTCGCTACCAGATCACCCACGACTATGTGATGGTTACAAGCGGGGTGATAAGCCATAGCCGCCGATATCTATACACGAAAAATATACAATTTGCCGCGGTGGAGCGGTCTGTTGTAGACACGATGTTTCGGCTTTCCGCCGTTCGGTTTCGCAGCGCGGGCGTATCCCTTGCCCTGTACGGGCTGGATGAAACGGCGCTTACCTGTGTAAAAGCCCTTCAGCCCGGGCTGTTTGAGAAACAATAGCATCTCCAACCTGCGGGTTCTCCGCGTATTACAAGACCGCGCCATCCCCGACCAGCTTCATATGGGCTTATCATTTGAACCTCACGGTGGCAAACGGAACGGTCAAGACCGTTCCCTACACATAGCGAAACTTTGCTTCGCATTGGGAAAACCTGCGTAATTCTGCATCGCTAAACTCTGGTTGTCATAAGGTAATAGGAGCCCTTGTGAATTTTTGCAGGAATAAAATACCGTAGGGGCGATTAGTAATCGCCCGCATTACACCGCTATCAATTTCGGTACACAACGTCGCGGACGCGCGCCCCTATGGTGTTAATCGGGACGTCGAGGACGCCGTCCCCTACACATCGCCAACCATCGACTTGCTCCCCCATTCCACACCATAAGGCTGGTATCAACACAATGAACACACGCGTTTTACACCCCCATCCCATTGCAATAGCAAGCTACCTGTCCCGCGCGCTGTATCTGCTGGTTATCCCGTTTGCGCGCGGGTTGTTTCTTGCGCTTCGGGCGGGCACGCTTATCGCATGGGCGCAGGGTGCGTGGTTTGACATCCTCGTTTTAATGTTTATCATCGGTGTTGCCGCCATCCGCTGGCGGCTGGTGGAGTTTTGGTTTGACGAAACGGGGCTGTACTTAAAAAAAGGGCTGTTTTACAACCAGACTATGTTTATCCCGATGCAGAGCATCAGTGCCATGTCGGTGGAACACCGCATTTTGCTACTGCCCTTTCGGGCGGTTGTGCTGCGTGCCGATACCCCGGGCGGCGGTACGCGTCACTACGACTTTGAGCTGATTGTGCGCAGGCGTGACGCGGAAGCCGCACTCTCGGCGCGTATGAGCGCGTGTTCGGATTCTCGCAAGGCAAAACGGGTGTTCTTTCCCCACTCGCTGCACATTGCGGCTCTGGCGGCGTTTTTGTCCAACAGCTTTGCGGGGGTGGTGTTTGCGGTCACCATCCTGTCCCGAGCGGGGGATGTTTTGGGCGAAAAGCTGCAGGGACGCGCACTTACCCTGCTTGCGGAGGTATCGCAGGCGGTCTCGGCATATACCTACGGTGTCCCCCCTCTTGCCGCGATGCTCGCGCTGATTGTTCTTTTGGGATGGTTTATCGGCTTTGTGCGCAACCTTTTACGGCTCACTCGCTTTCGCATCGCGCGGGCAGGCTCGCTGCTCACCATCCACGCGGGGCTTGTCACCCGCAGACTGTATAGCGTGAGCGTGGATAAGGTGTTTTACCTAGACATCCGCCAGAGCGTGATGACGCGGCTTTTGCGCATCTATCTCGTGTTCATCCGCTGTACCGGCTACGGCAAGGGGGGTAACGAGGCGGCGGTGCTCATCCCCTCGGCGACGCGCCGCGACCTTGCAGGTACACTAAGCGGGCTGCTGCCCGGCATCCGACCGCACACCCGCGCGGTACAACCCACGCGGGGCGCATGGTTTCGCTACCTGTCCCCCTCTGCGCTGCGCTTTGGGGTGCTGTTTGCCGCATACTGGGCGGCGGTTTCCCTACTGCCCGCATGGCGGGACGTAACCCGCTTTGTACTGCTGATGGCGTGCTTTCCCTTAGGTTGGATGCTGCTGCTTAAAATTGTCGACTACCTGACCGCGGGGTTCTCGTTTGAGGGCGGCACGCTGACGCTGCGCTACTCCCGCGGGTTTATTCTGCACACCGTTGCGGTAAAACCCTGTCACATCGCCCTTGTTCAGATAAAGCAAGGCGTGTTTCAGCGAAAAAGCGGCTCGTGCGACCTTATCATACGCACCGATTCGGAAGGCAGACGGTTTGACAAGCCCCACCGCGTAAAGAGCGTTCCGCTAACTAGTGCTTTGCAGGCGCTTGCATTGTAGGTAATTCACTTACACTTCTTTACACACTACTCTTTTTTTGGTACACTCTTTGTAGCTCGTTGCAGGTTGTCGCCAACTAGAACGCCGTCGGGTGTGCGGCTGGCTTCCTCCTGCCGCTTGAACCTACAAGGAGGCTAAAGAATATGAGAACCCGTTTTTGCCTTTTTGCGCTTGTTTTGCTGTGCGCTACGCTGTTTGCGTGCGCAACCCTCCCCACGGAACAGGACTCATCCTCATCCGAGCCCGTTTCTTCGGCGGACGCTTCTTTACCTGCCGCATCCTCCTTACCACCACAAGGCGGCATGGAGATTGTATCCGAAACCCTAGTCGGCGATGTTGCACAGATTACGGTGTTTTCCCGGGAAATTGGGGACACCTTTGTGCTTGATGTACTTTTGCCCCCAAACTACGACAAGACCAAACGCTACCCCACGTTGTACCTTTCGGACGGCAACTGGCGGCGCGGCGAATACGACGACATCCGCGCGCTGTGGTCACAGGGCGTATTGGCGGATGTGATAATGGTGGGCATCTGCTACCCAGAGGGCTATGACCTACAAACCATTCGCACGCGGGAGTTTTTGCAGGCCCCCGACACCTTTTTGTCGTTTATTGTGGAGGATGTTGTTCCTTACATCGACGCAAACTACGCCACCGACCCGGACACCCGCTTTTTGTGCGGTGCATCGTACGGCGGTTATTTTACGCTTTATGCGATGTTTGACGACATGACGCAAGACGTGTTCTCGGGCTATGTGGTCGCAAGCCCTGCGCTGCTTGAGCAAAAGGACGGCAAAAACATCTTTGACCGTGAGGAGGACTACCACGCGAAATCTACCGACCTGCCGGTAAAGCTATATATGGGCCTTGGCGAGTTTGAGTATTATCCCGACTATATCGAGCCGTTTTTTGAGTTTTGCGACCTGCTGGATGAGCGCGGCTACAACGGTCTAGCGCTTACCAGTAAGCAGTACGAGGGCATCGACCACTACGGCATCTGGAAGCCGACCATATTAGACGCGCTGAAGCTGTATTTTCCGAAAAAGTAATCACTAAGTTACAGCAAACCGAGCCTGCGAAACGCAGGCTCGGTTTTTGTTAACTACAATTGCTTCTACCACGGTTCTATCTGTGTATAAAGCGAAACGGGAGACCCTTTTAGCTGAACGTCAAACTTAAGTGACGGCTCCACATACGTACTCGCATTGTGTATTCGAAAAGACAGCCACCACCCATTATCACAATGGACATATATGGTGTTCTGTGATGATTTCTTATAGCTTATATCAAAGATTTTTGTTGGCGGTACCAGCCGTTCCACCTTTCTTTCCGGTTTGACCGTGCCGGACTGCCTGTTTAATGTTCCCGAGATATTAAAGGCCTGCACCTTTGTAATCTTCTTGCTGTCATCCGTAATAATCTTGTAAAAATCTCTTCTTCCCAAAAGGTACCGCAACAATCTGCTTGGTACTTCACCGGGATTTTGCGTGTCCAATAAGCGAAGCTCCTGGCAAAACGCATCGAGAACCGGCATGTAAACCGTTTGTTCTTTGTCCTTAACGTCACACCACTTTAAGCCCTGCTTCTTCCATTCGTTTAGCCGGTCAAAAACAGGCTTTATGCCTATAAAATACTGCATTGTGCAGGGGATCTCAAGCCATAAAGTGCCAAAATCTATGGTTTGGGACAGTCTTGAATGCTTTACCGCGTCATGATTATGTTTGCAGGATAACCCAATCTCCCAGTCGTTTTGGCTTCTGCTACACAATACATCCCGAACATCGCCGGCAATACCCTGCTTATCCTCTTGTATTGATAATAGCAAAGGGGTGTTCTTGTTTGGGTTTTCAAGCTGCGGTTCTAGTCTGAATAACATACGGGCAGCGGCATTCGCGGCAGCGTCCATTTTATCTATCATGTCTTTGTCGGCTTCAAGATAAAAATCACGGGCGGTATGAAGGGCAGAGGTTTGTGCAATCTCAACCTCCTGTCGGTTTTTTAAGCTGCTCCAAAATGCATTTAAGCAGGCGTACTCAAACGCTTTACCCCATTTTGTCTGCTGTGCCACTGTTCCATGTCACATCCCTTGTATTAAGACTCACCCGATTATCAAGCATGTTTTTTATGTCCCTTGCTATCAGCTGTGCCAGCCCAACAGGGACAGCATTGCCGATTTGCTTGTACTTGCTTGTTAAGTTTCCTTCAAACTCCATCTCTTTGGGAAAGGTCTGAATCACTGCGGCTTCTTGCCAGCTGAACCTTCGCGTCTTGCCACTGTTGCCAAAAACCCATTTATCCTCACCCACTTTTATCATGTTCGGCGAAGACGGATGCAGCGTCACCTGTTTGCTCATGGCCGGTATCGTATACGATACCTCGTTCCAATCCCGTTTTCTGTTTCTGCTCATATATCTCGACGAAAAAGCGCCTTGGCAGATGTCGCTGGTTTTTGGTTGTGGCAAATCAACCAGCGCTTGCGCCAACGTCATTCTTTGCCCTGTCGGAACTAAAAAGTCAAACTGACTTACTCCCAACGATTTATGAACACCTATCATAATCACGCGCCATCTGTCCTGTGGTACCCCGTAATCCGCGGCATTAACTAGTTTGGGAGTTACATAATACCCCCGTGATGAAAAATCCTCTATGATAGCCTCTATGATAGCCCCTTCGCCTAACGTAAGAATCCCTTTTACATTTTCCGCGACAAAAACCGCCGGTTGTTTTAACTCAACAAGCTTTACAAAGTACTTGTACAGTACATTTCTTTTATCGTCCAGCTTCCTTGGCCCGGCCAGCGAAAAGCCCTGACAGGGAAACCCGCCGGTTATAATATCGGTATGCGGAATACTATCAAAATCCAGTTTGGATATGTCTCCCTGAATAACATCCGCTTTAGACCACAGCTGATGTGTTTTACACGCATCGGGGTCGATATCGTTTGCCCATACAACCCGAAAGCCCTCTTTTTCAAACCCCATATCCAATCCGCCTGCCCCTGCAAACAAAGAAGCCACGGTATACCTTTGCTTTGTGATGAGGGTAGGATAACCTATTATATTGTTCATTATTATCTCCCCCTCTATTCCATACTTTTATTGGTATGATAATAACACATTTTTAAGCCGATTTCAAATCGTTTCCCTCCTCTATTTTATACAGCAAAACGAGCCTGCATACCGCAGGCTCGTTTGTTTTAGGGTTTTTGGTTTACCACGTCACAATGACCTTTTCGCCCGCAAGCACCTGGTCGAGCGAGGACTTTACCTTGTCGATATACAGGCTGCGAACAGCAAAGCCGATGTCTCCGTCTTCACGTATCGCGCTGCGGCGGTCGTTAAGGCGGATAAACTCCACAACGGTACTCGGTTTTGATTTGTCCACATACTCGTAGGTGTACTTCATCTGCACGGGAGCCCCTTCGGGTATCTCGCCTGCCTCATACTCGCCCTTTGCGCTGATGACTAGCTGGTAGTACGAGCGGAATACCTCGTCGTTAATCTCCTTGCCATCCATCGTGACCGTCAGGTTGTCTTCTTCGTCGTGGGTCAGCACAAAGCGGTTCTGCTTGCCGTCAAACTCCACCGTAACGGCGGATACCGTTTTGATGTTGGGCACGACAACCAGCTTGTAGTATAGGTCAAACGCCTGAAACTCTGCCCAACCCATCTTGTCTGCGCTCACAAGCATCACCGCGTTGTTTAGCGAGGTCGTGCAGTAGTACTTCCCCTCTGGGTTCTTAATACCGAGCTTTAGCTCTACCGTTTTTCCACCAAAGGTCATGCTCAGGGTGGAAAACGGCTCTGCAAGCCCGGTCTCCTGTAGCTGCTGCTCGGTGGGGGCAATAGATACAACGGCATCAGCCTGTGCGGCCCATAGCTCGTCGGTAATCGCCACGGTTCTGCTCGAGTCTGCGTCCCACTGCTTGGGGGCGGTAATCTTATAGCTGCTGGGTACCAGCGAACTGTCTGCGGCTGCCGCCAGCTCCTCGGCGGTAAACGCATCGATGACGATCTGCTCGGGACGAACGGTTCCCCCCAGCACCGCCTTGGTAACGGCGATGGTATCGTCCTCTTTGGTGGGCACAAGCGTCTTGTCCACAAAGTCTTCCTTTGCGCCTAACACATTGGCGAGGGAGCTTGTAAGAACTAGCCCCACCTCTTTGGTCTGCGGGTTGTACACATAATAGTTGGTGCCGTCCGGTGCTGCGCTGCCGATTGAGTACGACGCGGTAGAGCCGTCTTTGTAGCTTACGTCCACCTTGGCGGCAGGGTTTTGCAGCCCGTACAACGCAAGGTTATCCGCTCCGCCCTCAATAATCTGGTTCATCGTGGCGGTAAACAGCGAACCTGCCGCAAACTTCACCGCTGCGCTGTTAAATACCACATTAGCCGGAACTGTAATCGTCTCGCCGGTCGCGTCGACAAAGGAGGATACGGTGTAGTCCTCGCCCTGTCCCGTTATTGTATAGGTACCGGCGGGGTTTTTCACCGTAAGGCTCTTTACGTCCTCTTGCGTTTTATCGGTAATCAAAAACTTAGCGGTTACCGTCGGGGTGATGGAGGAGGTTTCGGCTCCTTCGCCGCCTTCATACAGCAGCAAAAACGCAAGCGCGCCGCCCAAAAGCAGGAGAGCCGCAAGCACCGCCAGCAACATCACCGTGCGTTTGTTTGTCTTTTTCTTGCCTTTGCTCATACTACTTATTTCTCCTCTTTAACCACACCACGATACCTACGGAAAGCACTGCAAGGGGCAGTAAGATAATAAACAACAGCCCCAGCACAATAATCTGTGCCGCCGTGATGCTGATTTCGTTGGAGCCTACGGTTTTAGATACAATGTTTAGGCTTGTGCCCTTGTCGCTTAGGGTGCCCAACATCTCGGTCACATACTCGCCATTACCCATTACGGTGCTAGAAGTAACGCTTTCGTCCACCGCAACTGAGGTCGAGAACACAAACAGGTTGGAGGTTAAGGGCGTGGTGCCATCATAGCGCATCTTCTGGCTGCGAATGAGTGCGCCGAACGGTCCCTGTTCGTCGTTTGTGCTGGGGGTATAGCCTTCGACCGCATCGGCGGGGTACAGGTAGCTGGTAGCCGAATAGCTCAGCAGCGTTGTGGTAACCTTGTCACCCTTGCCCTCAAACAGCGCGGTTAATGGTCTGCCAAACGCCATCATCACACCTAGGTCGCGGTTACCAATCTTGGTGGTGTAATCGTTGCTTGCAAACTCGGTAAACGCATAGAAGGGGTACTGCGCGGAGGCAAGCATATTGTTGTTGGTTTCGTACACAACGCCTTTGCCCACGCCGATGCCCCATTCCTCTAAGAACGCCTCGAGGTTTGGCAGCTCGGGCTGGTCGCTGTCGGCAAAGTAAAGAAGTGTCTTGCCGTATTTGCCGCCGTTATCAAGGAACATGTCAAGGCGTTTGACCTCCTCGGCGGTGTAGTCGCGCTTGGGCGCGTTGATTACGGCAAACTGCGCGTCGGGGTTAATGTCCTCGCTTAGAATCTTCTGCGACACAGTGTCGTAGTTGTTCAGCTTTAAGATCCCCGCAAGCCCCGTGCTTTCCAGCTCGTCGTGACCGGTAATCATACTGACAAGCACCGTGCGCTCGGCGGTTACATACTCGATGGCAGAGCTGAGAACCTGCTCCGCCTTGGAGGAGGTGATGTACTGCGAGTAAGAGTTGTAATCGATCTCGACGTTAAACAGGTCGGAGTCAAGTATCTTTTTCGCCCGCTTGTCGCTCTTAATCAAGATGTTGCCGGAAGAAAGCGACAGGTCGGGATACTGGGAAACAATCGACGGGTCTTTTATGATGTCGATGTAGTCAATCTTGATGCGGTCGGAGTATTTCTGGTAGTTATCCAGTACCGTAATGGCCTGGGCATAGTAATCGCTTGCGTTGAGATAGTCCTCTTTTTTGGCAAGCACCTTAATCTCCACGTCCTGGTCAAGCCCCTTTAGGAAGTCGATGCTGTCCTGCGACAGACCGAACGCGTTGTTGGAGGTCAGGTCAAGTGTAAGCGGGAACTTGTCTACCAAAAGGGCCGCGATGATGTTGAGGATGATTACAATGGCGATAAACCCGACTGTGAGCAGCGTTGCAAAGCTGCCGTACTTAAACCGGCGGTTTTGGAAGATGCCCTTTACGTTAAGCTTGTTCATCAACCCCACCTCCTCTTCTCAAATACCCGAATGGTGAAGAATAGAAACACCGCGATGATGCTGACAAAGAACAATACGTTAGACACATCAAACAGACCCCTCGTAAAGTCGCTGTACCGCTGAGAGACCGAAAGGCTGGTAAGAACGGTCTGCAAAACCGAGCTGCCTAGCATCCCAGAGATGCCATCAAACAGCCATAGGCTGAGCATTGCAGCAAAGCCGCCCACCGCGGCAATCACCTGGTTTTCGGTCAGCGATGAGATGAACATGCCAATCGAGATCATTGCGGCAGCCAAAAACAGCATGCCGATGAAGTTCGAAAGAAATACCGACCAATCCACCGAGCCAAGTGCCGCAAGTACCAGCATCATAACAAAGGTAACGGAAAGGGCGATGGTAAACAGGATAAGCGCCGCCAGAAACTTGCCCATAACAAGCGAAAACAGCGAGATTGGTGCCGTCAGGAGCGCTTGGTCGGTCTTCTGCTTACGATCTTCACTTAAAAGGCGCATGGTCAGAATCGGGATTAAAAACAGCACGATGGTGAACATAGAAGAGAACACCGCGCCGATGTTGGCCGTTTGGGTGCTTAGGCAGGTGGCAAAGAAGAACAGCCCTGCAAATACCCCAAATACCGCCAAAAAGATATAGCCGATGGGCGAGGCAAAGTACGCCTTCAGCTCACGTCTGAGTATTGCAACCATTACTTCTCACCTCCGTCTTTTTTGTCCTGCGCGGCATCGTCTCTTGTCAGCTGCAGGAAGATGTCCTCTAGGCTCAGCTCGGTGCTCTTAAGCCCGAGTATGGGCCAGCTGCGGTCGGCAAGGCGGCTAAACAGCTCACGGCGAATATCCGCGCCTTCCTCCGCCTCTAAGGTATAATCAAACGCCGATTTTTCGCGCGCGCCCAAGCAGGTAACCTTCACCATACCCGGGATGGTGGAGATGAGCTTTGTCACTTCCGCCTCGGGTCCCTCGATGCGGGCGATGAAGTTGTGGTCGGCACTCAGTGCATGGGACAGGTTGTCCGGCGTATCATCCGCGACGATCTTGCCCTTGTTGATAACGATAACGCGCTCGCAGGTCGCCTGAACCTCGGGCAGGATATGGGACGACAGGATGACGGTGTGCTTTTTGCCCAGCGTCTTTATCAGGTTACGTATCTCGATAATCTGTTTGGGGTCAAGACCAACCGTCGGTTCGTCAAGAATCAGCACATCGGGGTTGCCCAGTAGTGCCTGCGCAAGACCGACGCGCTGCTTATAACCCTTGGAAAGGTTTTTAATGATTCGGTCGTATACATCGGTAATCTTCACGTGCTCGCACACCTCTTTGATGTGCGCGGTTTTGGGCAGCGTGACCTTTTTTAGGTCGAACATGAACGAAAGGTAGT
>JAEZDF010000149.1 GCA_023429685.1 Bacillota bacterium
AACAGCTCCTTGTAGTTAAGCACATAGTGCGGGATGCCTATTTTGTCGCATACCATGCGCGCGTCGTTTACATCGTCTGCCGAGCAGCAGCTCGACTGACCGCACACGCCAAGGTCGCTTTCATTAAAAAGGCGAAAGGTGGCACCCACCACCTCAAACCCCTGCTGTTTAAGCACAAGCGCCGCTACCGAGCTGTCTACCCCGCCGCTCATGCCGATCATTACCCGCTTTGCCATTCGTGCGCTCCCCCCTTTCCCAAACCGAAAAGCCTGTTCGCTTGTCGGCTAAACAAAACAGACCAAACGGTACGCCGTTTGGTCTGTTTATACCATAAATTATCGTACCAGCCGTACGTCAGGGATGTAGCGAATGCTTAGTCCTTGTGATTGCAGTCGCAGTTTTCATCCTCGCAGCACTCATCGTCAAAATCAAACTCGAGCTTTTCGCCGCAGCCGGGGCAGTCGATTACGCCTTCCTCCAGCATTGCTTCGTTGATGCAGATGGTATCTCCGCAGCTTGGGCAAACAACCTCGTACAGGCTGTCTTCGTCGTCATCACAGTCGCAGCCGCAACCGCAGTCGTCATCATCGTAGTCCTCGTCTTCCATCTCGTAGAAATCTTCCTCGAGCAGACCAAGGTCTTCGTCAATGGCATCCACATGATCATACAGCTCGCTGAGCTCGTCCTGTGTATCTGCAAGGTCGGTCGCAAGATCGTCGAGCACCTCAAGCATCGCCTTAAGCACCTTGCTCTCGTTGGTAGAGCCGTCCATGCCCAAACCTTCCATCAAACCTTTGATATATGCCACACGTTCTAAAGCAGTCATTTTCGTCAGCCTCCTTTTTTGTTTATCCATAGAAATCTATTACAGTATTGACACTACGCTCTTTCCATATACTCGCCGACGCGGGTATCTACGCGAATGACTTCGCCTTCGTTGATAAACAGCGGCACGCGAATCTCTGCGCCCGTCTCAAGCACCGCAAGCTTCATTGTGTTGGTGGCGGTGTCGCCCTTTATGCCCGGCTCGGTGTGCGTTATTTTAAGTTCTGCAAAGAAGGGGGGCTCTACGCCGAACACGCTGCCTTTATAGGAAAGCACCATCACGTCGGTGTTCTCTTTTACAAACTTAAAGTTATCGCCAAGTGTGCCTGCACCGATGGGGATCTGCTCGTATGACTCGTTATCCATAAAGTAATACAGGTCACCCTCGTTATACAGATACTGCATGCTGCGCCTTTCGATATGCGCGGTGGGGAATTTTTCGTTGGGGCTAAAGGTTTTTTCTACCACGGAGCCCGTAATGACGTTTCTGATCTTTGTGCGAACAAAAGCGGCGCCTTTACCGGGCTTCACATGCTGAAACTCGATAATCTGTACAACGTTGCCATCCATGTCAAATGTAACGCCGTTTCTAAACTCACCTGCTGAAACCATATAATGTAACCCTCCATCAATTTCAGTGTCACAAAACGCATTGCAAGCACTGGATAATTGGTCGTTAGTCTATAACATTCTAAGTTTATATGATAACACTAAACTTTTCAAGTGTTATTTTTTATTTTCGCTGTTTTGTGCGTATTTTCTTTACAATAGCAACAACTCTTTCGGGCTTTTCGTAAAGTTATCAAAGCCATCCTCGGTAACCACGCCAAAATCCTCGATTCGAACACCAAACTGCCCCGCCAGATAGATGCCCGGCTCCACGGTCATCACCGTGCCTGCGGGGGCATTTTCGTCACACACCGGCGAAAAACGCGGGTTTTCGTGTATCTCGACGCCGACGCTGTGCCCAAGCCCGTGCCCAAAGCACCCCTCGTAGCCTGCGTTGTAGATGATGTCTCTTGCTATTTTGTCCATTGCAGCGCAGTTTACGCCCGCCTTAATCTGCGCAAGCACCGCTTTTTGCGCGGCAAGCACCGTATCGTAAACGCGGCGCTGCTTGTCGTCTACCTGCCCGAGTGCCACCGTGCGGGTCATATCGGAATGGTAGCCGTCTACCACTGCGCCAAAGTCCATAGTAACAAAATCGCCGTGCTGTAAAACCGTATTGCCGGGTACCCCGTGCGGCAGCGAGCTGTTCTTGCCCGCGACCACAATAAAGTCAAACGACGCCGCCTCCGCGCCCTGCCTGCGGATGTAAAGCTCCATATCAAGCGCAATCTCCCGCTCGGTTTTTCCGGCGGCGATACGGGGCAGGATGTACGAAAACGTCTCGTCGGTCAGCCGCTGCGCCTCTTTTAGGCTTGCAATCTCGCGCGCGTCCTTCACAGCGCGCTGGGCGCGAATCGCATCGTCCAGCTCGCTTGTTTGGATGAGCTGCGCACTCGACAGCATGCGCTCGATCCGCGCCGCGTCGCGCAGGGTGACATAGCTCGTCTCGACCGCGGCGGTTTTAACGTTGTGGCGGTCACACAGCTCTCGCACCTGCGCGTAGATATCATCCTGCAGCAAAACCTCGGCACCCTTTACCTTGGCGCGCGCCGTTTCGATGTAACGAAAGTCGATGATAAAATACGCCTTCTCGCTCGTGACAAACAAAAGCCCCGCGTCGTGCGTATCAAACCCAAGATAATACCTGCGGTTGGGGCCCGATACTATGACGGCAGCGTCTATGCCCTTAGGCATCATACCTATCAGTGTTTTTAGTTTTTGCATATACTCATCACCTTGTATTGGTCTATAAGCTTCTATTTATTGACTAACACATTTTTCTAATATCAATCAGCTTCCGATAAAGACATATCCATTAACAATTGTTAAACTACCATTTATAGTTCTTTCGACATTGTTACAATCTTTAAATATAGTAACCGTTTTCTTTATTCCGTTTTTATCTATATATGTTATATAGTTACATCCCCTAAACACGATTTTGTAGTATCCCTTTTTACTCATTACTAAATCAGATATTTTTTCCTTACTTTTATTTCTAAGCTTTTGTTTATACTCTTTTTGCAACTCTAAATATTTATTTTTTGCAAGCTGGATAATATCTTTATGTCTCTCTTTAAAGTGTATATAATCGCTTTCTGAAACCACATGTTTTAATTCAATAAATATTGGCAATGTAAGATTATTACTCGATTCCAGCATCTTTTTCAAATAATTCTTTTGATAAAATATCCCCTCATATCTACCATTACCTTTGATATTCTCAGGGCATCCACCAAATTGAGGCGATTTGCATTGCCCACAAATTGGGCAGATTAGCCATCCGCAAGTTGCACAATTCCAGCAAAATTCAGCAGAAATAGACTTTGTACAAAACCAACATACATTTTGATACACCTTTTTATTATCCATACAAACCCTTTCTTTAACGAAACAAAGTGTGTATAGCGACTCGTAGCAAAACGTAAAATTCAGACGAATACTAGATTTTTTAAATCTATACTACCTATTCCCCACTTTTATCAAAAGTGCGTCCACCGCCAACAAGTAGGACGCGGGCGCGCCAAAGCCGCTGATGTGACCGATGCACACCTCGCTGAGCACCGAGTGGGCGCGAAACCCGTCACGCGCAAAGATGTTGGAGATATGCACCTCCACCACCGGCAGCTCTACCGCCTCGATGGCGTCGCGGATGGCGTAGCTGTAGTGGGTGTATGCGCCCGCGTTGAGTATCACGCCGAGATATGCACCCCGCGCCTCGTGCAGACGGTCGATGAGTGCGCCCTCATGGTTGCTCTGGAAAAAATCGCAGGTAAGCCCTTTTTTAGCCGCATACGCCGAAATCTGCTCGTTAATCTCTGCAAGGGTTGTGTTGCCGTAGATCTCCGGCTTGCGGGTGCCGGTCAGGTTGAGATTCGGACCGTTGAGTACCAGTACCTTTGTGTTCATACATTTTGTCCTTTCATTCTACGCAGACCGACTGCCGTTTGATTTACCCCTTGACAACCGCCTCGTAGATGTCCCTCATCGCCTTTGCATCCTCCGCCTGCGTACCGTCCGACTCGCAGATGATGGTAGGCGAGCAGTTCTTTTTCGCCATCAGCTCCGCCACCGGCTCAAAATCCGGACCGTATACGGTGTCTTCAAACGTCAGGTGCCGTTTCTCCCCGCCGTTTTGGGTGTATTCGATCTTGGAAAAGTGGGCGTGGAATTCCCTAAGGCGCGAGAGCCCTAACCCGTTTTCTATCTTAGTAAATATGTCCTCGTAGTCCGAGAAGGTGCGCAACCCGCCGAGGGTGCGGGCATTGAGATGCCCGAAGTCGATGCAGGGGATAAACCGCTCGTCTACCTTGCACAGCTCGATAACCTCCTCGAGCGTGCCAAGCTGGTTAATCTTGCCCATCGTCTCGGGGCAAAGCCGGATGTGGGACAGCCCTTGTTCGTCTAGTGCCAGTGCCGCTGTTTTTAAGGTTTCTTTTGCGTACTCGAGCGCCTGTTCTCGCGAAATCTTGGATGCCGAGCCCGAATGCACGACCACACGCACCCCGCCCATTGCGTCCACCGCGTGTGCGCTTTGCAGGATGTAGCGAATCGAACCCAGGCGTTTTTCCTCCTCGACACTGGAAAGCGAGATGTAGTACGGCGAGTGCAGAGAAAGCTGAACCCCGTGCTCAGCCGCCTGCCTGCCCAGCGCCTTTGCGGAATCCTCCGATATCTTTACCCCGCGCCCGCACTGGTATTCGTAGGCATTCAGCCCCATCTTGACCACATAGCCGGGGATGTCGGTATTCTTTTTATACCCCATGGCGGCAAAGCTATCCGAGTTGCCGGCAGGACCAAAGTATACGCCCATATTCGTCACCCTTTATTGTGGGTGCGCCAAGGCGGCGCACGCCATAAAATAAGTCAAAGCGAAATCTAACCGCGTCTACGTCCGTTTTACTTTGTCACGGTAATAACGTTCGATGTACCGTTTTTCAAATCCGCGCTTAAAGCGAACCCACAGGTTAGTGTCCTGCTTTATGGGTAGTACCAGCACGGTCTTCATGCCCATCTTGTTTCCGCCAACGATATCGGTAAAGATCTGGTCGCCCACCACGGCAATCTCGCCTGTGGGGTGAGACAGCTGTGCCTGAGCGCGCAAAAAGCCGCCGCGCATCGGCTTTGCAGCAAAATGCACAAACGGCAGCCCGAGCTTGTTCGCAAACGGCTCCACGCGAGCCTTTGTGTTGTTGGACAGGATAACCACCGGCACCTTAAGCTCGCTCATGTGCGCAAGCCACGGCACAACCTCTTTTTCGGGCAGCGGCGAACCGTGAGAGGACAGGGTATTGTCCACATCCACAATCAGCGCCTTTACACCCAAATCACGAAGCACCTGCGTGTCTATCTGCCATATTCTATCTATGATTAGGTCTGGGATTGTGTTTTTCTTCATACAGCGCCTTTCCTTGTGGTTAGCAATACCCAAAAATCACTCGGTTAACCGCAATAAGCTTATATCGATAAAACCTAAGGTGTAGTTTCTAAACACAATAGTATTTGCAAAAAGACGAAGACGTTAACCGTAATTGGTTTGAATTAAATAAATAAACAAAAGAAAAAAGCGGGCTATGCGCCCGCTTGTCTTTTCAGGTGGTAACAACCAGCCACAAGCTTATTTAAACTTGCGTTTACGCGCAGCCTCTGACTTCTTCTTGCGCTTTACGGATGGTTTCTCGTAATGTTCTCTTTTGCGAACCTCCTGCAAAACGCCAGCTCTGGCGCACTGCCTTTTAAAGCGTCTAAGAGCGCTGTCGAGAGTTTCGTTATCTTTAATACGGATTTCAGCCATTTCAAATTCCCTCCCTCCGCCACGCGGCAGGGTAATCTAAACCGTAAGCCCGAACCTAAAATCGACCCTACATCTTTAGTAACAAGTGTAATTATACAATGCGGTTTGCTGTTCTGTCAATAGCTACAGCCCGATTGATGCGCGGTTTTTGTGTGATTTTCCTCAATTTGGCTTTCGAGTTTTGCCGCATGCCAATTTGATATCCACTGCAAAACAAGATATTGTATCCCAGCTCATACATCGTTGTGCACACATACAATAAGACCGTCGATGCAATCAGCCATTTGCCCACCCTCTGGTGCAGACACTCCGTTGGTGGGCGGTCTATTTTGGGCAGACCGACAGGCTGACCCGTCGGTTAGCCCTATGACTTTTTATTTTATCACAAGGTTAACAAGCTTGCCGGGAACATACAGCTCCTTAACAAGCTGTTTGCCCTCTAAGCTTTCAGCGATGCGCGGCAGCAGTTTTGCCTGTGCTAGCACATCCGCCTGAGTAGCCTCACTGTCGATTACCATGCGCTCGCGCACCTTGCCGTTAATCTGAACCGCGACCTCTACGGTGTCTTCCTTGCACTTTTCGGGCAGATACTGTGGCCATTTTGCATGAGCCAGCATGCCGTCAAAGCCGCAGATGCTCCACAGCTCCTCGGTGATGTGCGGCGCAAAGGGGTTAAGCAGCGTAAGGAAGGTTTTAAACTCCGCGCGGTTAACCGACCCGGTCTTTGCGATGTCGTTAAGCAGCGACATCATCGCCGCAATTGCTGTATTAAACTTCAGTGCCTCGATATCCTCCCCGACCTTTTTGATGGTCTGGTGAAAGACCGTTTCAAGCTCCGGGCGGTATTCTTTTGCGGGGGTAACGCAATCCTTCAGATCCCAAACGCGATCGAGGAAGCGGCGGCAGCCGCGGATGGATGCGGTGTTCCACGGCGCGCTTTTCTCAAAGTCGCCGATGAACATCTCATACAGGCGCATGGTATCGGCACCAAACTCGGCGATGATGTCGTCGGGGTTGACGACGTTGCCGCGAGACTTGCTCATCTTTTCGCCGTTCTCACCCAAAATCATGCCATGGCTCGTACGCTTAGAATACGGCTCGGCAGTGGATACCACGCCGATATCGTACAAGAACTTGTGCCAAAAACGCGAGTAAAGTAGATGCAACGTGGTATGCTCCATACCGCCGTTGTACCAATCTACCGGCATCCAGTACTCCAGCGCCTCCTTAGAGGCTACCCCCGCGCCGAAGTGCGGGTCGCAGTAGCGCAAAAAGTACCAAGACGAGCCAGCCCACTGGGGCATGGTGTCGGTTTCGCGCTTGGCTGCACCGCCGCAGTGCGGGCAGGTGGTGTTTACCCACTCGTCTATCTTGGCTAAGGGCGATTCGCCCGTTTCGGTCTGTTCATAGGACTCTATCTGTGGCAGGCAAAGCGGCAGCTCGCTTTCGGGCAGCGGAACATAGCCGCAATTCGGGCACACAACAATGGGAATCGGCTCGCCCCAATACCGCTGGCGGGAGAACACCCAGTCGCGCAGCTTAAAGTTTATCTTTGGTGTTCCCTTCTTGTTTTGGTCAAGCCATTCGATAATCTTCTTCTTTGCGTCCTCTACACTCAACCCGTCGAGGATGCCGGAGTTTACCATCACACCGCTGTCGCAGTCGGTAAACGCCTCGTTTTGCACATCGCCGCCCTTGACCACCTCGATAATGGGCAGGTTGAACTTTTTGGCAAACTCCCAGTCGCGGGTGTCGTGGGCAGGCACCGCCATGATGGCGCCGGTGCCGTAACTTGTAAGCACATAGTCGGCGATATAGATGGGGATACTTGCATCGTTAACGGGGTTAATCGCCGTAACGCCTTGAAGGCGCACGCCGGTTTTCTCCTTTGCCACCTCAGTGCGGTCAAAGTCTGATTTTTTCGCCGCCTCCTGCTGGTATGCGGTAACCTCGTCCATATTGGTAATAAGCGACGCCCATTTATCTATGAGCTCATGCTCGGGCGACATGACCATATAGGTTGCGCCGAACAGTGTGTCGGGTCGGGTGGTGAATACGCGCATGACGTCGCCGGTCGTGGTGGTGAAGTCCACCTCCGCACCGGTAGAGCGTCCGATCCAGTTGCGCTGCGAGACCTTTACGCGCTCGACGTAATCGACGGTATCTAGATCATCCAGCAGTCGCTGGGCATACTCGGTAATCTTGAGCATCCACTGGCTCTTTACGCGGCGAACCACCTCGCCGTGGCAACGCTCGCAGGTGCCGTTTACCACCTCTTCGTTGGCAAGCACGACCTTGCAGTCGGTGCACCAGTTAACCGCCATCTCCTTTTTGTAAGCAAGACCGCGGTTAAAGAGCTGTAGGAATATCCACTGTGTCCAGCGGAAGTATTCCGGGTCGGTGGTGTTTATTTCACGCTTCCAGTCAAACGAAAGACCCAGTGCCTTTAGCTGCGACTTGAAGCGGGCAATGTTATCCCTTGTAACCACCTCGGGGTGGATGTGGTTTTTTATCGCGTAGTTTTCGGTGGGCAGACCAAACGCGTCCCACCCCATGGGGTAGAGCACGTTAAAGCCCTGCAGGCGCTTTTTGCGCGAAACAATATCAAGGGCGGTGTAGGAGCGCGGATGCCCCACGTGCAGCCCCGCGCCCGACGGGTATGGAAACTCCACCAGCGCATAGTATTTGGGCAGGGTGTAATCGGCCTTAGCGGCGAACACATTCTTCTCATTCCAAATATGCTGCCACTTCGCCTCGACTTCTTTAAAGCTATCGTACTTCATTGTTTATTGGTCATTCCTTTCAAAAAGTCCGCACCAAAAGCATATGCACGGGCACCCTTTTTACTGCAAAAGGAAACCCGCGCTCCTATGTCAATCCTGCGTAAGCAGGGTTTGCGTGTCTATCTTCTCTGCGTCCGCCCACAGACGTTCCAGATCGTAGAACTTGCGAGCCTCGGGGTAAAACACATGTACGATGACGTTGCCGTAGTCAAGGGCAATCCACTGCGCGGAGCCGTAGCCCTCTACAAACGCAGGCATAACGCCCTGCTCTTTTAGCTTAAATTCCACCTCGTCTGCAAGGCTTTTCACATGGGTGGAGTTGGTGCCGGATGCAACGACAAAGTAGTCGGTAATCACGGTAAGGTCGTGCACGCGCAAAACAGTGATATCCTCCGCTTTTTTTGCATCGAGCACGGCGACAATCTGTTTTGCTGTTTGTTGCGGTGTCATGTAGTTGCCATTCCTCCTTTTATTGGGGTTTCAATATGGGAAGCTCCTGCGCGGGCACATCGTCGGTATAGGGACGAAAATGCTCATTTAACAGGTCCGCCGTTTTCTGCTTGTCAAGCGCATACACCGAGTAGCTCTGGTGGGTTACCCCACTGCCCTCGGGCAGATAGAACTCAACAGAATCAATATCAATATCCCTTACCGTACCATAATAATCCATCACCTGTGCCAGAGTAAGGTCGGTGGTGATGCTAGAATAGTTTTGGGTTAGCACAGAAAGCATCTTGGTTCGGGACATGGAAAGCGCCGTTTGGGCGCAAGCCTTTAAAAATAACCCTTGCGCGCGCATGCGTCCGATGTCGCCATCCACATACCCCGCGCGATAGCGTACAAACCATTCCGCCTGTTCGCCGTCTAGCACCTGCTCGCCTTTTTTTATCACCTTGGATTTGGTAAAGTAGATGCTTTGTGGAATGTCTACCGAAACGCCGCCCATCGAATCGACAATCTGCCTTAGCCCTTGCAGGTCCACCGTGGCGTAATGGTCAATCGGCAACGCAAAGGTGTGCTCCACTTCCTCTATCAGCGCGTCGATGTTGGTCTGCCCCGCTTTGGCGTTACCGTAAACTGCGTTGATCTTGCCGGTTGGGTAGCGCTTGATGCCCACGTAGGTATCACGCGGAATCTGAAAGACGTTGACCGTGCTCTGCGCGGTGTCAAGGCTTGCCACCATGATGACATCGGTGAGCGTTTCGCTTTCATCCAGCCCGCACAGCAAAAAATTAACCACCTCGTCCGCCCGCGGCGGTGTGGATGACTCGCCCGAATTGTCGGGCTGTGTAACAACGCCGTTTGCGTCCCCCGTGGGTCTTTGCCGCAAAAAGCCGGTGTTTAACAAGTAGTAGCCGCCGACTAAAACCAGCAGCGTTGCCGCAAACGCGACCGAAAACAAAACAATCCTTCTATTCTTCAAAACTGAGCCCTCCCGCACGGGGCGCCGAACCTAGAGCCCGACTGCGCCGCTTAAGTTATTCCGCGGGGAGAAAACTGTTGTACGCCATTACCGTATCGATGTGGAGTGAACACTCTCTCTTTGCAAGCCCCGCAATGGAAGCGGAGAGTGCACAGAGCATTGCGCTGTCTAGGCCAAAAGCTATCCGCTCGCGAATGGTTTGCGCCGCTTGAAAGATGCGTTCAAACGAAATCCAGTCTGCGAGATAGACAACCTGTTCCAACAAAGTAATACCCTCACGGGCCGTAGTATGGTATCTTATAGCATTTATAATTTGCTCGTCATTTATACCAATAGAGCGCACCAGCTGTGCGCCCAAAATCGAATGCCAGAGCTTTGGGGTTTTTTGCTCGACACCGTCCAAAATTATACCAGACTTCTGAAGCATTTGCAACTGCTCATCCTGCGGCATCTCTTTTGCAATGTCGTGAAGCAGCCCTGCGATGTACGCCTTGTTTTCATCCGCGCCAAACAGAACGGACAGCGTCACCGCCTCCTTTGCCACACACACCGAATGCTCGTACCGCTGCGCACTCAGCCGTGCCGCAATCTCCTGTTTGTACAAAAGCACGTCCGTCCGCTCGCCGCCGTAGGGACGCACGGTGTCTATGTAACGGCAAACCGGCTCGGGCAGCGACTCGTGCCTTACACTACCGACACGCCGTAGCCCTTCGCGGATGTCGGTGGAGGATGCCGCGTATGGCTCAATGTCCATCACGCAGGTCTTTACACCCTTTTGGGCAAGCGCGTCTGCATACTCCACAAGCCGTTTATACTCCCCCTGATTGCGCGCGCCCGCGCACATGGTGGCAAGGGTAAACAGTGTCTTTGCGTCGTACCACTCCTCGAGTGTGACAAACATATCCGAGCCCATGATAAAAAACAGCTCTGCGTCGGGGTACACAGCGTGAAAATGCTGCAGGGTGTGCACCGTATAGCTTTTGGTTTCGCGCCGCAGCTCATAATCGCTGACCTCGGCATTTTGGATGCCTGCGACGGCAACGCGACACATGTTGTATCGATCCACCGCGCTTGCAAGGTCTTTTGCGTCCTTGTGCGGGGGCATATAATCGGGGATGACAATCAGTTTGTCAAGGCAGAGCGACTGCACAAACGCTGTGGCAAGGCGCAGATGCCCCATGTGAATGGGGTTGAAGGTTCCTCCAAACAATCCAATTCGCTGCATAACGACCGTCTCCCTCCACCGATGCTAGTAGGTGATTATCGGCTTTTTGCGGTTTCTGCGAAACAAAACAAAACGGGTGCCAATAACCTGAACCACCTCGCTGTTTGTGCGCTGAGCCAAAAGCTCCGCCGCCTCGCGCGCGGTATAGGGTGCGGTTTCAAGCACGCGCAGCTTTATCAGCTCCCGTGCCGTCAGCGCGTCCTCAACCTGCGTGACCAAGGCGTCCGAAATCTCGTGTTTACCAATCTGTAATATCGTCTCTATGGGGTTTGCAAGCGCTCTAAGGCTTGCGCGTTCCTTGCTTGTAAGCATTGTTTATCCATGCCTTTCTGTTCTTTACAACGTTAGCTTTTGTGGCTGTCGAGCTTCTTTTTTATAGCTAATTAACTTCAATAATGTCCGAACAAAATCTTCATAAACGCTTGCGTTTATGGCTTTTATGGAGATTTTTTCGTAGACATTATAAGTTAATTTGGTATAGCTCCCGTACAAACGCGGCTACCGCCTTTGCGCGGTGGCTGATGCGGTTTTTTTCATCGTCGTTAAGCTGTGCCATTGTTTTGTCACCCACCATGAAAATGGGGTCATAGCCAAAGCCGTTTTCGCCTTTTGGCTCGTGTGCGAGCACCCCTTCGCAGGTGCCGTGGGTCACAATCTCGCTGCCGTCGGGGAACACGCAGCACACACAGCACTCGTAGCGCGCGGTTCGCTTTGCATCGGGAACCTCCGCGAGCTGTTCTAGCACCATGCGGTTTTTTACCTCATAGGGCGTATCCTCGCCCAGGTAACGAGCCGAAAGCACGCCAGGCGCGCCGCCCAGCGCATCGATGCAGATGCCGCTGTCGTCCGATACGGCGGGCAGACCCGAAAACCGGCAGATGGCCGACGCCTTAATACGCGCATTCTCCTCAAAGGTTTCGCCCGTTTCCGCAATCTCGTCGGTAAAGCCGATGTCATGCAGGGTGAGCACCGCAATGCCCTGCGGCTCTAAAAGCTGTCTGATCTCTTTGATTTTGCCCTTATTTGAGGATGCAAATACCAGTTTCTCCATCATGATATCCATTCCTTTGCGGCGCAACGCCGTGAAAGATTGCGGTGCGGCTTTGCCGCAGGAGTTTTGGTTCTCCCACCGCTGTATATCCCCTTAGCGCAGCCCTGTTATGCGCGTGTTCCAAACAGTGCCTTTGCAAACGCCTCGGGGTCAAACGGCTGCAGGTCGTCAATCTGTTCGCCCACGCCGACGTATTTGACGGGGACAGAAAGCTCGTTGCAGATGCCGATAACCACCCCGCCGCGCGCCGTGCCGTCAAGCTTGGTCAGCACAATGCCGGTAATGCCCGCCGCCTCTTTAAATTCACGCGCCTGATTCAGCGCGTTTTGCCCTGTGGTTGCGTCGAGCACCAGCAGTACCTCCACATCGCTGTCGGGTGCCTCGCGTGCGATGACGCGCGTAATCTTTGAAAGTTCGTCCATCAGGTTTTTTTTGTTGTGCAGACGTCCTGCCGTATCGCAGATAACCACATCCACACCCCGCGACTTTGCCGCAGAAACCGCGTCAAACACCACGGCGGCGGGGTCGCTGCCCTCGCTGTGGCGGATAAGTGGAACATCCGCGCGCTCCGCCCACACGGCAAGCTGGTCTATCGCCGCCGCGCGGAAGGTGTCTGCCGCACCGAGCACAACCGTTTTGCCCTGCGCCTTTAAGTTTGCCGAAAGCTTGCCGATGGTGGTGGTTTTACCCACCCCGTTTACGCCGATAACTAGAACAACCGAAGGCTTGGTGTTCATTCTAAGTCCTGTGTCGCCGCGCAGCATGTCCGCAATCAGCGACTGCAGCTCACCCGTAATCAGCGAGGGGTCGGTAATGCCCTGTTCCTTTACGCGTTGCTTAAGACGCGTGCAGATATTCCCTGCGGTTTTTGCCCCGACGTCGGACATGATGAGAATCTCTTCGAGCTCCTCAAACAGCTCTTCGTCAATCTTTGTAAACGACTTAAACATCGCGTCCATCGTTTTCGCCATCGAATCGCGGGTCTTTTTTAAGCCCCCCGCAAGCTTTTCAAACAATCCCATCTGTTTTCCTGTGCCTTTCCGTGTGTATCGGTTTAGACTATGTATTTTTCAGTCCCAGCTTGTCCTCAAGCTCGGTGACCTTGAGCTGCAACAGCTTGCTGATGCCCTCTTCCTGCATCGTAACGCCGTACAGCACGTCCGCCTCCTCCATGGTGCCGCGGCGGTGGGTGATGGCGATAAACTGTGTTTTGTCGCACAGACGGTGCAGGTACTGGGCGTACTTGGTCACGTTTACGTCGTCAAGCGCCGCCTCAATCTCATCGAGCAGACAGAACGGGGCGGGGCGCACCTTGAGGATGGCAAAGTAGATTGCAATGGCGACAAACGCCTGCTCGCCGCCCGAAAGCGCTGACAGGTTCTTAATGATTTTGCCCGGTGGCTCGACGTAGATCTCTATGCCGCTCTCAAGCACGTCCCCCTCGTCGGATAGCTTAAGCTGTGCACTTCCGCCGCCAAACAGCTCCACAAACACCTCGCCGAAGTTGCGGTTAATCTCCACAAAGCTTTCGGTGAATATCTCACGCATCTTCGCGGTCAGCTCACTAATCATCCGCAGCAGCTCGTCGCGAGATTTGGTCACGTCCTCAATCTGCTCTTTTAAGAACAGGTAGCGTTCGGACACCTCTTTGTATTCGTCGATAGCACCCACGTTCACCGAACCGAGTGCCTTGATTTTATTCTTGATCTCGTTTAAGGTGCGCTGCGCGGCTGGTATGCTTGGTATCTCCTGCGCGATCGCCGCCGCCTCGGTTTTGGTCAACTCGTACTCATCCCATAGCTTTGTTATCACCGAGTCGTACTCGCTTTGTGCCGATAGCTTACGCTCCTCGAGCCGCGCCATCTCCTTGCTAATCTCCTCGCGGCGGGACAGGATGCCGCGCTCGGCACTGCGACGCTCGTTCGCCTCTTTTTCGAGCTGCATGCGCTGTGCGGCTAGCGCCGCAATCTCCTGCTCAACAGCGGCGGAGCCAGCGGCGAGCGTCTCCTTGGAACAAAGTATCTCCTGTGTATTTTCGTTTATTCCCGCAATCTCTGCCTCGAGTGCCGCTATCTCGGCAAGCAGCGACTGGCTTTTGCCGCTCTCGCTGTCTCTACGCTGCGAAAGCTCCTGCGCCGATTGTGCAAGACCCTCCGCCTCTTTGGTAAGCGACAACACGCTCATCTTCAGCTCGGATATCTCGTCCGTCAGCGCGTGGCGCTTTTCGCGCAGCTCGTCCCTTTTTTGGGCGGTCTGCCCCATCTGTTCCTCAAGCTCTGTCATCTGCGCTGTACTTTCGGCAAACGTGCTGCGCGCGGTCTCAAGCTCGGTTGTAAGCTCCCGTTCACGCTCGCTTGCATGGGCAAGCTCGTTTGTCGCCTCGGTTATCGCGCGGGTAAGCTCTGTAATATTGCGCTCGCAGAGCGTGCGTTGTAGCTGCGCATTCTGGCGATCCTCCTGCATGGTTTCCAGTGCACTTTTGGCGGCAAGGTAGTCCGCCTCGATGCCCGCTATCTCGGTTTTTAGCGCGTTGTACGCGGCGTTTGCCTCGGCAAGCTTTGCCTCAAAGACCGCTGCCTGTTCCCGCAGGCGGGCAATATCGCCGCGCCGGCTGAGAAGCCCCGCGCTCTTTACAGCCGAGCCGCCCGTAAGCGAGCCGCCCGCATTAACCACCTGTCCGTCCAGCGTAACCACGCGAAAGCGATAGGCGTTTGCCTTTGCCATGCTCACCGCGTTATCCAGGGTGTCGCACACGGCGATTCTGCCAAGCAGCGACTGTACGATGCCGTCATACTGCGCATCAAACGACACCAGCGCACTCGCAACACCGATGTAGCCCGCCTGACCCTTTAAGGGACGTTCGTCGAGCGACGAGCCCTTGATGGTGGATACAGGCAGGAAGGTTGCGCGTCCCGCGTTCTCGTTTTTGAGCTGCGCAATGGCGCGTTTTGCTGCCGTCTCATCTTCCACGACGATGTTTTGCAGCGAGAATGACAGCGCCGTTTCTATGGCGGTTGTATACTGCTGCGGCACCTCAATGAGACTGGACACAGGACCCAGTATGCCACGCAGCGTACCGTGGCTTGCCATGCGCATCACCGTTTTTACGCTTTGGGCAAAGCCCTCCATGCTGCGCTCCAGATCCTCCAGAAGGCGGGCGTTCTGGTGCTTTTCTTTGATGCGCAGGTCAAGGGCAGACACCTCTTTTGCACTCTGCTCAAGCCTCTCCTTGCGCTTTTCGAGCTTAAAGGCATAGCCTTTTACGGTGTTTGTTTCCGCTTCTATCTTTTCATCGAGCTCCGCCGCAAACACCGCGGCCTCTGCACGTTCTTTTTCGCTCTGTTCGCAGTCGTGCTGCTTTATCTGTAGCTGCTCGCTTAGGCGGGTACGCCGCTGCGAAAGCTCCTCAAGTGCCGAAAGGGCGGAGAGCTCCCCCACCTTGCTCTGGGAAATCGCAGTTCCAAGCTGCGTCATGCTGCGGTTTACCGCCTCTAAGCTTTCGCTGTGGCGCGCGCTGTCGCTTAAAAATTCCTCGAGGGTGCGTTCCCTCTCTGCGCACTGGGCTTTAAGCTGTTCTATCTGGGCGCATTTTTCGGCGTGCAACGCCATGCGCTCGTCTATCTGCTGCGCGATGTCGCTGACGGCAATGCTGTTTGCCTCAATCTCGCGGCGCACGCGCTCAATGCCTTCGGTTTTATGGTGCACGTCGTTGCGCAACACCGCAATCTGTGCCTCGAGCCTTGTCAGCTCCTCGTCCAGACCGCTGCGCTGGGTGCGCTTTTGCTCCATCTGCACCGCACACTGCTGCGACCGCGCAAATATCGAGTTGATATCCGCCTCCATGGCGGCAAGCTCCTCGTCCACCTCGTCGCACGCGGTTTTGCACACCATTACGCGGTTTTCCTGCTCGCGCAGGGCTTCACGCGCCTTTTCAAGCGAACGGATGTACAGCGAAACCTCGAGCTGCTTCTTTTCCTCAGACAGCACCAAAAAAGCCTGTGCCTTTTCCGACTGGACGCGCAGGGGCTCTACCCTGTCCTCCAGCTCGGTCAGGATATCGAGTAGGCGCACCAGATTCTCCTGCGTCTGGTCGAGCTTGCGCTCCGCCTCGTTCTTGCGGTAGCGGTATTTTGAGATGCCCGACGCCTCCTCAAAAATCTCGCGTCGCTCGCCGCTTTTTGCGCCGACAATCTCGGCAATACGCCCCTGCCCGATAATCGAGTAGCCGTCTCTGCCAAGGCCGGTATCCATAAACAGCTCGTAGATGTCGCGCAGGCGAACGGAATTGCCGTTAATGCGGTACTCGCTCTCGCCCGACCGATACAGCTTGCGGGTGATGGTGACCTCGTCGGTATCCACGGGTAGGGAACGGGCGGCGTTGTCGACCGTCAGCGTCACCTGCGCAAAGCCGACTGGGCCGCGCCGCTTGGTGCCGCCGAAGATGATGTCCTCCATGCGGTTGCCACGCAGCGTTTTGGTGGACTGCTCGCCCATAACCCAGCGCACCGCGTCGCTGATGTTGCTTTTGCCGCTTCCGTTTGGCCCCACTACGGCGGTAATGCCGCCCCCGAACGCAAGGCGCGTTTTATCGGGGAACGATTTAAAGCCTTGTATTTCAAGGAATTTGAGTAACAATGCCACACATCCTTTATGCAAGTGGTTATGGGGTCGTCACCGCCCCGCACGCCGTAATAAGCGCGGTAAGGGGAAGCGACGCGTCGGTAGCTACAGTTAAATTATAGTGCATACCAGAAAGGATTTCCACATTTATTTTACGCTGCCCCAATAGCTTAGAAAGGTTTTTGGGGTGAATTTTTACCGAAATATCCCCCGGAGGGATGTGTTGCTCCTTAATCTGTGCCTTGATGCGGTCTAGCAGGATGCGCGACTGGCATAGTTCACGAAACGCCGGGTGAAAGGGTCCTGCCACCATACCGCTTTGCAGCTCGTCCGTCGCGTGCAATCCGACGCGGATGACCTTGACCCCACACTCTTCGAACAAAACAAGACACTGCGCGCACTGCTCCACCGCTTCGTCAAGGGAAAGCGGGCGGTAACGCCCCTCGCGGTATAGCCGCTCAAGCGCTGTGCCCTCCATCACAATGGTGGGATAGATGCGCACCGTGTCCGGTCGAATCTCACAAAATTTATGCGCGGTGGCAAGGGTCTTTTCTAAAGAGTCGCCGTACAGACCCGTCATCATCTGCAACCCCAACGAAAACCCATGTTTGCGTATCATCTCGCAAGCCCGCAGAACGTCACCTGATGTATGCCCGCGCTCGTTAAGGCGCAGCACCTCGTCGTCCATACTCTGCGCACCCAGTTCTATGGCGGTAACGCCGTACCGCTTCAGCAGCAAAAGCACCTCGTCATTAACCGCGTCGGGGCGGGTGGAACAGCGGATGCCCATAAAGCCCATCTGCGTTACACAGGCGTACGCCTCGGTTAACAGCGCGAGCATATACGCGCGGTCAATTGCGGTAAAGCTGCCGCCAAAAAAGGCGATCTCCGTGTCATTCACCCGCTCGCCAAGGCTTTGCCGTGCTGTAACACACGCGTTTCTTACATCCTCGGGTGTCAACAGCGCATCGCTGCCCGAGATGGCGCACTGGTCGCAGAACACGCAGCGGTGGGGGCAGCCCACGTGGGGCACAAACAGCGCGACGTTTGCGTGGCTCATCGCCCCATTAAGGCAAGCGCCTCTTTGGCCGCATGCTGCTCCGCATCCTTTTTACTGCGCCCCGTGCCCCTGCCGATGACGTTGCTGTTCAGGCGCACCTCTACGGTAAAACGTTTATCATGGTCGGGACCGCTTTCTTCCACCATACAGTAGCTGACGGTCTCCTCCTTGTTTTGCTGGATAATCTCCTGCAGGGCGGTTTTATAATCCTTAAAAGGGGAGGCGTGCTTACTCTCAAGCTGCTTTTTGATAAAGCGTAGCACAAAATCCCGCGCGCTTTCGATGCCGCCGTCCAGATAGATGGCGGCAATCACCGCCTCAAACGCGTCGGACAGAATGGACGGACGCTCCCTGCCACCCGATGCATCCTCGCCCCTACCAAACCGCATGTACTTGCCCAGCTCGATGCTGCGGGCAAACTCACACAGGGTGCGCTCGCACACAAGCGAAGCGCGCAGCTTGGTAAGCTCCCCTTCGGGCAGGTGTTTATAGTGCAAAAACAGGTAGTCGCTTACTACAATGGACAGCACCGAGTCCCCTAAAAACTCCAGCCGTTCGTTGTACGGCGTGCCCTTCTTTACCTCGTTGGCATAGGAAGAATGGGTGAGCGCTGTTTTCAGCAGCTCATCCTCCGTAAAACGGTACCCGATTACATCCATCAATTCCTTCATCCACGCTCACATGCCTTTCCGGTCTATAGCGGACACACCGCCGTTGCAAGACCTGATATCGGGCTTGCGACGCAGCCCGCCTAAATTACGTTCACGTACAGATAGTGGTATTACTCCGCGCTATCCGTGCTCTGCTCGCCCTGTGCGGCAAGGCTTTGCTTGAGTGACGCTAGGGCGGACTCAATCTCGCCGATAACGTTCTGCTCGCCAAACAGCTTTGCCTGACGGATGGCGTTCTTAAACGCCTTCGCGTCCGAGCTGCCGTGCGCCTTGATGACGGGGCGGGCTATACCCATTAAGGGTGCGCCGCCGTACTCGGTGTAGTCCATCGACTTGCGGAAATCGGCGATGCCGCCTTTGAGCAGGAGTGCGGCAATCTTGGTCACGCCGTTTTTGAGCAGCATGCCTTTGAGCGTGCCCGAAAACCCCTTGGCAAGCCCTTCGGTCAGCTTTAGGATTACGTTGCCAGTGAAGCCGTCGGTCACCGCTACGTCGCAGCCGCCAAGCGGAATCTCGCGCGCCTCGACGTTGCCGATGCAGTTGACGGGGGCATGGGCGAACAGGCGGTTTGCCTCAATCTCAAGCTCGGTGCCCTTGCTCGCCTCGGTGCCCACATTTACGACACCCACGCGCGGGGATGGCACACCCATAATCTTGTTCATATACACCGAGCCCATGATGCCAAACTGCACGAGCATTTCGGGGCGGCAGTCAAGGTTTGCGCCCGAATCCATCAGCATATAGGGTGTTTTGGTTGTGGGCAGCATGGGGGCGAGCGCCGCGCGCTTAATGCCCTTAATGCGCCCCGCAATGGTAGAAGCACCGACCACAAGCGCGCCGGTATTGCCCGCACTGACAAACGCGTCGCCTTTTCCCTCTCGCAGCAGCTTAAGCCCCACCGCCATCGAACAATCCGCCTTCGCCTTGATGACGTCGGTGGGCTCGTCCTCCATGGTGATAACCTGCGACGCATGAGCAAACGCTATGCCGTCAAGCGGGATATCGTGTTCCCTTGCGCAGTCAGTGAGCTTTTGCTCGTCGCCTGTAACAATCAGCGACACACCGTACTCTTTAACCGCCTGCGCGCAGCCCTTTAGTACCTCTGCCGGCGCGTTGTCTCCGCCAAAGCCGTCTACGATAATCTTCATGTTGCGCTCTCCTTTGCTCTTTGTTTGTGGTAACAAGGTCCCGCTACTGTTTGATAATATATTCGACCCAGCGCATTGTTGCGCTCCCATGCCTTTATATAAACCTCCGGCAGGTCGGCAATCCAGTATTTATCCTCATGAATGGTGACGCGCCTGTTCTTTCCTGGGCTGATGTTGTGCAACACAAACCCTTCACCCTCGGTAAAACTGCGCCTTGCAACAGCATTGCCGTCTGCATCGCAGATTTGTGCGGCTCCGACCATCTGCCGGCACTGCACGTGGCTTGCGTCGGGAAAACGATACGAAACAGTTTTAGAGCAATGGGCGGCATGGATAAGCGGTACACCGATTAGTTGCGCAAATGCGCAGGGGGTGTCTCTCGCCAGCGTCTGGTTATAGTTTCGGAGCTGGTCGCTATCCGGGGGCGCATCCTCCGGCAAATCCCACCAGCAGGAGCCCGCCACGACAAGATCCACGTTATTGACAAGTCGCCGCGCCGTATCGTAACGAAGCATCTCCCAACACAGCGCAACGCCGATATCTCCAAGCGGCGTGTGAAGGATGTTGTTCTCGTCACCACTTATATAATAACAGTTTTCAAACTGCGTGGGAATGTCCTTGTTATGAAAAAACGCTTGTCCGTCAGGAAAAACCATGGCAAAGCGGTTTGTTACATCACTACCGCAAAAAGACAGAAACGACCCGCATACGACCACATTCAACTCTTGCGACCATTCTGTCATCGCGGTTAAGGTGTGCTCGTCCCAACGCGCAACGGAAAGCATCTTGGGATTATAACCCATACAGGAGTTAAAGAACTCAGGCAGTACAATCAGCTTGGCGCCCTGTTTTGCAGCTGCGGTTACAAGGCGTTTTGCTGCAAGAAGGTTGTGCTCCACTTCCCCTAACGCGGTATCCATAAGCAATGCAGCCACCAACATAATAAGCCTTCCTTCATACCGCCAATCAGAAATTACAGCGCCGACACAAAACCAGCCATTGCATCAAGGGCACGGGTCGCTAGCGCCTCGTACCGTTGCGGCTTGCCGCGCACCGGCTCGGGAAGCGGCGGCAACAGACCCATGTTGCAGCCCATCGGCTGAAACTCCGTCAACCCGGGGTCGCTGATATAACGCAGCAGTGCTCCCAGCATGGTGTCGGCGGGGGGTGCTGCGAGCGGCTTTTCTGCCGTCATGCGTGCCGCTGTCAGACCTGCCCAGATGCCCGACGCAGCCGACTCGATATACCCCTCTACCCCCGTCATCTGCCCTGCAAACAGGACGCGCGGGTCGGATTTTAACCGGCAATGGACGTCCAAGAGGCGGGGGCTGTCCAAAAACGTGTTGCGGTGCATCACGCCGTAGCGCGCAAACTCGGCGTTCTCAAGCCCTGGTATCATCGAAAAAACGCGCTTTTGCTCCCCAAACTTCAGGTTGGTTTGAAAACCAACCAGGTTATACAGCGAGCCGGTCGCGTTTTCCTTTCTCAGCTGCACCACCGCCCACGGGCGATGCCCTGTTTTGGGGTCGCGCAGACCCACAGGGCGCATCGGACCGTACCGCACGGTGTCCTTGCCGCGCCGCGCCATCACCTCGATGGGCATACAGCCCTCGTAAACGCGAAAGAACTCCTTCTCAAACTCGTGCAGTTCGGTACTTTGGGCGTCACAGAGTGCCTGCCAGAAGCGCTCATAGCCCTCTTTGTCAAACGGGCAGTTGATGTAATCTGCCTCGCCGCGGTCATACCGCGCGGCGAAAAAGACCTTGTCTTTATCAATCGAATCGGCGGTGACAATCGGTGCCGCCGCGTCGTAAAAGCTGAGCGTTTCGTGCCCGCACTTTTCTTTAATGTCCGCTGCCAGCGCGTCGGAGGTCAAAGGACCCGTCGCCACTATCACCATCCCCTCGTCGGGGATTTTTACAATCTCCTCGTGCAGCACCTCGATGCGCGGGTGGGCGTTAATGCGCTGTGTGATAAATGCGGAAAAGCGCTCGCGGTCAACCGCAAGCGCACCGCCCGCCTCCACGCGACAGGCATCCGCCGCTTCCATCGCCAGGGAGGAAAACAGGCGCATCTCTTGTTTTAACAGCCCTGCCGCAGACGCGGTACGCTGTGCCTTGAGTGAGTTTGAGCACACCAGCTCGGCAAAGGTATCGAGCTTGTGCGCGGGGGAACGCTTGTGCGGCTTCATCTCGTAAAGGCGGACAAAAAGCCCCTCGTTTGCTAACCGGTATGCGGCCTCGCACCCTGCGAGCCCTGCGCCGATTACGGTTACTGTCATGCGGCCTTTTCCCCTTCCCTTTTATCTGTTCGCACCGTGGTGCGGCGTTAATCCTCGGTTTTGCGCTCGAGCGGCTTTTCAAAGGAACAGCTCTCGTTTGCGCAGTAGATCTTGCCCGCCTTGCCCGTCTTTTTTAAGAGCGACGCGCCGCAGGTGGGGCAGGTCTCGCCCGTGGGCATATCCCATGACATAAACGAGCATTTGGGGTTGTGCTCGCAGCCGAAATACTGCTTGCCCTTCTTGCTTTTTTTGCTGAGGATTCTGCCCTTACACAGCGGGCATAAGCCGCCGGTTTCTTGCACGATGCGCTTGGTGTTCTTGCATTCGGGGAAGCCCGGGCAGGCTAAAAACTTGCCAAAGCGTCCGGTCTTTATGACCATGTTGCGCCCGCAAAGCTCGCACACCACGTCGGTTTCCTCATCCGGCACCTTAATGCGGGTACCATCAAGCGATTTTTCGGCATTCTCGAGCGTTTGGGCGAAATCGCCGTAAAACTCCTCCAGGATGCTTACCCACTGCTTCTCGCCTGTTTCCACAAGGTCAAGGCTCTTTTCCATCAGGGCAGTGAACTCGGCGTCCACAATCTTTTTGAAGTGATCCTTCATCAGGTTGGTGGTCACCTCGCCCAGCGCGGTGGGCTTTAACGCCTTCGCGTCGCGCTCCACGTAGCCACGCGAGATCACGGTGGTGATGGTGGGGGAATAGGTGCTCGGGCGACCGATGCCGTTCTCTTCGAGCGCCTTAATCAGCGACGCCTCGGTGTAGCGGGGCGGCGGCTGGGTAAAATGCTGGTTTGCGTCAAGGGCGCGCTGCTTGAGCACCTCGCCCTGCTCCAGCGGGGGAAGCATGGCGTTATCCTCGGTCTCCTCGTCCTTGCCCTCTTCGTAAAGCACGGTAAAGCCGTCAAACTTAACAGAGAAACCGGATGCCTTAAACAGATAATCCCCTGCGTGGATATCGGCGGACACGGTGTCGAGCAGTGCGGTTGCCATCTGGCTTGCGATAAATCGCTCCCACACCAGACGGTACAGCTTATACTGGTCGCCGGTCAGGCTGTCCTTCACCTTATCGGGCGACAGAGACGGCACGGTGGGGCGAATCGCCTCATGCGCGTCCTGCGCGTTGTTTTTTGACTTATATGTCCGCGCGGTGGACGGCAGGTACTGCTTGCCGTACCGCTCGGTAATAAAGCTTGCTGCTTCGTCCTGCGCCTCCTGCGAGATGCGCAGCGAGTCGGTTCTCATGTATGTGATAAGACCCATCGCGCCATAGCCCTGCACGTCTACGCCCTCATACAGCTCCTGCGCCGCCTTCATGGTGCGCCGTGCCTGAAAGCCCAGCTTGCGCGACGCCTCCTGCTGCATAGTAGAGGTGGTAAACGGGGGTGCTGGCGTCTTTTTGCGCACGCCTTTTTTTACGGTACCAACCGTAAAGTCGCAGCCGTCAAGTGCTGCAAGGATGGCGTCTGCCTGTTCCTTGCTTTTGATCTCTATCTTCTTGTCCTTGCCATGAAACTTAGCGGGGAATATCTTGCGCGAGCCCTTGCCCGAAAGCTTTGCGTCAATGGTCCAGTATTCGTCGCTGACAAACCGGCGGATCTCCTCCTCGCGGTCTACAATCAGGCGAACCGCCACCGACTGTACCCGTCCCGCGGAGAGACCTCTGCGCACCTTGCGCCACAAAAAGGGGCTGAGCTTGTAGCCCACCACACGGTCAAGGATGCGCCTAGCCTGCTGCGCGTTTACAAGGTCGATGTCGATGCGTCGGGGCGACTGCATACCCGCCTGCACCCCGGATTTGGTGATCTCGTTAAAGGTAACGCGGTTTGCGTTTTCTACATCGAGCTTAAGCAGATGCGCAAGGTGCCACGAAATCGCCTCCCCCTCACGGTCGGGGTCGGTTGCAAGGTAGACGGTGTCGCTGTTCTTGGCATCCTTTTTTAGGGATTTAATCAGGTCTTCCTTGCCCTTAATCTCCACATACTGGGGGTTAAAGTGGTTGTCGACATCCACGCCGAGCTTGCTCTTGGGCAGGTCGCGGATATGACCCATTGAGGCGACGACCTCGTAGCCGCTGCCTAAGTACTTCTTTATTGTTTTTGCCTTAGCAGGCGACTCTACGATGACGAGATTTGATTTTGCCATTTAATAACCATGCCTTTCTGTTTTCATGCCAAAAAGACACGAAACCAAACTCAAACGGGTCTTAAACCCTGCAACATTTTTTCTTCTATGTATCTGTAACTCCGGCGTAAAATACGCCAAAAGAGGGGTGTTCTGTGTTATAAGTCCGTTTCCCTACGCCGAGTACTGTCTGCCCGGATGGGCATACGCAAGCTCCTCAAGCTCAAGCTCGGTGAGCGCCGCAAGCACCTCGGGCATACTCAGCCCACAACGCTTTGCGATATCGTCCACGTGAAGGCGACTTTTATCGAGCGTGCGATACACTTCCGTCGCCTGCTCGCTCAGGTGCTCAGGTAGCGTCTCCCTGCGCGGGGATGGCGGAGAAACTGGAAGCTCTGCAACGGGCGCGGAGGGTTTTTGCCTTGCCGGAGCGACCGCATCCCCTTTTTGGGGTGCAATATCGTAATACCGCCTAGGCACACGGTTTAGCATTAACTTGTCCGTGTACATGCCTTCGTATTCAATTAGAATATCATATGCGCTGCCAACGGGGATTGCGCCGTCGCGCAAAAGCCGGAGCGTTCCCTCGCCCGACTGGCTAAAGATGCTTCCGGGTACGGCAAAGATATCCCTGCCCTGCTCAAGCGCAAGGGTCGCGGTAATCAATGCGCCGCTTTTTTGGGGGGCTTCCACCACCACAACCCCGTTGCACAGACCCGCGATGATGC
>JAEZDF010000076.1 GCA_023429685.1 Bacillota bacterium
ATGTATTTCATGATAAGCTGAAGCTTTTCGACATACTCAATCGCTTCGTCGATGCTGCGGATATCCGGCTCGGTGACAATCTCAATGAGCGGTACGCCGCCACGGTTGTAATCGACATAGCTGTCGCCGCGCTCGTGTACCAGCTTGCCCGCGTCCTCCTCAATGTGGATGCGGGTAATATTTATGCGCTTGCCGGACGACAGGGTAATGTGCCCGTTGCGGCACAGGGGCTTGTCGTACTGCGATACCTGATACGCCTTGGGCAGGTCGGGGTAAACGTAGTTCTTGCGATCCATCTTTGAGACCTCACTGATCTCGCAGTTGGTGGCAAGCCCTGCCAAAATGGCGTACTCTACCGCACGACGGTTGAGCTTTGGCAGTGTACCGGGCAGACCGATGCAGATAGGGCAACAGTTTGTATTGGGCTCGGCACCAAATTTGGTGGTACAGCCGCAGAATATCTTGGTATTGGTAGAAAGCTCGATGTGGGTCTCAAGACCCCCAACCAACTCGTAGTTCATGTTTTTCGCCCTCCTGTCCGAGTGTTCACACCTTAACGCCCATTGAGGGCTGCTTGTAGTTCTCGGAGAATCTCACGTTCTCATACTGCCATGCGGTGCTAAGCACCGTGCTTTCGCAGAAGGTGTTGCCGATAATCTGCATTCCGATGGGCAGAGCCTTTGCATCAAATCCGCACGGGATAGACACGGCGGGCAAACCCGCAATGTTGATTGGAACGGTGCAGATGTCGGTCAGATAGGTTTCCACCTGATCGATGGCCGAAAAGCCCTGTTCAAACGCGGTCATCGGCACTGTGGGCGCCAAAATCACATCGCAAACCTCAAACGCGGAGCGAAAGGCCTTAACAAGTGTGCCGCGCAGGTTCTGTGCCTTCTTGTAGTATGCGTCATAGTAACCAGAGCTCAGCACATAGGTGCCAAGCAGGATGCGGCGCTTGACCTCCGCGCCAAAGCCCTCACTGCGGGTTTTGCAGATCATCTCGTGCATGCCGTTGTAGCTGTCGGCGTGGTAGCCGTAGCGAATGCCATCGTAACGCCCGAGGTTTGAAGATGCCTCGGCGCAGGCGAGGATATAGTAAACTGAAAGCGCGTATTTTAGACAAGGCATATCATAATACACGATCTGGGCACCCAGGTCCTCGTAGGTCTTAATCGCGTTCTCGAGCGCTGTTTTAACGTCAGAACGGATACCGTCAAAGTACTCGCGCGCAATGCCGATCTTGCGCCCCTTGATACTCTGCATCAGCTTGTCAGCGGTGGTTTCTTTTGCGCCGCTGCTGGTAGAATCCATTTCGTCCTTGCCCGAGATTGCGTCAAACACCACAGCCGCGTCCTCTACGGTGGTGGTAATCGGACCGATCTGATCAAGGCTCGAGGCATAGGCAATCAAGCCGTAGCGGGAAACGGCACCATAGGTAGGCTTAAAGCCAACCAAGCCACAAAAGCTTGCGGGCTGGCGGATAGAACCGCCCGTATCCGAGCCAAGACCGTACACGGCTAGCCCACCGCCCACTGCGGATGCAACACCGCCCGAGCTGCCGCCCGCGACATGTGCTGTGTTGTGTGGGTTGTTCGCGCCGCCAAAGCAGGAGGTCTCGCAGGAGGATCCCATTGCAAACTCGTCCATGTTGGTCTTGCCAAGCAGTACGGCGTTTTGGTCTTTGAGCGTCTTCCACACCGTCGCGTCATAGATGGGCACATAGCCCTTTAATATATTCGAGCAGCAGGTCGTCTCAATGCCTTCGGTGGAGATGTTGTCCTTTAGCGTCATTGGGATGCCCTCGAGCATGCCAATCCGCTCACCCCTTGCAATTCGTTCATCCACGCGCTGCGCCGCGGCGAGCGCGGTGTCCGCCGTAACATTTACGTAGGCATTCAGGGTTTTGTTGTCCTTTTCTATTGCGTCAATATACTGCCGCGCAAGCTCCACTGCCGACAGCTCTTTGTTCACCAGCCGGTCGTGGATTATTTTTATTCTGCCTGTACTACTATGCACTGTGTTTGCCCCCTCGTCGATTACAATGTATTAGACCCGTTTTTTGACGGGGAAGCAGCCGTTTTCGCCGCCCTGAACATTCTTTAGAATCAGCGCGCGGTCATAAGACGGCACCACTACATCCTCGCGAAAGACATTCGACAGGTTGTTGATGTTGTCAAACTCCTCGCCGGTGTCTCCCGCCGCGTTGATGGTGTCGGCAAACGCAATAATCTCTCCCATATCATGGGTGAGCTTATCCAGCTCCTCTTCCTCCACCCACAGCTTGGACAAAAGCGCTATGTCTAATATCTCGTCTTTTGTAACCGCCATATCAAATGCTCCTATCTGAGTTTAATGTGCACCTCGCGCAGCTGGCGTTCGGTTACCGCACAGGGGGAACCCATCATTAGGTCCTGCGCGTTGCTGTTCATCGGGAAGGCAATCACCTCGCGGATGTTTTCTTCATCGGTGAGCAGCATCAGCATGCGGTCAACGCCCGGCGCCATGCCCGCGTGAGGCGGCGCACCATACTGGAACGCGGTGTATAATGAGGAGAACTTCTCCTTTATGATCTCTTCGCTGTAGCCCGCTATCTCAAACGCCTTAACCATGGTCGCGACATCGTGGTTGCGCACCGCACCCGACGAAAGCTCTACGCCGTTGCACACAATGTCGTACTGGTAGGCAAACACGTCGAGCGGATTTTTGCTATTGAGCGCCTCAAGACCCCCCTGCGGCATTGAGAAGGGGTTGTGGGTAAACGCAGGTGCGCCGGTATCCTCGTCAATCTCGTACATCGGAAAATCGACGATGAAGCACAGTTCAAATCGGTCGGCGGCAATCAGGTTTAAGCGGGTTGCAAGCTCGGTGCGAATCTGCCCTGCAAGCTTGGGTGCCTCGGTCTTGCTGTCGGCGATGAAATAGAGCACGCAGCCCGGCTCAAGACCAGCGCGAACCCTTAGATCCTCGCGCTGGGCAGGCGTTAGGAATTTATCGATGGGACCGAGATAGTTCATCTCGTCGTCCACCTTGATATAGCCAAGCCCCTTCATGCCGATAGAAAGGGCGTAGTTTAACATATTTTCAAAAAAGCTTTTGGATTGCGACCCGCAGCCAGGCACATTGATAGCGCGCACGGTTTTGCCACGAAATGGGGCAAACTCAGTCTCGACAAACAGATCGCTGATGTCGATGATTTCCAGCGGATTGCGCAGGTCGGGCTTGTCGGTGCCATATTTTAGCATAGCATCGGCGTAGGTAATGCGCGTAAACGGTGCCTTAGAGACGGTTTTGTCGGAAAATTTCGTAAAGCTCTCGTACAAAACCTCTTCCGCCACCGCGAACACGTCCTCCTGGGTTGCAAACGCCATCTCAAAATCGAGCTGATAAAACTCACCCGGGGAACGATCCGCCCTTGCGTCCTCGTCGCGGAAGCAGGGCGCTATTTGAAAGTACCGGTCAAAGCCGGATACCATCAGCAGCTGCTTGAATATCTGCGGTGCCTGTGGCAGGGCGTAAAACTTACCCTGATGCTTGCGGCTGGGAATCAGGTAATCGCGTGCGCCCTCGGGCGAGCTTGCGGTCAGGATGGGGGTCTGTATCTCTAAAAAGCCGAGATCGGTCATCTTTTGCCGCAGAAACGAAATCACTTCGCTGCGTAACACGATGTTTCGGTGCACCTTCTTATTGCGCAGGTCAAGATACCTGTATTTTAGGCGCAGCTCCTCCTTGGTTTCGTGGGAGGATTCAATCTCAAACGGCATGGTCTGCGCCTTGCCGAGCAGCGTAAGCGTCTTTGTAACAACCTCGATGGTGCCGGTACTGATCTTGGGGTTAATGGTGTCTTCGTCGCGCCGAACCACCTCGCCCGACACGGTGACGGTGCTTTCACGGGTTACGCCGTCAAGCATCGTGTCGTCACGAACCACAACCTGTACAACGCCATAATGGTCGCGCAGATCCAAAAATAAGATGCCGCCGTGGTCGCGGATGTTCTCTACCCATCCCGCCACGCGAACCTCTCTGCCAATATCCTTTTCCCCTAATTCGCTACATGTGTGTGTGCGATATCTGTTTGCCGAAATCATCTCTCACGTTCCTCTCCCTGCAATACCTAGGGGCGTTATCCGAAGGCGATATGCCCGCTCACACCGCAAATCCTAAAGGTTCAACCAGATTAAAACCTGCCCCTTGCGGCGAACGCCATTTGAAAACGAAAACGGCACAATGGTTCACTTCCGTTGTCCGCTAATGGCAACTTGCATCCCTGCTTAATCCCCTGTAAATGCGATGCTACAAAAAACGCAAGGGCGCCTAAAAAAAGGTAGCGCCCTTGCCACCCCTTTAATGTTACTACACTCCTTTTTTGTTGTCAAGGAGTTCTTGGAAAGGGGTTTTCCACCTTTATTCCGTCATAAAAACCACACTTTTCTGTTGTTTGATAAATTAAGGCTGTTCATGGGGAAAATGGTTGAAAAGGCTGAAAATATAGTGTAGAATAAATTATAACAACAGTAAGCAGCGCTTTGCTCTGTTAGCCCGTATCGCTAAGCGCATAACAATTGATTGGGTGATAAAAATGAAGATTTCAGACATGAAGGTTCTTATTTGCGACGATTCTATTCTTGTCAGAAAAAAGTTTCGCGAGCTGCTTGCAAAGATAGGATGCGGCACCATTTGGGAGGCATCGGACGGTGAGCAGGCAGTGGCTATGTTCAAAGAGCATATGCCCGACATCGTCTTTATGGACATCATTATGCCCAAAAAGACGGGGCTTGAGGCATTGCGCGAAATTCGCGAGCACAACCGCACCGCCAAGGTCGTTATGGCGTCGTCGATTGGTACACAGAGCCATCTAAAAGAGTCGGTAAACGTCGGGGTGTTTGATTTTTTGCAAAAGCCCATTGACGATGAACAGGTACTTAAAATAATAAACAATGTATTAATCGGCTGATTCAGTGTGAGAGGCGGAATGACATTATGTTTACACAATTCTTTGGCAGTTACCTTTTGAATAATGGTTTAATAACCAGCAATCAGCTAAACACGGCACTGGAACTGCAAAGCAAGGTACATGTTAAGCTGGGTGTGCTCGCCATCAACGCAGGTTACCTAACTGCCGAACAGGTGGATGATCTGCACCGCATACAGGCAACGCGCGATATCCGCATCGGCGACCTTGCCGTAGAGCTTGGTTTTATGACCCCCGAGCAGGTGAGTGAGCTACTTGCCGCACAAAAACCGGGGTACCTTTCGCTTGGGCAGGCGCTGGTAGACAGCGGCGTGATGACAAACGGACAGTTTCAGATTGCGCTCCAGTCTTACAAAAAATCAACCCGTCTAACAGAAAACGAGTTTGCCGATGAAAAAGTAGCTGCGGCAAGACAGGTAATTAAGGATTTTTACCATCTTGATGGTGCCCCGAAGGCCGACCTGTACGCCGATTATGTCTCCTTGTTGCTTAAGAACATCATACGCTTTATTGGGGATGACTTTACCCTGCTTCCTGCTGAGGCAGCGCCAGACAGCCTTGTTACACAGGAGCTTGCCATGCAGCTTGTGTGCGGGGATGCCTCCCTGTTCACCGCGCTGGAGGCTCCGACAAAGGCCTTTATCGCCTTTGCGTCGCGTTATGCTCAGGACGAGTTTTTTGAGAACGACGAGTATGTCGAGGCATCGGTTGGGGAGTTTTTAAACCAGCACAACGGTTTGTTTGCGGTAAACGCCTCGAACTCGATTGCGCTTGAGCTAGACCTTGAGCCGCAACAGGTGGCAAGCGGCAAGACGCTATGCGGCTTTGCAAACGGCTATATCGTGCCCATCGGGTTCCCGTTTGGCACCGTTCGGTTTTTGTTTTCTCCGCAAACCCCTGTGCTTCGCTAACCGTCTGCTAGGTTATTTGAAAATATACTGTGAAAATCCCTGCGATGGTACATCGCAGGGATTTATTGTTATCAGTTTATACGGGCTCCGGCGCGATTAGTGTCTGCACGGTATATTGACCTTCTGATATCTTCAAGATAAAAATACGCTTGTTTTCGGGGTCGCCCAAGCTGTTTAGGTGTATGGGTCCGGTTACCCCTTCGGTCTCGGAGGCGGTTAGTTGCTCAATCACCTTCTTCGGGTCTGCCTCTCCCGCCTTTTGGATGGATGTGTACATCAGCATAGCGGCGTCGTACCCCAGTGCTGCAAAGGAATTTGGTTCTTCGCCGTATTGCCGCTCGTACGCCTTAGCAAATGCCATGCTTTTTTCATCCTCACCCGGTGCAAAATAGCTTGCACTAAAATATGCCCCCTCCAGACATTCCTTTTGCCGCTCGTCGGCAACACTCAGCACCCCCTCACCGGTTACACCCCCAAGCAACATGGATTTAATCCCCATCTGCCTTGCCTGCTGTGCAATCATCGCAAACTTTTTATAGGTGGCAGGCACAAACAATACATCCGGCTCTTCCTGTTTAATCTGCTCTAATTGTTCTGTAAAGTCGGTATCGTCTTTACTATACGATCGATAGATGATATCCTTGACCCCCAACTGCTGCGCCTTGTAGCCAAATTCGCTCACACTTCCACTCGCATAGGTATCGGCAAACTGGTATAATACCCCTATTTTCTTTGCGCCCAATTCTTCACTGGCAAAGGACGCCATGGTTCTACTTTGGTAAGGCGCAGTATAACTCACGCGAAACAGGTTGGTTCCAAACGTTGTGACCTCGGGCGCTAACGCAGTAGGCGAGATAATAGCAATCCCACTCTTCTTTCCCGCCTGCCCTAGGGCAATCGACATTTCTGTCGTAATCCCTCCCAGAATACCGACAACCTTTTTCTTTTTTAGTTCATGGTACGCCTTTTCCGTCTCTTTTTTGTCTCCCTTGTCGTCCAATTCAATATACTCAATTGTCTTACCGAGAACCCCTCCCGCTTCGTTTATCTGACTGGTTGCAAGCCTAATGCCCTTGCTGACCGACTCACCGTATAAAGGGGTTTCCCCAGTCAGCGATACAATGCCCCCTACGGCTATCGTATTCTCCCTGCGAGGCGTGTTACACCCGCTAACCGCACACAACACAACCGAACAAACGATAATCCATGATAGGAATCGATATTTTTTCATTAGAAACCACCCTGCCTTATACGAATCTTGCGGCGTTTATCCGCAGGAAACCGACCCCACTGTACGATATGCTGTTGTATAATGCCTAGGTATTAGCCAAACGCTCGTTGTTATACTTAATTGTTGTAACATCTACAGTCAATAAACTGCCGCAAACCGCATACGGGTTTCCGCACGGAACCTAGACGGTTCAAAAACAAGCTCGTTTTGAAATTTGTTTGGTATATATTATGCGCACATTTATCCGTTTCAACCAAAAAGACACCGGCAACAACTGTGCCGGTGTCTTTATTGTACGATATGATATAACTATTTAACGGAGGCACTCTTTGTGCCAATATTGATTATTCTTGAAAACGCAAGCATCTCAAACTGGGGTACGGGCATGGGTCTTGCATAAAAATAGCCCTGCACCATATCGCATTCTATGTCTCTTAAAAAGTCGATCTGCTCCTGCGTCTCTATTCCCTCCGCCACCACCTTCATCTCTAGATCGCGGACAATATGAATGGCGTTGGTCACAATCTTTTTGCTTCTGTCTTGTTTTTCGAGGTCGCGGAACATCATACGGTCAAGCTTGATGATGTCAACCGGCAGTACATTAAGCAGGTTGAGTGAGGAGTATCCAGAACCGAAATCATCCATTGCAAGGCGGAACCCTTTTTCTTTAAGCCGCTGCATGACGTCTATAATCTGTTGGGTATCGTCGTGAAACGCAGTCTCGGTCAGTTCAATCTCAACGAGCTCGGGGGACACTTGGTATCGGCTAGCGGTCCCATCTAATCGTTCCACAAAATCCTGTTGTCTTGCGTGCAGCCTCGACATATTGACCGAAATTGGAAACGGGGTTTCACCCGCATCCATCCACGAGCGGATGATTTTGCAAACCTCTTCGTGCACATAACAATCAAGGCGCAGCAAAAACCCGTTTTGCTCTAGTATGGGTATAAAGCGAGCCGGTGATAAAAAGCCCATGGTGGGATGATGCCAACGTATCAATGCCTCGGCGCCGACTATGGTATCGGTAGATAGCTCGTACTTCGGCTGCAGGTACACCTCAAACTCGCGGTTTTCCAGCGCGCTGTACATCGATGCCTCGATCTCTTGGGTTTCAATGATGCGTTTGCGCAACGATTCATCATAAAAAAAGATTGCGGTATCGTAAAGGTTCTTCACGCTCCGTTTAGCAAGCTGAGCGTTACCGTGGCAATACACAAGAGGAACATCCGGCTCGGTAATTAAAAAGACGCCGCACGCATAGTTTACCTGGTATTCAAGCTTTTTCCGTGTGGAATAAAAATACTTCATCTTAACAAACAGTGCGTTTAAACGCTGCGTCAGCTGCTCTACCGACTCGTACTGTAACAGCAATGTAAAGTTGTCGTCAGAAGAACGAGAAAACAGCTCATCGCAACGGGTAAACTCCTTTAACTGCTGCGATACAAGCAACAGCAGGCAGTTACCCTCTTGAAAACCATACGAATTGTTAATGGCCTTAAAGCGATTGATATCAAACATTACATAGGCATATTGTCCCCTGTTTTTTAACAGGCTCTCTGCCTTTAATGTAAATGCTGCGTAGTTGTCGCATCCTGTCACTTGGTCGACATAGGTTAGCTGGGCGAGCTTTTTCTTTGTGAGTGCGCGATAAATTAGTACAAAGACAAACGCCACCAGCCCCATTACAAAGAACAAACCGATGATGAATATCGTTAACCCCACCCAATGCGAAAGGATCTCATCCCAGATCCACGCGAAATCCGCGGTCAGGTTGTCACGCCACGAAGCGGACATCAGGGCAGAACTCTCGCCCTTAAAATAAGTGATCCCATCAAGGGGAAGGCGCAGGGATGCACATGCGTCATGCAAATTTGCAAGCAGCATCGGTCTGATACGACCGAACCCTGTTTGTATGGAAGAAGAAAGGGTTGTGACTGATTTAGACGCATGAAAGATAAGTAAGCAAGATTGTAATAGATAGCTCATTACACCATTATCCTTTTCACCTGACTAAAATGGAAAAAGGTCGTTGTTGCGTTTGTTTAGAATATGTAGAGTAACCCAAAATACATTGGTAATAATATATCATAAAAACTGACAGCATACAACAAAGAAAGCGGAAACCTTGGCAAAACACCATGTTTCCGCTTTAAAATACTATGATTACGTTTAATCGGTTGCAATTTGTGTCTGCATGTAACGCCAGCTGTCGGCGCACATCTCGTCGATGCCCCTTACAGCCTCCCAGCCCAAAAGCGATTTTGCCTTTTCGGTATGTCCGTAATACTCCGCAAGGTCGCCCGCACGGCGCGGTGCATATTGTACGGGAATCTGCCTGCCGCTTGCCTTGCAGTAGGCATTTACGATTTGCAGCACACTCGTGCCCTTGCCGGTGCCCAAATTCACCGCCTCTACCCCCTTATGAAGAGCGGCATAATCAAGCGCCTTCAGGTGCCCCAGAGCAAGGTCAACGACATGGATGTAATCTCGCACGCCGGTACCATCTACGGTGTCGTAGTCGTTACCGAACACGTTAAGACAGGGCAGCTTACCCACCGCCACCTGCGCCACATAGGGCAACAGGTTATTGGGTATTCCATTTGGGTTTTCCCCAATCAGCCCGCTCTCGTGGGCACCGATGGGGTTAAAGTAGCGCAGTAACATCGCGCTCCAGTCCGGGTCGGCTGCGCAAATATCGCTAAGCACACGCTCCACCATCGCTTTGGTGCTTCCGTAAGGGTTGCTGGTGTCGCCGGTCGGATACTCCTCCTTGTACGGAATGGGGTTGTTAAAACCGTAAACGGTGGCGGAGGAGGAAAACACGATGGTTTTGCAGCCCGCTTCCTCCATTGCCTGACAAAGCACAATGGTGCCGTACACATTATTGTCGTAATAGGTTAGCGGCTTTAAAACCGATTCCCCTACCGCCTTGAGCCCCGCAAAATGCACCACGGCGCCGATAGCATGCTCACAAAACACGGTGCGCAGCGCATCCCTGTCGCGGATATCAACCGGGTAAAACGACAGGTCTTTTCCGGTAATCTCCCGAATGCGGTCTATCGTCTCTCTGTTTGCGTTACAGAGGTTATCCACGATAACAACCTCATATCCCGCCCCCAGCAGCTCTACGCAGGTGTGGCTGCCAATAAAGCCTGCACCGCCTGTAACCAGTATCTTCATATCAATTGTTCCTAACCTTTCTTTCCGTGCTTAAACTTATCTTTGTCACCTATATCACTTTGCTGTTATGGCATTATTATACCACAGTAAAGCCATATGACAGGATTTTTCTTATACTTAATTAAAGCAACATGAATCAGTCTTTGTGAAGAAAACGCCTATATGCGTCCCTAAGCTCCTGTGCAGCACTGCCATGACAAATCCTCCTGTTTTCATGTTCTACTCGGGCATAACGCAGACGCCGCCCACGGGACGAACCGAAAGAACATGGCATGCGCCATCACCGAACACCCGCTCCATCTGCTGTTTGTACTGTACGAGCAGCTCTGTGGGCACAAACGCCTGCACCGTCCCCGCAAAGCCGCCGCCGTGTACCCGCCACGCGCCGTGCACGCCGAGAATCCGCTCACTGAGCGAAAGTGCAAGGGAAAGCCCTTGTTTAGCGGGCTGCTTTGGGGCATACACATTTTGTAGGTACTGAAACGACGACCGCCCCGATGCGGTGACAAGCCGCAAAAACTGCACCATATCGCCGTCCGCAAGCGCCGTCGCCTGCTCACTTACCCGCGCGTTGTCGTCAAAGAAGTGTACGGCACGCAGGATGGCGCGGTCGCTTACCTTATCGCGCAATTCGCCAATCTGCGCGTAAAACGCCTCCTCCGGCACCTTGCGCAGATGCTGTTTTCCAAACTGACCTGCAACCGCCTTCATCTCGGCGGGCACGGCGGCGTAATCCGCCGTCAGGTCGGCATGGCTGCCGCCGGTGTTCACAATGCACAGCGCGTAGCCGCTTGACGCAAGGTCAAACGCCACCTGCTTGATAACAGGGTCTGCGGGGTTTTCAAAATCAATAGACACAAAGCCGCCCACTGCCGACGCGGTCTGATCCATCAGCCCGCAGGGCTTGCCGAAGTAGTCGTTCTCGGCGTACTGACCAATCTGCGCTATTACAGCGGCTGTTATTGCCCCTTCATTATACAAGTAGTTTAGTATGGTGCCCACCAAAACCTCAAACGCCGCAGAGGAAGACAGCCCTGAGCCGGGCAGAACGTCGGAGGTTGTGTAGGCATCAAATCCGCCAATTCGGTAGCCGAGCGCAGAAAAGCGGGCTGCTATGCCGCGGATAAGGGAAGCGGAAGACCCCCGCTCCGACGGATTGGGCGAAAGCACGGTAAGGGGAACGGCATCCATATCGTACCCCTCGCTCTTGATGCGAATTACATTATCCTGATTGATTGACACGACCGCAATCACGTCAAGGTTCACCGCCGCCGCAAGCACACGACCGCGCTGGTGGTCGGTGTGGTTGCCGCCGATCTCGGTACGTCCCGGCGCACTGAACAGCATCACCTCGCGTCCCTTGCCAAACAGCGCGTCAAATCGGTCGGCAGCGGCGGCATAGCGCGCGGTCTGCTCCTGTATCACGATATCGCCAGTACCATATAGCGTCGTAAAAACGGCATTGTACACCCCTTGGGTAAGCAGCTGCTTGAGATGTGCGGTCTGCATTTTGCGTTCCTCCCTATTCGTCTGACCTGTATCACGTCTTGTATCTATACGTTACCTTATTGGAGGATATTGTGCAACCGATAAATCATTGCAAAGTGTGGATTACTATATCGTGACGCATCGCGAAAGGTCTTTCGGGCTTCGAGTCAGCCCTCTGTATTCTCTCACACAAGACAGTCTAGGTTCGTAACTGCAATGCCCCTGCGCACGCAGACTAAAGAACAATCTCGCCCGAAAGATAAATGACACCGCTCCCGCCTATGATAACCCGTTCCCCCGTATCCTTGCATATTAGTGTTCCGCCCCGCTCGGACAGCTGCGCTGCGGTCATCTCGGTTTTTCCCAGCCGCTCGCTCCAAAACGGGATAAGCGTGCTGTGGGAGGAACCGGTAACGGGGTCTTCGTCAATCCCGGCGTTGGGGGCAAAAAAGCGCGAGACAAAATCATGCTGCTCCCCCTTTGCTGTTACGACAACCGCAAACACATCGTTAAGTTGTTTGAGCAGCGCAAAATCGGGGCGGAGTGCGCGCACTGTTTCCTCCGACTGTAGCACAGCGACCAAATCTCTGGAACTGTGTGTCTCCAGCACCGGAGCACCAAGTGCTTCGGATAACAGCGCGGGCATCTCGCAGGGCACAGGCTTTCTGCGGGGGAAATCCATTAAAAATACATCCCGCTCGCGGGTTACTGTTAGTGTACCGCTTAGCGTCTCAAACTCCACCCGCTTACAGTTCGGCTCCGCTTCGTTCATCAAAACAAGGGCGGTGGCGAGCGTCGCGTGACCGCACAGGTCGATCTCGACCTTCGGGGTAAACCAACGCAGGGAAAAGCGGTCGTTCGCGCGTAGCAAAAACGCCGTCTCTGCAAGGTTGTTTTCCGCCGCAATCTGCTGCATTATAGCGGCATCCAGCGGCTTATCCAGCAGGCATACGCCCGCAGAATTACCGTGAAACCGCTTATCTGTAAAAACATCCACTACATAGTATCTCATGCTGTCATCTCTCCTGGCTTCGTCAGCAGTGAAGCAAAACACCCCGCCGACAGATTTTTACCCATTATATCATTGCTGGGTGGATGTTACAACCTATGGAAATATATGAGGGCTGCGCATACAAAAAAGCCGCCCTTTCGGACGGCTTTTTATCTTGCATTAGGGCTAAATTACTTAACCTCAGCCTTTGCGCCAGCCTCTTCGAGCTTCTTCGCAAGCTCGTCAGCCTCGGTCTTGGATACGCCTTCTTTAACAGCCTTAGGAGCAGCCTCAACAAACTCCTTCGCTTCTTTCAGGCCAAGACCTACGATGTCCTTAACAACCTTGATTACTGCCATCTTGTTGGCACCAATCTCAGCAAGGATTACGTCAAACTCGGTCTTCTCCTCAGCGGCAGCAGGACCAGCAGCAGGACCAGCAACCATAACGGGAGCAGCAGCGGATACGCCAAACTCCTCCTCAATTGCCTTAACCAGCTCGTTTAACTCAAGAACAGTCAGTGTCTTGATTTCTTCTACAAATTTAGTAATTTTCTCAGAAGCCATTTAAATGATACCTCCCAATATTTTTGTTTTACGGCACATTGCCATTGTTTCGG
>JAEZDF010000032.1 GCA_023429685.1 Bacillota bacterium
CCGAGGGCTTGTCCGAGCGGGTAAAGCAGGCGATGCAGATTGAGATCATCTTTATGACCTACAGCTACATCCATCGTGCCATCAATACCGAGGCGTTTCCCCACGCGCCCGATCTGTATGACACAAACCGTATGACAGGGCGGGGCAAAGGGCGTTATACCTATCACCAAACGGCACGGGAGGAAGCCGCCGCCCTGCTGCAAAGCGAGATTGAACGTCTTCTGGGGCAGGGCAAAATTATGTATATTGTATAGAACAATTAATGCAAAAACGGCAGACCGAGCGGTCTGCCGTTTGCATTCAAGCACTTTTCGTTACAAGGATGAGGTGCCATTATAATCGCGTTTTAAGCGAATTTTTTAAAGCATGATGTAAACAAGCGCGAGCATCAACAGCTGGTCGCCCCCCTCCGAAAGCAGAACAAGCAGCAGCCCACCGATGATTAAGAAGTCGCGATCCAGCTCGATGTCACCGAGGAGTGGCAGGGTAATCTTTGTCTTGGAGGCGTCCTTCTTATCATTGTCCTGCGGCGGGGGGGTGTACTCGGTATGTATCGCCTCAAACGGATTAACGCTTGGCGCGGCTTGCGGGGGGTTGCCGCGCGCAGCGGGACGCGCTTCATAAACATGCTTGCCGTTTCTAATAATTCTGCCGCAGCGGGGGCACCTTGTCTCGGCGGGGGGAGGTGGCTCGGCAACCGGGTTTGGCTGCTGCCTAGCGCTGTTTTGCGCAGCGGGGTTTGCGCGATAACCATTGCCACCCGAAGCGCGTCGGTTCATATCCCGTGCGCGCTGGATGGCGTCCTGCTTCATACGCATAAAATCGTATTCGGTATACCCGCCCTTACTCCACATGTCCGCCCTCCGTCACAATACCCGGTCGCTTGTGTTCTATGGTTGTTTGGTTACCCCAGCAGATTGCCCAGCAGACCGCTCTCCTTCACTAGTGGGTAGATGGCAATGAGCTTCATCAGGTTAATTGCTTCGTCCACCCGCCCCTGCCGTTTATCCGAGAGCATAGGTTTTAATGCGCGAAGCAACCGTTCGTTTTCGCCATCCTTGGTGTTCGAGTATGCGCTTAGCAGGCGCATGACGGTGCCCATGTCGATGTTCTTAAACAGGTCGCCCAGTCCACCTAGCCCGCCAAAATCGGGTGCGTTGCCTGTGCCGCCTGTTTTACCGGATGAGGAGGAATCTTTCTGCCCGCCGCCCGAGAACATTCCGGCAAAAGCGGATAGGTCGGGCTCGCTGTCATCTGAGCCCAAACCAAACATCTGCGCCATCTGCTTAATGCGATTTATTCCGTCCTCGCTGCTCAGCAGGTCGCTGATGCGCTGCATAACGTCCTCGTCCACCGTGCTTCCCCCTTTCCCTTTGGCATACGGGGCGACGCGGGATTTTCGCGATAAAGACAAACTCAGCGTTTGTTATTCTTGCCCAGCATATCGGATAGTTTTTTAGCGTTTTCGGGGTTACTTAGTATCGCGTTTACCTTGTTCGGGTCGTTCGCAATGCCCGAGAGCTTTTTTGCATCGGATTCGCTTAACCCCTTTACTATGTTGTCAAACGTGCCGTCCTCCAGCTTTGCGCGCAGTGCGGCAGGGGACATCCCAATCTTTTTGGATGCGATGTTTAGGAGCATGTTAATCTTTTGCTCAGAGAATTCAGGGCTTTTATCCATAATTACCTCCATCTTGCCGCATTCGGGCAAATGATATTGATATGAAACTGTGGGCTATGTTAATTCAGGGTAGTCTACTTGCACTATATCCTATTTTTATGATACAGTAAAAAGAAATAGACTACGCCGTCTGCCCATCTGTTTGAATGGGAAAAGGCGAAAGTGCAAATAGCCGAGGAGAAAAACCGCGTGAGGATAATAGTAATTTCAGATACACACAGAAACTACCGCGTATTGCGTAAGATTGTAGAGAAGCATGTGCATGACGCAAAGCTATTTTTGTTTGCGGGCGACGGCGAACGCGAGCTTGATGAGGTGAAGATGGAGTTTTCTGCCCAATCCTTTTATTCGGTGCGCGGCAACTGTGACTTTGCGTCGATGGAGCCGGTCAGCCGCATTGTGATGGCGGGCGATGTGCGCATCCTGCTTACGCATGGCGATCGATACGGGGTAAAATCGGGTACGGGTGCATTGCTTTCGGCGGCACGCGAGAACAATGCCCAGATCGCGGTGTTTGGTCACACCCATGTGGCGCATTGCGCCTACGAGCAGGGCGTTTACCTGCTCAACCCCGGCAGCCCCTCAAGCCCACGTGCGGGACGCGCCAGCTACGGCATCGTTGACATTACTAAAACCGGCATTGTGCCGTTTATCGTAGAACTGTAAGGGATGACTGATATGTACGAAAACAACCAAACCGGTTGGCTTGGTAAAGAGCATCTGCATTTTGAGCAGATTTCCTCCACCAACGACTATCTCAAGCAAAACGCAGGGGCACTCTCCCACGGCACCGTGGTAACGGCCGACTATCAAACGGCGGGCAAGGGCAGAAGCGGCAGGGCATGGCAGGACAACGCACGGGCAGGGCTGGCGTTTTCGGTTCTTCTGCGCCCGCCCTCGGTTCATCATACTCAACTGCTGCCGCTTGTGTGCGCACTTGCGGTAAAATCGGCAATTTATTCGCTTTACGGCGTTAATTCTGGCATAAAATGGCCCAATGACATCGTTTTAAACCAAAAGAAGGTCTGCGGCATCCTGTGCGAAGGGGTGCTGCTCGGGCAGACGGTTTACGCCGTGTGCGGCATTGGCATCAACGTCTTGCAAGAAAAAGCGGATTTTACCCAAAACGGGCTTGACCACGCCACGTCTCTGCTGGTGGAAACCCAAACCCGCCGCAGCGTAGACGATGTCACCGCCGCGGTGATGATCGAGCTTGAGCGGTACTACGACCGCTTTATTGCCCAGGGGATAGCTGTGCTGCTCGGCGAATACGAGGCGGCGTGCATCACCCTTGGCAGGGAGGTTAAGGTGATTCAAAACGGCGCGGAGCGCGAGGGCAGGGCGATTGGACTTGCGCAAAACGGCGCCCTGCTGGTGGATTTTGCGGGGGTGGTCACCGAAATCAACGCGGGCGAAGCGTCAGTACGCGGTCTGTACGGGTATGTATAATAGTTTCTATTCACAACAACAAAAAAGCGACAAGTCCGGCAATCGCCAAAGACTTGTCGCTTTTCTATGTGTACAAAATGGCTCGCGCTATTTTTTGCGCCCACGAATATACTTAACCGCCGACGTGCCAGCCACAGCGCCCTCGTATACCGCCTTTGCAATCTGGTACAGCCCGCCGGTGCAGTCGCCCGCCGCAAACAACCCAGGTACGGCGGTCTGCATGCCGCTGTCCACCACGACGGAGGTGCCGTTTAGCTCGGCGCCCAGCTTTCGGGCAAGGTCGCCGCTGCCCGCAACGCCGAGTGCCACAAACACGCCCTTGACCGCGATAGTTCGGTCGTCCGCAAACCGCACGGCCTGTAGGGTCGCGTCGCCCTCTAACGCCGTAATCTTCTCGGTAATGATGGAAAGCTTGTCGGGGGTTTCGGCAGGCGCGGGCTTGCCGTTTGTAATTAGCGTTACCGACCCTGCCACGGGCAGAAGCTCCGCCGCCTCATGCAGGGCGTAATCGCCGTCGCCCAGAACCGCCACATCCTTACCTTTGTAAAAGAACGCGTCGCACACCGCGCAGTAGCTTACCCCTTTGCCCTCATACTCCGCAAGCCCCGGTATCTTTGGCGCCCTACGCGAAGAACCTGTGGCAAGAATAACCGCCGGTGCTTCATATCGTGCGTCGGCGGTACCCACCTCAAAGCCGTCCGCCGCATAGCCGATCGAGAGCACCTCGCCTGTCACCATCTTAATGCCCAGACGCGCAGCCTGTGCAATTCCGACGCGGTGTAACTCCTCGCCCGTCACAGGCTCGGCGAAGCCGTAGTAGTTTTCCACCTTATCCGCTTTCGCGAGCGAGCCGCCATCCCGTCCAATTACCGTCACACTCAGTCCCGCGCGCGCGGCATAGATTGCAGCCGATATCCCCGCAGGACCATTGCCAAGAACCAAAACGTCCGCCATACAAACACCGTCCCTATCAAAATAATCCTTTTGGCATTCGCATAAAACATGCGAAAGTGCTTATAAAAAAGACTTTACTTTATTATATCCTGCCCTGTGCGGCAGCTACAGTGATTGTATCACAAAAGCCACAACCCGTCACGCGCTTTTGGCAGATATCTGGGGGATACAATCCGGCGTGGTGTGAATTATTATACAGAGAACGACCCCAATAGATAAAAAACAGATAAAATTCGTGCGCTTTCCTTGACAACAGCCTGTAAATGCGAGAAAATATAATGTAATATCATGCAGGCATACTGCTTGCACGATAGTTAGTCGAGACCCAAAGAAGAAAGGAAGAGTAATTTTATGAAAAGGATACTTGGCATTGTTCTTGCGGCTTGCATGCTGCTTGCCGCTACGGCTTCGCTTACCGCCTGCGCGGGGAACACAGGCGGCGATCTGCGCGTTGGCATGGAGTGCGGCTACGCGCCCTTTAACTGGACACAGGTAGACGACTCCAACGGTGCGGTTGCCATCGAAGGCGGCGGGTATGCCGGCGGCTACGATGTAGAGATTGCAAAGATCCTCG
>JAEZDF010000145.1 GCA_023429685.1 Bacillota bacterium
TCTACGAGTTCTTCCCGTTTCTTGTTGTCGGTTACATACAGCCCGCAGAAGTAACGGATGTTCTCGAGAACCGTCAGCTCCTCAAACACCGCGACGTTCTGCATGATGATGCCGATATCGCGCTTTATGTCGTACGCCGAGGGCGACATAGGCTTGCCGAACACCTCAATCGAGCCTTTGTCGAATTTAAGCAGCGACAGGATGCAGTTGATTGCCGTAGTCTTGCCCGAGCCGTTGGGACCCAGCAGACCGAAGATCTCGCCCTCATGAACCTCTAAGTTCAGATGATCCAGCGCAATTAAATCGCCGTAGCGCTTAACGAGGTTTTGTGTTTTTACCACCATCGTTCATTTCAACCCTTTCAAACTGTTGTCGGTATGACCCTATTGTATCGCACGGCGGCACCCGTTTACAGTGAGTATGCTCCAAGTCGTACATGACAGATGTAATGCCTGTTGTGACAAAAGATAGTTTGTGGTACTATTTGGGGTGAACAAATTCGTTTCATGGGGGTGTGCCGCATGACTAGCAGGCTGCTTGACAAGATTATTGTGTTTATGCTGTGCGCGGCGGCATATATTCGGTACGGCGTCGACTTTTATGCGGTGATACCGCTTATTGTGGCGGTCACCTACTCTTCCGTGTGCGAATACCTGCGCTCAGATATCACTAAGGCTGTGCTGTTTACCGCGTTTTGCATCGGGGCGACCCTGTATTCCCCCCTGCTGTTTTTTGTACCCTTTGCGTGCTACGACATATGGACGATAAAACCCGGGTGGGTCAAGGGAGCTATAGCGCTGCCCCTTCTGCTGCATTTTGGGCAGCCCGATGCCGTTGCCTATGCCCAGCTTGGGGTGTTTGTGTTTTTGTCATTTTTAATTAGACGGCAAACCACCCTTTTAGAAACGCAAAAGCTGGATAACATCTTGCTGCGCGACAGCACCAAGGAGCTTTCCACCGCTCTTGCCGAAAAGAACAGGGAGCTTCTTGAAAAGCAGGAGTACGAGATTAACCTTGCCACCCTGCATGAGCGCAACCGCATCGCGCGTGAGATGCACGACACGGTGGGGCACCTGCTCTCCAGCTCGATTTTGCAGACGGGGGCACTGCTTGCCACCAGTAAGGATGAAGCACAGCGCGAGGGGCTAACGCGTCTGCACGAGACCTTGTCAATGGGTATGGATAATGTGAGAAGCGCCATACACGACCTGCACGACGAATCGATAGACCTGTTTGCCGAGCTGCAATCGCTGATTGAGCGGTTTGAGTTTTGTACCGTCACACTCGACTACAACGTGGTCGAAAGCCCCGATCGCCAAATTAAGTACGCGTTTATTGCCATCGTCAAAGAGGCGTTGTCCAACATCGCGCGTCATTCGGATGCCACCCGTGCCGAGGTTGGGGTGTATGAGCACCCCGCGCTGTACCAGCTGGTGGTTCGCGACAACGGCTCTAACAAGGCGGCAAAGCGACATGGGGATGAGGGCATGGGTCTAAAAAATATCCGCGACCGGGTGGAAACATTGGGCGGGATACTCAACATAAGCACCCAGCACGGCTTTGAGCTGTTTATCAGCATCAAGCGGACGCAAGTAGCGCCCGCACGAAAGGAACGACGGGGCGAATGAAGATTGTGATTGTAGACGACGATAAGCTGGTGACGCTGTCGCTTTCCACCATTGTAAAGGCGGATGCGGGCATAGAGGTGCTGGCAACGGGGGCTGACGGCAAAGAGGCCATCGCGCTGTACGAGCGATACGCACCCGACATCCTGCTAATGGACATCCGCATGCAGACCATGACGGGGCTGGAGGCTGCCGAGCGAATCCTTGCCCGCCACAGTCAGGCGCGCATCCTGTTTTTAACCACCTTTGCCGATGATGAGTATATCATCAAGGCACTTAAAATCGGGGCAAAGGGCTACCTGTTAAAGCAAAACTTTGAAAGCATCGTACCCGCCCTGTACGCGGTGTACAGCGGGCAGACGGTGTTTGGAGACGACATCATCGCTAAACTGCCGTCGCTTATCGGCGATAGACAGGCACCCCAAAGCCTTGCTTCGTTTGGGCTGACTGAGAAGGAGAGCGAGATCATCGGTCTTGTCGCCGAAGGGCTATCTAACCGCGAGATTGCGACGCAGCTCTATCTAAGCGAGGGCACGGTGCGCAACAGCATTAGCGTGATACTCGATAAGCTTGCCCTGCGCGACCGTACACAGCTGGCGATTTTTTATTACAAGACAAAATAGTGCAATACTTCTCTACTTTGTTTATTTACACCTTTTACATTGTTGTGTTACAATAAAGTAAAATGTTGTAAAAAGGATTTTGCTTTAGTATGAATCAGACTAGCGAGAAAACCCCTGTGCCCAAGCGGCGCAAACGCTTTTGTGAATACGGTCCGTTGTGCTACCGCATCTCGCTGCTCAAAGAGTACCTGGTGCGTGATGTAAAAGACTGCCTGAGCGGGGAGCGGTTTGCGTGTACATACAGTAAGGAGGAGCTGCCCTGTATTGTAAAGGGGCACCGCTCGCTGATGCTACGCCCCCTGCACGGGGTGGACGACCGCCTGCAACGCAACAAGATAACAAACCTTGCGCTTGCGGCACGGCATATGGACGGTCTGCTCATCCGCCCGGGGGAGACGTTCTCGTTCTGGCGGCTGGTGGGTAGGGTATCGAGTAAGCGGGGGTACCTCACGGGCATGACCATTGTAAACGGCAAAAGCGAAAGCGACACGGGCGGCGGGCTGTGCCAGCTTGCAAACCTTGTGCACTGGCTGGTGCTTAACAGCCCCCTTACCGTAACCGAGCTGCACCATCACACCGACGCACTGTTCCCCGACAGCGGCAGACGCGTGCCGTTTGGCACGGGAACGTCGGTGTTTTATAAGAATGTGGACTACCGTTTTCGCAACGACACCGACCGCACGGTGCAACTGCGCGTCTGGCAGGACAAGGACGACCTGTGCGGCGAGCTGCGCAGCGCACGGCCGTTTCCCACTCGCTACCGCATTGAGGAGGAGGGCTGCTGTTTTGTGCGCGAGGGTGAGGACTATTACCGAGTAAGTCGCGTGTACAAACGCACCATCGACCGCAAAACGGGCGGGACCCTAAACCGCGAGCTGATACTAAACAACCATTCCCGTGTGCTGTACGACCACAGCCTAATCCCCGGCGCGGAGATAAGGGGCAGAGAGGAAGCCTATGTTGATTGACCGCATCTTACACCACTGCCGCACTAGTCCCGAGAAAACCGCGTACCAAAGCGAAAGCGGTAGCATGACCTATGGGCAGCTTGCCCAACGAGCGCAGCGGTTGGCACACGTTCTTGACAAGGTGGTGCCTGCCAAAGCATCCGTACTGGTTTACGGGCACAAGCAGCCGCTTATGCCCGTCTGCTTTTTGGCGTGTGCCCTGTCGGGCAGGGCGTATGTTCCGGCGGACGAGAGCATTCCGCCTGAGCGCGTGCAGCGCATGGCGGAGCTTGCGGGTGTACAGCTTGTGCTTGCCATTTCGCCAATAGCAATAGACGCAACACCGATGCTTACCCAACAAGAGATAGCAGCCGTCTGCGAGGATGACGGTTGTTTTGCACAGTATACCCCCGCGCCCGTGGATGAGGACGACCTGTTTTACATCCTGTTCACCTCGGGTAGCACGGGGCAGCCCAAGGGCGTAAAGATTACCCGCCGCAACGCGGACGGGTTTATCGGCGCGCTTTGTGCCGTGGATGGGCTGTGGCAGGGCGACACGGTGCTTAACCAAGCGGCGTTTTCCTTTGACCTTTCGGTTGCCGACCTGTACGGTGCGCTGAGCATGGGAAGGACGCTGTTTGTTCTGGAACGCGACGTAATGCAGGATATGCAGGCACTGTTTGCCCGCCTAAAGGTAAGTGGCGCGGGCACCGCGGTGATGACGCCGTCGTTTGCCGAGCTGTGCCTTGCCGACCGCGGGTTTGCTGCTAACCTGTTGCCACAGTTAAAATCCATCTTTTTCTGTGGTGAAACGCTTAGCCCGGCTACGGCAAGACGACTGTTTGAACGCTTTCCCTCCATCCGGCTGTATAACGCATATGGACCCACCGAGACCACGGTGGCGGTTACGGTCTGCGATTTGCACGCCGACCGGCTAGAGCAGGAGCTGCTGCCGGTGGGCACCGAGCTTGATGGCACGAATATCTACGTTGTGGATGAACAATGCCGCCCCCTTGCAGAAGGGGAGATCGGGCAGCTTTTGGTGACGGGTGCGGGTGTGGGCGTGGGCTATGTCGGCACCGAGCAGGGCGGGTTTATCCGTTATAGGGGGGAGCGCGCCTACCTGACAGGAGACTACGGCTACCGAAAGGGCGGTATGCTGTTTTTCACGGGACGGCGCGACGATCAAATCAAGCACCGGGGCTACCGCGTGGAACTGCAGGATATTGAGCGGAATCTGCTGCGTCTTTGCGGGGTGCGCCGCTGTGCAGTTGTGTTTGTAGCGGGTACGCGGCAGTACCTGTGCGCCTACGTCTGCCCCGAACAGGGAGTGGGTCTGACGGCGCAGGGTATAAAAGCGGCGTTGCGGCAGCATCTGCCCACCTACATGATTCCCGAGCGGGTGCGTGTCACAGACAGCCTACCACTAACCCCAAACGGAAAATGCGACCGCGCTGCGCTACTACAAAACGAAATCTGCTTAGAAGGGAAGCCCCATGGATGAGTTGAATGTACAGGTGACCGAACTGCTTGCCCGAGTGTGCGCAGAGCCTTTGATACGCTGCGACGACAGCCTTGAGCTTCTCGATTCCGGGCTACTAGACTCCCTAGCGATGATTACCCTGCTCACGGAGCTAGAGGACACTCTCGGAATCGAGATACAACCCTCGCAGGTAAGCAGGGAATGCTGGCGCACGCCCAAAAGTATTGTGGCATTGGTAGCAAAAACAAAAGAGTTGACGCGTTTTTAACAATCTCCAGTTTAAACCGTTTACTTTACCGTATTATTGTACTACAATGGTAAGGCGGCAGCGCATTATGCCGCCTTATAGTATTTTTGGAGGGACAATAATGAAACGATTTTTAGCGGTTATCTTAAGTGCACTGATGTTTACCCTGTTGCTTGCGGGCTGTACCTCAGCCTCTGGCGGTGCAACCTTTACGGTGGGCTTTGACAAGGAGTTCCCGCCCATGGGCTTTGTGGCGGACGACGGCTCGTACGTGGGCTTTGACCTTGACCTTGCGGCGGAGGTTGCAAAACGCATGAACATGGAGCTCAAGCTTCAGCCCATCGAGTGGACGGCAAAGAATATGGAGCTTGATTCCGGCAACATCGATTGTGTGTGGAACGGCTTTACCATTAACGGCCGTGAGGACGAGTACACCTGGACACAGCCCTACATGAACAACAACCAGATTGTTGTGGTGCTGGAGGGCTCGCCCATTCAGACGTTTGCGGATATTGCGGGCAAGGTTATTGCGGTGCAGGACGACTCCAGCGCGCTGACCGCCATCGAGGGCAACACCGCGTTTGCCAGCCTGCCTGCGGAGCTCGTAAAGACCACCACCAACCTAAACGCCTTGATGGAGCTCGAATCGGGTGCTGTAGACGCGGTTGTAATGGATGAGATTGTCGCACGCTATAACATCGAGAAGAAGGGCGCTGGCTACCGTGTGCTCGAGGAGGTTGTGGGTGCCGAGAGGTTTGGCGTGGGCTTTAAGCTTGGCAACACCGCCCTGCGCGACAAGGTGGAAAAAACCCTGCTTGCGATGGAAAAGGACGGCACGCTTGAAAAGATCTCAAACGACTGGTTTGGTAAGGACATCACCACAATCGGAAAGTAGCTTTTAGGGAGGACAACGCGCATGATATCCGGATTGCTTTCGGCGGGCGGGGCAGGGCTTTCTCAGCAGATGACCGCCGTGCTGTCGCAGCTTTCGCTGGGGCTTGTAACAACACTTCAAATATTTGTTCTTACGCTGGTGTTTTCTCTGCCGCTAGGGCTGTTTGTCGCACTGGGACGCATGAGCAAAAACACCCTAGTACGCATCGTCGTAAAGGTCTACATATCCGTCATGCGCGGCACCCCCTTGATGCTTCAGCTGATGGTGGTCTATTTTGGACCGTACTATATCTTTGGCGTAAGCATCTCTAGCACCTACCGTTTTTACGCCGTTATCATCGGCTTTGTGCTTAACTATGCCGCTTATTTTGCCGAGATCTACCGCGGCGGCATCGAATCGATGCCCGCAGGGCAGTACGAGGCAGCCGAGGTGCTGGGCTTTGGCAGGGCGCAGACGTTTGTGCGCATCATCCTTCCGCAGGTGGCAAAGCGCATTCTTCCGTCGGTGACCAACGAGGTAATTACGCTGGTGAAGGATACCTCGCTTGCCATGGTTATCTCGGTGAGCGAGATGTTTACCGCCGCAAAGGCGCTAGCCTCGGCGCAGGTTTCGGTTATTCCGTTTGCGGTGGCGGGTTTGTTCTATTACATCATGAACTACGTCGTCGCCTTTGGCATGGAATGCATTGAAAAACGCATGAACTACTACAGATAGGAGGGTCGCCGGAATGGTTTTGCTTGAAATGGAACACGTCGGCAAGGCGTTTGGCGACTTAGAGGTGTTAAAAGACATCTCGCTTACCGTCACACAGGGGCAGGTGCTTGCCGTTATCGGACCCTCCGGGTCGGGCAAAAGCACCCTGCTGCGCTGCGCCACCCTGCTTGAGCAGGTGGATAGCGGCAGTATCCGCTATAACGGCGAGACGATGGTCGCTGCCGACGACGGCGGCAGGGCAATATACGCGCCGCCCGCCGACCTAAAGCGCATCCGCTCGTATTTTGGGCTGGTGTTTCAGAACTTCAACCTGTTTCCCCACTTTTCGGTGCTGCGCAACATCACCGAGGCGCCTATTCACGTTGCAAAGCAGTCTAAGCAGCAGGCGACCGAGGCGGCAATGGAGCTACTGGACCGCATGGGGTTAAGGGACAAGGCGGATGCCTACCCTTGCCAACTTTCGGGCGGGCAGCAGCAGCGCGTATCCATTGCGCGGGCGCTGGCGCTAAGACCCGACATCTTGTTCTTTGACGAGCCGACCAGCGCGCTGGACCCCGAGCTGACGGGGGAAATCTTAAAGGTTATCCGCGAGCTTGCCGCCGAGCGTATGACGATGGTGATCATCACCCACGAGATGGCGTTTGCACGGGATGTCGCCGACCACATTATCTTTATGGATGACGGGTTTATCGTCGAGCAGGGCGAGGCAACGGAGGTTATTAACAACCCGCAGCAGGAACGCACCAAGCTGTTTCTTAACCGGTTTTCTGATAGGTAGATAAGAGAAAAACGACGTCCAAACTTGTAACGAAGTTTGGACGTCGTTTTTTATGCCTTATAATAAATCATATACTATATCGATAAGACAAAACTATTCGACTGGTCTGATTCTAATGCTGTGCGCTTTCCATGTGTCGGGATAAAACTCAATATAATGCGTATTTTGCTTGTTAAATACTTGCTCGCGGGAGGAAAAGGGTTTTCCGCTCAGTATTTGGGTTGTGTTAGTAGCGGTGTCGTATAGATAGTTTCGATATTCTCCGTCAACAAGGGCGGTGTAGATATATTGCAAAGAGCCGTTGAAGATACGCGTGCGTAGTTTTTGGTGATGACTATGGTGTTGTATTTGGATTGGAAGCCAAGCCACAGAGGCGTCTTTGGTGTCTAGTATAAGAAAGCGATGCATACCATCACTTTCGCTGGAAAATACGATGCGATTATCGTTGATTGTCTCAAAATAAACTGGCACATTAAAAGCCTCTGCGTCGGTTAACTGAAAGCTTTCGCTTGTCGCATACCATAGGTGGGTGCTCACGGTGTCACCAGTCTCGGGGTCGCTAATCCAATCGACCATAGCATAAACGCCGTTTTCTCCGAAGATAGCTGAAAATTCTTGTTCCTCAAATAGTGCTCGAGACCCCGTTTCGTCCGCAAACCAGGCTGAGCGAACGGTATTTGATTTTTCCTTGTTTTTGCATGCGAAATAGACACAGCCGCCGTTGACAGGAACTACTTCTTGAACGCCGAAGTAAACGCCCATCTTACCGTAAGCCTGTATCCACTCACTCATGTCGTCTACCAGAGTGAATTTGTCGGTAGAAACCCGGTATAGAAACAGCCGATCATGACCGTTTAATGCCACTAAATCTTCGTTAATCCATACCGGGGTAAGAATACTGGTGTCTTCCCAGCCTTTCACCGTTCTGCCGTCGGACAGGGTTCTTATTATCTCGTGGTTTTCATCTGGTATTTCGGTATAGTGTAAAAACTCCCGAATCAAGTTGCCAGTACCATCCCAGATAGAACCATTAACCAATACCCAGTCGCCATCGGTTGTTTTACAGGCGGATAAGCTGCCGGGGTAATCATTTTCGCTGTAGCCACCTTGGACGAATATACGATTGTCCGTGACGGCAAACTGGTATTCCGCAATCAAATATTTTGCTGGTATTGTAACGGTTTTGACCAGTTGGTTGTTTAAGTCGATATAGCGAATGGTATCGCTATCGGGCGCCGCCAAAATCGTACCACCATTAAGCCAGACGCAAGCAGACTTAAAAGGATACAGCGTATCGCTCAATGAAGGGGATATGGGTTCTGGGTCACTAGACAACGGACTGTCCGATTCGGTTTCGTTTATCGGCAAAGGTGTATGGCAACCGAATAACATAATGATGCATACAAAAGCAATCAATAAAAGCCTTAATGATTTCAAGGCAGAACCTCTCCTGACAAAAAAGATGTTGTATTGCTGTAGAATTCAATACCTAGACCATTATACCACTAATTAACCAACCCACATCATTTAACTTGTTTGGATTTTAAGGGTAAGAATAATTATGGTATATTCGCGGGCTTTCTCGTCGAAGGGTTGCGTCTGTTTTATCTGCAAACCAGATGAAAGCTGCCCCCCTTTTCCTGTTTCAAGATTAAGATAACAACCCTAACTAAAAACGCAAAAAACATATTGACAAAAATCGATGTGTGGCATATACTGCATTATATCGATAAAAATAGAACTGAACGCACGGGCTCGCAATAAGGTGGATCAAAAAACGCTTACCCCGCAATGAAAAGGCGTTTTTACTCTGCTTATAGGCACAAGACACAGAAAGGATATGGTTTAACATTGGAAAACAAATATGCAAATAACGCAAGGGTGTTTAAGGCGTTCTGCGACGAAAACCGCCTGATGATACTCGAGATGTTGCAAAGCGGTGAAAAGTGCGCCTGTAAGATACTTGAGCGGCTGAATATTGTGCAATCCACGCTGTCGCACCATATGAAGATACTCGTGGAAAGCGGCATCGTCTGCGCCCGTAAGGACGGCAAATGGACGCACTACTCCCTGTCCGAGGAGGGCACGCAGTACGCGAAGGAGCTGCTCAGTGAATTAACATCCATAAACGCGAAGGGGGATTGTATATGCAGGTGATACGTACCATATGGGACTTTTTTCAAAACCAGATACTCGGCATGCATTGGCTCAACGAGCTGGTCGGTTACGGGGTAACCGCTGTTGGGCTTGACAAGAATGGTTGGCTGGGCGGTGGCATTCAGTTTTTTATCTACGACGTGATAAAGATCTTTGTTCTGCTTTCTGTGCTGATTTTTATGATCTCATACATACAAAGCTATTTCCCCCCCGAGCGGACGAAAAAGATACTGGGGCGGTTTCATGGGGTAGGGGCTAATACGCTTGCCGCTTTGCTCGGCACGGTAACACCATTTTGCTCCTGCTCCTCCATTCCGCTGTTTATCGGCTTTTCCAGCGCGGGCTTGCCGGTTGGGGTCACCTTTTCGTTTCTCATCTCGTCACCGCTGGTGGATTTGGGCTCTTTAATCCTATTGACGAGCATCTTCGGTGCAAAGGTAGCGGTTGCCTATGTCGTGGTAGGGCTGGTTCTGGCGGTCATCGGCGGCACGCTGATTGAAAAGTTTGGCATGGGTCGGTATGTAGAGGAATTTATAAAGTCCGCTGGCTCGGTGGATATTGACGCGCCTGAGTTAACGCGCAAGGACCGACTTGTCTATGCAAGGGATCAGGTTAAGGCAACGGTGAAAAAGGTTGCGCCCTATGTCCTTGTGGGCGTGGGTATCGGTGCGCTGATACACAATTTAATCCCCGAGGCGTGGGTTGAGTCCATCTTAGGCGGCGGAAATCCGTTCTCGGTTATTCTTGCTACGCTGGTGGGTGTGCCGATGTATGCGGACATCTTTGGAACCATCCCCGTCGCCGAAAGCCTGTTTACGAAGGGCGCGGGGCTAGGAACCATCCTATCCTTTATGATGGCGGTAACGGCGCTGAGCCTACCCTCGATAATTATGCTCCGCAAGGCGGTTAAGCCGCGGCTTTTGGCGGTGTTTATCGGTATCGTGACGGTTGGTATTATCCTCATCGGGTATCTGTTCAATGCGTTTGGCCACCTGCTTGTAGGTTAAGGATGGGAGCAATGAGTAATTATATTTTATACGGCATCACAGCCGTTTTGCTGGTATTGTCTTTTGTAAAAGACAGGGATAAAACGAAAAAGGCATTAAAAAAGGCGTGGAAGTCCTTTGAGAACATCCTGCCCGAGCTATTGGTTGTTCTGCTGCTGGTCGGGCTGCTGCTGGCGGTATTAAACACCGAGCTGATATCCAAAATTATCGGGGAGGATTCGGGCTGGCTTGGTGTACTGCTTGCCGCAACTGTGGGTGCGGTTACCCTGATACCGGGGTTTGTGGCATTCCCGACTGCGGCAATGCTACTGCAGGGCGGGGCGGGGTATATGCAGATTGGCGCGTTTGTCTCGACCTTAATGATGGTCGGCATCGTTACCCTGCCGGTGGAGATTAAATACTTTGGCAAAAGGACGGCTGTTCTTAGGAATGTATTTGCATTTGCATTTTCCTTCCTTGTGGCGTATGTAATCGGATTGGTGGTGGGTTAGAGATGAAGGCTGTATTAAAACGATACAGGGTATTTATTGTTGTGGCGGCGGCGTTTGTCGTTCTGACTGTGATAAACAGGGAGCTGGGGTTTAAAGCCCTTGGCATTACCGCCTTTTCCGTAAAGGAGATGCTGCTTGTCATCCCGCCCATCTTTGTGCTGCTGGGGCTATTGGATGTATGGGTACCGCGGGAGACTATGATGAAGTATATGGGCAACGGTTCCGGTATCAAGGGCATTGTGTTAGCCATAATCATTGGCTCGGTTGCGGCGGGTCCGTTGTACGGGGCGTTCCCCGTTGCGGCGGTATTTATGAAAAAGGGTGTTAAATTCAGCAATATCCTTATCTTTATCGGCGCGTGGTCCACCACCAAAATACCGATGTTCCTGTTTGAGCTTACCTCTCTTGGCGCACGGTTTGCGATAACAAGGCTGTTAGTGGATATCCCGGGTATTATTATCATCGCGATCATACTTGCTAAGCTTATCCCAAAAACAGAGGTGGAGCAGCTGTATGAGAACGCCAAAACGATAGAATAGGCGGCGCACTGAGACGCACTCATGCAAGCTTTTCTAACCTACATAATAACGAATTAAGTGGAGGATGACTACAATGGATTATAAGCAAAAAGCACAAGAGTATTTTGGAAGCGGGTTTAACTGCGCGCAATCGGTGCTCGCCCCTTTTGCCGAGGAGCTGGGGATTTCGGAGGAGCTTGCGCTAAAAGTCGCGTCCTCGTTCGGCGGCGGCGCACGATGTGGTCAGCTATGCGGCGCGGTTTCGGGCGCGCTGATGGCACTGGGACTAAAGCACGGGCATTACCATACAGGAGACATGGAGGAAAAGGCAAAGGCGGCTGCGCGTGCCATCGAGTTTAACGGTCGCTTTTGTGAGCGCAACGGCTCTGTTGTGTGCAAGGAGCTGCTGGGCAACGACCCCTCTGTACCCGAACAACATGAAATACTCAAGGAGCAGGGAGCGTTTCAAACAGTTTGCCCCAAACTAGTCTGTGACGCAACGGAGATTGTTGAAGAGATGATTTTGTAAAGGAGAATGACTGATGGGTTTATTCGGCAAGAAAAAAGAGCAGCCTGCAGCCTGCGGCTGCCAAGGCGAGTGCGGCGCGGAGACAGTGGCAAGCCCGCCGACCGAGAATGTGGAAGGAGCCGCCGTAAAGGTTCTCGGCTCCGGCTGTAAAAAGTGCAACGACCTGGAGGCAAACGCAAAGCAGGCACTGACACAGCTTGGCATGGAAACCGCCATCGAGCATGTGACCGACTTTGCGCAGATTGCCGCCTACGGCGTGATGACCACCCCCGCGCTGGTTGTGAACGGCAAGGTTGTGGCATACGGCAAGGTTTTAAAAACCGAAGAGATTGTAAAAATCCTGCAAAAGGTTGCAATGTAGTAGACAGGCGGCAGATGATTTTAGAGGGGGGCGTGTGGTTGGAAAGACTTATTATCGAGTGGCGACACCTTGAAGTGGAGGGGGAAACCTGCGACCGCTGCTACGATACGGGGGAAAACCTTGCGGCGGAAGTAAAGCGGCTTCGCAGAGCGCTGGGCGAGAAAGGGATTGAGGTTCAGTATATCGAGACAAGACTGGGCGGCACCCAAATCACCGAATCCAATGCTTTGCTATTTAACGGCACCCCCATAGAGAATATTCTAAACATCAAGGTAGCGCAGAACTACTGCGATTCCTGCTCAGCACTACTTAAAACAGACACGTACTGCCGCACGGTGTCGTTTGAGGGCAACGAGTACGAGGAGATTCCCGCCAAGGCCATCCGTCAGGCGGCGTATGCCGTGTTGGGGTTGCAAACAAACAGCAAGGAGCCCGGGGAATCCCGCTGTTGCGAAGGCGGCGGCTGTTGCTAGATCAAGTACATACACAAAAAGACCCTCAAGCCGCGGCTTGAGGGTCTTTTGTAAAAGTTGTGTATCATTCGAAATAGACATTGACAACTCTCGATATCTTAACTACAATAAAGATATCGACAACTCTCTATATCTAAGAATGGAAAGGGCGAACAGAGAATGAAGCATGCTGATTATGCACTGCTGTTTAAGGCGTTATCAGATGAAACACGGCTTAAGATTGTGGAGATGCTCTCCTGCGGGGAGATGTGCGCATGCGATATCTTAGAGTCGTTTGCCATTAGCCAGCCGACGCTTTCTTACCACATGAAGATACTAACCGACAGCGGGCTTATTAACAGCAGAAAAGATGGCTCGTGGATGAAGTACCGCATTAGTGCCGAAAAAGCGGAGGCGATCAAGTCCTTTTGGGAGAAAATTACCACAGACAGGCAGGATTGCATCTGCAAAAACGGTGATAACACCTCACATTGTGACGGGTAAAGGGGATAAAAACATGAGAATTGTAATCATCGGTGCGGTTGCCGCGGGAACCTCCGCCGCTGCAAAGGCAAGAAGAAACAACGAGCAGGCCGAGATTGTCATCTACGAAAAGGATCGATTTATCTCCTACTCCGGCTGCGGAATGCCCTATTACATTGGCGGAAGCGTAGAGAGCGCACAGGAGCTGACCCCACGCGACCCCGCGTTCTTTCTAAGCAAGTATAACGTAGAGATTAAAACCCTGCACGAGGTGCTTTCCATCGACCCCGACACAAAATCCGTTTCAGTCAAGAAATTAACCACAGGCGAGGTGTTTGGCGATACCTACGACACCCTTGTGCTTGCAACCGGCGCAAGTGCGGTAGTTCCCCCCATTAAGGGGGTGGACAGAGACAATGTGTTTACCCTGCGCAACATCGGGGATATGAACCGCATCAAGGCGTTTCTTACTGAGAAGTCCCCAAAAACCGCCGCGATTATCGGAACGGGCTTTATTGGGCTGGAGGTTTGCGAAAACCTCAAACAGCTGGGTATAGCGGTCACATTAGTGGAACGGCTGCCCCAGGTCACCCCGGGGCTGGATGGCGACATGGCGGCGTATGTACAGCAAGAGTTGACTAAGAACGGCGTTGCGCTGCATCTTGGCGCTACGGTTACCGAGATTACCGGGGATGGCATCGCACTTGCCGATGGTACGCAGATTCAGGCCGATATGGTGCTCGTCTCGGCGGGCGTGCGCCCGAACACCGCCCTTGCAAAGGCGGCGGGCATCGCACTTGGCGCTTCTGGCGCCATTCAGGTCAACGAAAAGATGCAGACCAGCACAGCGGATATCTATGCTTGCGGCGACTGCATCGAGCAGCTGCATCTGGTTACCGGCAAGCCCGTGTACCGACCGCTGGGCTCTACCGCCAACAAAACGGGACGGATTGCGGGGGACGCGATGACAGGCGGAGCGCTGACGTTTCGCGGAATACTGGGCACCGGCATCTTCCGCATCTTTGACATGACGGTGGCGCAGACGGGGCTTTCTGAGCGGGAAGCAAGGGAACAGGGATACGAGGTGCAGGTCTGCCATAACATTAAGCCCAATAAGCCGGAATATATGGGCGGCAAGGAGATGGTGATAAAGGGCATAGCCGATAAGCGCGATGGCAGGCTGCTGGGCGTACAGATTGTGGGCAGTGAGGGCGTGGATAAGCGGATTGATGTTTTTGTTACCGCCATCACCTTTAAGGCGAAGGTGGAGGATCTGTTCCACCTAGACCTTGCGTATGCGCCGCCGTTTTCCACCACCAAGGACCCGGTGATGTACACAGGCATGATTTTGGATAACGCCATATCAAAGGGCAGACCGCTGATTACCCCAGACGAGCTGGACGCGCTGATACAGTCCGGCGAGCCGTACACCCTCATCGACGCAAGGGCGTCAAAGCAGTACGACAGCGCGCATATTGAATCAGCTCAGAGCATCCCCCACGCAAAGCTTAGGGCTACGGTACAAACGCTTGATAAAAACGCCGTTGCCGTAACCTATTGCAACAAGGGCGTTACCGGCAATGCGGCGCAGAATATCCTACTTAACAACGGGTTTTTGAAGGTATATAACATCTCGGGCGGGCACAAGCAGTATAAGAAATCCCATGCAAAATAAGGTGCCGGCATCGGGAACCATAAATGAAATGTCGCATAGTATATGAGTGTATGCGCATATAAGGATATTAGAAACTCGTTTCGTTTTAAAAAAGCGAGGGGAAGGATGGAGTTTTTATATGGTAAACGTCTTTAAGGCGTTATCGGACGAAACAAGGCTGCGCATCCTTGCGCTGGTGTGGGACGACGAGCTATGCGTGTGTGAGATAGAGGGCGGCTTACACCTTACCCAGTCAAACGCGTCGCGTCATCTGACGGTACTTAAAAACGCGGGGATTCTAACAAGCTACAAGAAGGCGCAATGGGCATACTACAAAAAAAATGTCGCGTTTTGTAAAGAAAACTCGGAGTTGTGCGAATACCTAATCCGTCAATGGAACACGCTACCGACCTATTGCGAGGACAAAGAGCAGTTAAACAGGTGTAAGGCGCAAAATATGTGTGGACTAATGAACAAGGAGTGATTGTAATGAGTAAAGCAAATAAAGCAGGAATCGGCTTTTTTGAAAAATATCTGACCGTGTGGGTTATTCTGTGCATGGTGGCGGGGGTACTAATCGGGAGGTTTTTGCCTGCAGTCCCCGACTTTTTGGGCAGGTTTGAACGCGCCAACGTGTCCATTCCCATCGCCATCCTGATCTGGCTAATGATCTATCCGATGATGATGAAGGTGGATTTTGTCAGCGTGAAAAACGTCGGAAAAAACCCCAAGGGGCTGTTCGTCACATGGGTGACAAACTGGCTGATTAAGCCCTTTACGATGTACGGCATTGCAGCACTGTTCTTTTTCGTTTTATTTAAAGTACTTATTCCGCCGGAGCTTGCCCGAGATTATCTAGCGGGAGCGGTGTTGTTGGGCGCTGCGCCCTGTACCGCGATGGTGTTTGTGTGGAGCCACCTGACAAAGGGCAACCCCGCCTACACGGTAGTGCAGGTTGCGACAAACGACCTGATTATTCTCGTGGCGTTTACCCCGATTGTCGCCTTTTTACTGGGCGTAAGCGGTGTGGCTGTTCCGTGGGATACGCTGATTTTGTCTGTGGTATTGTTTGTGGTTATCCCATTGACCGCGGGCATACTCACCCGAGTTTTGATGATTAAATACAAAGGGCAGGAGTATTTTGAGAACGGATTTCTGCCCAAATTTAACAACATCACCGTCATAGGACTATTGCTTACCCTCGTTATCATCTTCTCGTTCCAGGGTAACGTAATTTTAGAAAACCCGCTGCACATCCTGCTGATTGCGATTCCGCTGACCATCCAAACCGTGTTGATTTTCTTTATTGCCTACCTTGCTTCAAAGATGTTAAAGCTGCCCCACAATGTCGCCGCACCGGCGGGGATGATCGGCGCCTCGAACTTCTTTGAGCTAGCGGTTGCGGTTGCAATCTCGCTGTTTGGACCCACCTCCCCCGTTGCGCTTGCCACCATTGTGGGCGTGCTGGTAGAGGTGCCCGTGATGCTTGCGCTGGTTCGGATTGCGAACAGAACCACCCATTGGTTTGATAAATAGGCGATAGCACAGGAGCAGTAAACACAACATCGGCAGTGACTTTAGCGGCCTTTTCCAAGGACGATAACTAGAATCGTTTATTCTCTTGTGGTTGTCATGCGCAGCTTACCGTGACATAATCCGCAGTACGTTATTTCGATTACAGGGATGATTATTGGGAACTCTATGATTGGGATATTGCTGGGTGTAAAATCTATACTAATATCCGATTAAACAGTGTATAAAATTAGGGCTAAAGCTTTGACATATGGGTTTTGTCGCAGATTTATATCAACACTTTTGTCCGAGAACAGTATTATTATGCTGTGGGCGAATGCACGCACCAACTTAATTAGCGGGTACCGCCCAAACAGGGTAGTACCCGCTGCGTTTTGCCCTCTAAGAAAGAAAAGTTTCCTAAAACTCATTTATAACACACATAAAAAAACCCCCACAAACCTGATGGTTGTGGGGGTTCATGTCTAGTAACCGTCCTGTTGACACAATCGAACGGTTTTGGAAAGTGGGTTATAGCGGGTGCAACATAAATATTATCTTTACAAAAAGGGAAAATTGTAGAAAAAATGTTTCTGGTGTGTTATATTTATAAAAACAGCAAAAATCCCTGCTCTATATCACACCATAGAGCAGGGACTCACTCACAAAAAAGATAAATAACCACCAAAGTTAGTACAATCATGATAGCACAGTATATTTTATGCGTCAATAGTTATTTCATGTGCGTTAAATATGACTGGAGGATATTAAATTATGCTGATCGATCAATATCCGGAAATAAGGACGTTTGCATTTCTTCCTGAACGAGCATTGGATACTTACCGCACCTTGACGAATGATAAGCGGACTCAATACGAAATCCTTCAAGCTATTAATGCTGAATACATTTCTGCCGCTTCCGAAGAAAACTGTCCAAGAATTATATATAAAAATGGAAACACTGTTTTAACCGAAAATTCTCTCGCTGATCGTGTGTGTATTCTTACAAATATGCCCACTTCTCTAAATGACAGCACAGTTGTCTTATCCTTTGTCCCAAATAGAAATCCAGATAAACAACCATGGGAAATGCAAAATGCTATTTCCGAGACAGAGTTTAATGGTGGCTCTTATGTGGAGCTTGGAAATAAACCAAGAGAAATGCTATTTAATTATGCATTCTGGTCATCATTTGTCAGTGACCTGAAAACGTTAAAAAACGATTTGGCCCTTTACGAAAATTGGTCTTTTAAAGAAAACCCGGACGATAATGACTTCCCTATTCTTAAGAATTACATTTCCTATACATTTGCAAAACTGTGGCAGGACAAGCAAGTTGCCGTAAGCATTAATGGGAGATACTCAGTTTTCAACACTGGGCTAGTTAATCGAAATTATCAGTACATTTATATTTTGTTTGAAAAAAATGTTGGTTCAAAGCCGTGGAAGTTCTCTATGTTTTGTATTCCTGGTATTCGCCAAGGCGGTCGTATTTTATCAGACAATTTTAAAGTGCTACCAAAACCCGCACACTATTTTTCTGATATATCTGATATTAGTTATATTATTGAAAACGATAAAACGCCAGACCAGCAAATGCCAGATTTACAACCAGATCATTATTTTATTGATAATCCTAAGAGACTGCCACAAGACTTCTTGCTTGATGGATGTAGAAAAAATAAAGCAATTATCCATATGTTAAAAACAGATATAAGCGGGCTATCCCCAGAAAAAAGGGAAGCGTACTGGCGCTCAGTCGGAGAAGCAATTGGGTCAGATCCTGATGTTTATGATGATTTAGAAGCTTCCTTCCGTAACGCTGTTAGGAAGGCAGTCATGCGTGTTAGTTGGAATTATCGAACTGCCATACCTGTGTATTTCCCAACATATAATAAAATGTCCATATTGTTACCACTTTCTTTTGGCACTGAAACAGATGCAGAAGTTGCTTTAGTTGTGGAACGCAACAATATTTCACAGAAATATACAGCCCCAACAATATTATCACTTCCAGTTGCATATTCGAATGCCAGATTAGTATGCAAACCTGAAAGCGACTGGTTAAATCAACGGGTATTTGAACCTATTGCAAATGCAAATCCAAACACCGAAAATGATACCGACACAATAATCCCCTAATAGTCCCAAGCAGCCGTATAGCAGATATTTCTTCCTTAAACCTATTTTATCTTCTTTGCTCATAACTGGCTTTTGATTTCGGAAACAATATGATAGCCCAATAAAATCCTATTTCTTGAATTATTGTATCACTTTTCCCCCATAGCACAATGCGATTTTTACATACACTACCAAAACTGCAGACAACAACCTTATTCTTGCACAATAAGAACGGATGCACCCATTAATAAAAAAGCGACTTATGATGTTAAAACCACAGGCTGTTGTTTACACAATATTAAAGAAAGCCTTTGAAATCAAAAACTTTGAGCATCTTCATACAAAAAAATGACTCAAGTATTGTATCAATACCTGAGTCATTTTCATGGTTGCGGAGGCAGGATTTGAACCTACGACCTTCGGGTTATGAGCCCGACGAGCTACCGGACTGCTCCACTCCGCGATATATTGTATGCGCTTTCTCCAAACCTTAGAACCGTCTGCTGTTCAGAGTGCCCTATTATAATATCACAGGGGTTTTGTTATGTCAAGCACTTTTTAGAGAATCATTCTCAAAACGGGTTTTGTGTGCGCCTCATTGCTTCTTCTTAAAGATAATCAGCTTGCTAAGAACGTAGTTCACAACGATTACAATGATGTTGGACAGCACCTTAATCACCATGTCGTTAAACCTCAGTATGTCCACAAACAGGTACATAATACCCATGTCAAGCGCGCCGGAAAACAGCCGCGCACCCAAAAACAGCACAAACTCCTTAAGCACCAACGCGGCGGCAAGGGATTTGCTGTCAAACACAAAAAGCTTGTTAGTCACAAACGCAAACAGCACCGAAATAAGCCACGCAAGGGCGTTGGCAACCATAAAATCGACCGCGAACACGCTGGTTAGCAGCCAGTATGAACCGATGTTGATTAGTGTGGTCAGTCCACCGAAGATGAGGTAGAGCATCGTTTCGCGGTACTTTTGAAAGAGTGAAACGAGCTTGTCGTACAGATTGTGCATGGTTATGACCATCCCTTTATAGCGGGAAGCGCCTAAAAGCGCCAAACGCCATGATTATAGCAGTGCGGTTTTGCCGCAGAAAAGGTTGTAATCCGTCCCTTGCCTGTGCCGCTGCGCAGCCACCAGTTTTACCATCCGCCAGCCGGACTGTATTATTCTAGCACATCACAAGGACAGAATAAACAAAAATACGAAAAAATAAGTTGGAAAATACGGTGGGATACGATATACTTATTTCATTACAAACAACATGGGTGTTCACCTATGCTGTGCAAACCAAAGACTGATTTGCTGCATGCGTGGTGAATCAATTCGTATAAACAACGGGAGGTACCGGGGTATGAAACATATCTTTATCGTCAATCCCGTCGCGGGCAAAGGGCGGCACGTCGCTCCGCTTACCGAGCAGATCAAGACGATCTGCAGGGAAAAAGGAGCTGATTATGAGATTTATCTCACAACCTGTGTGGGTGACGCAACCGAATATGTGAAAAAACAAAGCGAAATCGGCACTGAGCTGCGGTTTTATGCCTGCGGCGGTGATGGAACATTGGGCGAAGTGGCGCGCGGTGCTTACGGATACCCCAACGTTCAGGTCGCGGTTATCCCTTGCGGGTCAGGCAACGATTTTGTGCGCAGTTTCCCCGGCGTGCCGTTTCATGATATTGCAGCACAGCTTGCGGGGGATGCAAGAAGGATTGACCTAATTCAAACAAGCGGAGGGCTTTGCATCAACCTGTGCTCGGTCGGGTTTGACTCCGCAGTCGCCATGAGCATGTCACGCTATAAATCATTGCCGTTTGTCACGGGCAGTATGGCGTATATCATCGCCATCGGGGAACGGCTTTTTAAACGCTTCTCCAGTGTCATGAAGATTACGGTGGACGGCGAAACGTTGCCCGAAGGCGAGTATGTTATTGGGGTATGCGGTAATGGACGTTGCTACGGCGGCGGTTTTGCCGCGGCACCGCGGGCAAATTTGGAGGATGGACTGCTTGAGGTTGTGTTTGTAAAGCGTATTTCGCGTTTGCGGTTTTTTACGATGATTGGCAAGTATAAAAAGGGTCTGCATCTTGACGAGCCCGCCTTTGCGGATGTGATTACCTACCGGCGCGCCAAAGCCATTACGATTACATCTCCGCATCCTGTGGTGGTTAATTACGACGGCGAGTGTGAGCTGACAAACGGTATGCACGCGGAGATTTTACCCAAGGCACTCCTGTTTTCGTTGCCGCTTGCGCACGAAAAGGCGCCCCAAGGCGTTCCCTCGCGCTCAATTCGCCTAAAGGGAACCTGCTAGATTATTAATAATGTGGTGTAAACAAGGTCATTGGGAACTGTGAATTTTTCCCCAATGACCTTAATATTTTTTAACATTTTGTTAAAAATAAGCGAGGGCGATAATCTCCCCTTGATTTTTGTGAAAAATAAGCTACAATAGAACTTGGTTAGCACTCAGAGCATTTGAGTGCTAAAATTAGCACACACCGCGTTCTGTGCCGATGCGGTAGCACATGCCGCGCAACAGAACCGCGGGAAAATACAATTTTTTGATTGGGAGGAATAGAGATGACTGTGAAACCTCTTGCCGACAGAGTGGTACTCAAGATGGTTGAGGCGGAAGAGACCACCAAAAGCGGAATCATCCTGA
>JAEZDF010000125.1 GCA_023429685.1 Bacillota bacterium
CAATGGAATAATTCGTCTGTCTGCAACAGATGAACTCATTAGACTCATCTTAACCAGCAAATTTTGCGGGAACAGCGCGATGACCGGCGTTAAGATTAGCGCAACATAGAACAATACGTGGCTTGTCTTTTTCGTCATAACAAATCTGTCCTTTCGCGGGCTTTATGCCCAATACACTTTTGGGTAAATGCACCGATAGTAACTGCTTTTCTTTTATCCCCATCGATTCTTCGTGTTGCCAATATGACTTAATGATACCTTATTCGATATATTTTGTAAAGTTAACCCATAAAGAAACAGCGCCTTTTCGGGCGCTGTTTCTTTATGGTGTATTTAAATATCTATTCAGTTGCTTCCTGCTTTTTCACCACCGCAATCGAAAGCTCGGCAAGCTGCTTTTCGTCTACCTCGGCGGGGCAGGCGCTCATCAGCTCGCTCGCGTTTTGCACCTTGGGGAACGCCACGACATCGCGCAGGTTCTCCGCGCCGCACATCAGCATGGCAAGGCGGTCAAGCCCGATGCCCATTCCACCGTGGGGCGGGGATGCGTAGCGGTACGCGTCCACCAAAAAGCCAAACTTCGCGTCAATCTCGTCCTTAGTAAGACCCAGCAGCTCGAACATACGCTGCTGCAGGGCGTAATCGGTGATGCGGATCGAGCCGCTTGAGAGCTCCACGCCGTTTAGCACAAGGTCGTACGCCTTGGCGCGCACCGCGCCGGGGTCGGTCTCGAGCAGGGGCAGGCACTCCTCCATCGGCATGGTGAAGGGATGGTGCATCGCAAGCCAGGTGCCGGTCTCCTCGTCCCACTCAAAGAACGGGAACTCGGTAATCCACAGGAAGTTGTTGCCCGTGCGCGGGATTTCCAGCTGCTTAGCCACCGCAAGGCGCAGCGCGCCCAGAACAGGCAGGGTCACGCTGTTTTTGTCGGCGATTATCAGTGCAACATCCCCCTGCTGCAACCCAAGCGCATCGATAATCGCGTCCTGCTCTCCGTCGGCGAGGAATTTTGCAAACGAGCAGGCAGGTGCCTCGTCCACCCAACGGATATAGGCAAGCCCCTTTGCGCCGATGCCGCGCACCAGCTCAGTGAGCTTATCGATCTCCTTGCGGGTGAGCTTTGCGGCTGCACCCTTTGCCACAATGCCGCGCACGCTGCCGCCGTTTTGTGCAGCGTCTGCAAACACCGCAAACGGGGTGTTCTTTACAACCTGGGACAGGTCGGCAATCTCCATGCCAAAGCGGGTATCTGGCTTATCCGAGCCGTAACGCTCCATCGCCTCGCGGTAGGTCAGGCGTGGTAATGGCAGGGGCACGTCCACCTTCATCACGTCGGCGAACAGGCGTTTGATATACCCTTCTATCATGCGCAGCACGTCGTCCATATCCACATACGACATCTCAAGGTCAATCTGGGTAAACTCGGGCTGGCGGTCGGCGCGCAGGTCCTCGTCGCGAAAGCACCTTGCAAGCTGAAAGTAGCGGTCGTAGCCCGAAATCATCAGCAGCTGCTTGTAGATCTGGGGCGACTGCGGCAGTGCGTAGAACTTGCCGCCGTGAATACGCGAGGGCACCAGATAGTCCCGCGCACCCTCGGGGGTGGATTTGATCATCATCGGGGTCTCTATCTCTAAAAAGCCGTTCTCGTCAAAGTAATCGCGGGTCACCTTGGCAATCTTGTGGCGCAGCATCAGGTTGTTTTGCAGGCTTGGGCGGCGCAGGTCAAGGTAGCGGTGCTTTAGGCGCAGCTCCTCGTTGACCTTGGTCTGGTCGGTAATCTCAAACGGCGGGGTCTCTGCCTTGGAGAGGATGCGCAGCTCGGAAGCGTACACCTCCACCGTGCCGGTTTTAATATCGCGGTTAACCGACTGACGCATTCTGACCGCACCCTTTGCCATCAGCACATACTCACTGTGCACCGTCTTTGCCTTTGCGATTACGTCTGCCTGTGTGCCGTCGTCAAACGCTAGCTGAACAATCCCCGTGCGGTCGCGCAGGTCTATAAACACCAGGTTGCCCATGTCGCGCACCTTTTGTACAAAGCCGCACACCACAATCTCGCTTGAGATATCCTGTTCGCTCACCTCGCCGCAGTAATGGGTACGCCGCAGGGAGCCCATGGTATCGATACTCATATCTTCCTTCGTATCCTTTCTGTCCTCCGATTGGTTGATTAAAGTGAGTTTAGGTCAAAGCCCGCGATGCCGGTGTTGTTTAGTTCCTCCACCGCCTCGGCTAGGGTTTTGTTGTAGATGCTTTGCACAAGCTCGTCACCCAGCGGCACTTCGCTCTGCTCGCCCGTCTTCATGTTCTTAAGCATTCCCACGCCCTCGGTCAGCTCGTTGTCGCCGAGAACGAGGGTGTAGGACGCGCCGATCTTGTCCGCGTACTTCATCTGTGCCTTCAGGCTTCTGCCCATCAAATCGGTCTCGGCAAAAAAGCCCTCGGTGCGCAGTAGCCTTGTCAGCTCAAACGCGCGCTGTTTTGCGTGCTCGCCCATTGTGGCAAAATAGATGTCGCAATGCTTCTCCTCGGGGGAGGGCGCGCCGCTGTTTTCCATCACGAGCAGCAGTCTGCCAATACCCATGCCGAAGCCCAATGCGGGGGTATGGGCGCCGCCGAGCGCCTCCACAAGCCCGTCGTACCGCCCGCCGCCGCACACGGTACCCTGCGCGCCGATTTGGTTTGACACAAACTCAAACACCGTATTGGTGTAGTAATCAAGCCCTCGCACCAGCGTGGGGTCTACGGTAAAGTCGATGCCCGCACCCGAAAGGCGGGTCTTTACGCCGTCAAAATGGTCGCGGCAGTCCTCACAGATATAGTCAAGCACCTTGGGCGCGTCCTTTGCAATCTCGCCACACACGGGGCTTTTGCAGTCGAGGATGCGCATCGGGTTTTTATCAAGCCGCCCGCGGCAGGTCTCGCACAGATTCTCGGAGTTATTTTGAAAATATGCCTTGAGCGCCTTGTGGTACTTGGCGCGGCACTCGGGGCAGCCAATCGAGTTGATTTTTAAGGTCAGGTCGGTACCACCCAAGGTGGTGATAATCTCATTCGCAAGAGCGATGACCTCGGCGTCCGCGTCGGGGGCAGCGGGTCCGAACATCTCGACGCCAAACTGGGTAAACTCCCTCCAACGCCCCGCCTGCGGCTTTTCGTAGCGAAAGCAGTTTGAGAGATAGCAGGTCTTAACGGGCAGCGCTTCGCCTAACAGACCGTTTTCCATCACACAGCGTACCACGCCCGCCGTGCCCTCGGGGCGCAGCGTAATCGAGCGGTCGCCCTTGTCTATGAAGGTGTACATCTCCTTTTGCACCACGTCGGTGGTGTCGCCCACCGAGCGGTCAAACAGCTCGGTATGCTCAAAGGTGGGGGTTCGCACCTCCTTAAAGCCGTAAAGCCCCGCAATATCGAGGGCGGTTTGCTCCACATAGCGTACCTTTGCGCTCTGGGCAGGCAAAACATCCTGTGTGCCGCGCGGCGCTTTTGTAAGCAGAGCCATAGTTTCTCCCAACCTTTCCGTATCTTTTTAGTATGAGTATGCACGCAATTGCACCGGTACTATCCAAAAATAAATAACAAAAACCCGTCCCCTCCTAAAAAGGGACGGGATATCCCGTGGTGCCACCCTTGTTGGACACGCAGTGCGCGTCCCGCTCAAAAGCCCCTTAACGCGGGGAAACGATGGACTAAGAAAAGCTGTCTTCCCAAAATAGGCGACTACGCAATGAACAAGCTTTCAGCCTAAGGGCTTGTTCTCTCTGTTTTGCACGCCTTTGGTACTGGGTCTTTTCCTTTGCGCGTTAAACCCTAACACGGCACATCCATTTTCTAATATGTTGCAGCACCATTATAGTAAAATATGCCCTTTGTGTCAAGGTGGGTAAGCCCTAGTTTTGTCCAGAAGCATCTGGTACTAATTGGGTTTTACGCTTATAAAAATACCAAGCAAAAACCGCCCTGCGTATCTCAGGACGGCCTTTGCTTCGAAGAAAAAATGTATGAAAAATGTAACCCGCAATTGTTAACAAGCGAAACTAATCGCTTTTCCTTGGTTTGGTTACTTTAGAGGATAACTATTTGGTTGCTGCAACCCACTCGTCAAACTGAGCCTGCATTTCGGCAATCAGCTTATCTACGCCGGCTGCCTTGTACTTCGCGTCCATCTCCGCTACCATCTTGTCGACGTCGGGAGCCTGGCCGCTGAGCAGTGTTTTGTAGTATTCCTGTGTAACAGCCTTGCAGTTAGCAATAATGGTCTTAAGCTCTTCTTCCTTTGCAGGGTCCTTCTTTACGTCAAACAGGAAGCCGTGGCTGTACAGAGCGGGAGCCGAATTGTTGGCCGCAATAAAGCGGTCCCATTTGTCGGTGCTCTCGGTGTCAAGCAGGTAATCCTTAAACTGGTCGCCGAATCTCCAGCCGTTGCCCGAAGCATAACCAGAGCCTTCAATCGGGGTAACGGTGCCGTTTGCGTTAAGGGTATAGTCTACATCCTTCTGTCCGTATACAATCAGGTTAATCAGGTTTGCGTCGGTATACAGCAGGGAGATGAACTCAAACGCTTCGTCGGGGTGCTTGGACTGCTGGGGGATTGCAAGCAGTGCGCCGCCGAGTGTTTCGCGGTTGGTCTTGTAGGGCTGTGTGATGTCAACCTGTACATACTCAACGCCGGTGCTCATGGACATTTCCTTGTCCTTGTCGGGCTTTAGAGACTGTACGGCAGCAAAGTACTTGCCGGTGCCAAGCAGCTCGGTAACGGAAGGTGCGGTAGCCGCGTCAGCGCTGATGTAGCCTTTTTTCAGGTATTCCTTCATCTGCTTGTAAACCGCCACAGACTCAGGGGCAGTCCACTGGTTGATGATGGTGGTCTTGGAGTTGTCGGTGCTGGGGTAGAAAGCGCCGGGCAGATCGTCGTCGCTTACGCCGTCCCAATCAAGGAACTTCCACTCAGGAACATCCATGCTGGACATACCGATGGGCGTAATGCCGGGCTCGTTGGCAAGAATCTGATCAAATATAGGCTCAAGATCCTTGGTGCTCTTGATCTTTGTCAGGTCTACCTTGTACTTCTCTACAAGGTCTTTTCTAAGCAGGTAGCCCCAGTTATGGAACTTCTCTTTGTTGCAGGGCATTGCATAGTTTACACCGTTAATCTGGGTACCCTTGATGTAATCGTCGCCAAGAATCTGGGCAACTTCAGGGTACTTCGCAATGTAGTCGTTGAGCGGCAAGTAATAACCTTCGCCTGCGTTCATGGCAATGTTGGCTGCCCAGGAAGAGGTGAACAAGATGTCAATATCCTGTCCTGTAGCTAGACCGTTGTTTGCCTTTGTGTTGTAGGTGTCGTCCCATCCAAGCTCTTCGATGTTTACCTGGATGTTGCTGCCTAGTGTGTCCTTCAAATAGGCGTTAACCGCCGTTTCCACACGGTCGTGCTGGTCCTGTGCGTTGCCTACCATCCAGAAGTTTAGGGTTACCGGCTCTTTGGGCGCGTCCGCACTACCGGGCTCACCGGCAGCGGAAGGCGTACCGCTTACTTCAGCCGGTGTTCCGGCACAGCCTGCGATAAGGGATGCTAAAATGCATAACGTCAGGATTACACTAAGAATTTTGTTTGCTTTAAGCATTAAGTTGTTCCTCCTGCTAAAATTTGTATGATGACCGAGTGTATGACCCGGGTTCATCCTTTTACTGCGCCTACCGTCAGACCCTTTTGAAAGTAGTTGTGGAAAAACGGGTAGGCAAGAATAATCGGTCCCACCGAAACCACAGCAACCGCCATTCTGGCGCCCTCGCTGGGCAATGACGCCGCAACCTCCGACGCGTTGCCCATGGTGGTGGTGCTTAAGAACTGGATGTTATTGAGCGTCTGGTACATTAAGTACTGGATGTTGTATATCTTTCGGTCGGTAATAAAGAGCAGGGGCAGATACCAGTCGTTCCAGTACGCGAGCATAGCAAATAGCCCGATGGTCGCTAGACCCGCCTTGCACAGCGGAAGTACAATGGAAAACAGTGTTCGAAACTCCCCCGCGCCGTCGATGCGTGCCGATTCGATAATAGCCTCCGGCACAGTGGTTTTAATAAAGGTTCGCAGTATAATCACGTTCCACGCGTTCATCAGCATGGGCACAATCATAACCCAGATGGTATCGGCAATTGGCACGAGCTGGTTATACACCATAACCCATGGAACAAGACCGCCGCCAAAGATCATGGTAAAGTAAACGAAAAAGGCAAAGAGACCCTTGTGCTTAAATTCAGGTCTTGAAAGCGGGTAGGCATACAACGTCATTGTAAGTAGGCTAAGCACCGTGCCCAGTAGGGTAATAATGATGGAGTTCTTGTAAGCGTTTAAGATCAGTCCGCCACCTTTAAGTAGGTACTCGTACGACTCAAGGCTGAACTTTGCGGGTAAGAACGAATATCCGTTTTGCAGTATAGTCTTTTCTTCCGTAAGCGATATCATAATTACCAGCAACAGCGGCGCAAAGCAGATGACGAGTATTACAATAAAAAAGATGTTAAACAGCAGGTTGGCGGCGGGGGAGATTTGATTTGCTCTGTATTGCTTGCGTTTCATTTTTATATGTTCCCCTTTCCGTCAAAACAGCGCCTGTTCTTTGTCGATTTTGCGAATTACCCCGTTTGCGAGAAATACGGTAATACAACCGACCACCGCCTGATAGAAGCTTGCCGCGGAGGTCATTCCCACATCGTTGGAATTGCGAAGCATGATGTATACCAGCGTGTCGATGGTGTTTGTGACGGAATACAACGCACCCGTATTACGCGGTACACTGTAAAACAGACCGAAGTCCGAGTTGAAGATACGACCAATGGCAAACAAGGTGGTGATGATTATAACGGTCTTGAGCATCGGCAGCGTAATAAAGCGCACCTGTTGCCATTTACTCGCCCCGTCTAGCGTCGCCGCCTCGTAATACTCCCCACTGATGCCCGATATCGTCGCAATGTAGATGACGATGTTGTAGCCGGTGTATTTCCACAGCTGGAAAAACGTCAGGATAAACGGCCACGCCTTGGTTTCAAAATACCAGTTCATTCTCTCAATCCCGAGCGACTCAAATAGGTTGTTTAAAAACCCGTTGTCGAAGCTCAAGAACGAAAACGCAAGGTAGCTTATCACAATCCACGACAGAAAATAAGGCAGAAAAAACGAACTCTGGTACAGCTTTGACAACCGTTTATTATGTAGCTCGGTAAGCGAAATGGCCATTACCACCGGTACCAAAATGCCAAGCGCAATGAAAAGAAGATTGTACAGTACCGTGTTTTTTGTTGCCTGCAGAATATTGGGGGAGGCAAACAAAAACTTAAAGTTGTTCAGTCCTACCCATGGACTTCCGAAAATACTGGAGAAGAAGCCGCCTGCATAACGATATTTTTTAAACGGCAGCAGTACACCAATCATTGGTATGTAGTTGTTGATAATAAGTACGATTACACCCGGCAGCAACATCAATAAATACGACAGGTTGGTGCGCAGGCTACGCGCTGAGCCAATCCGTTTTCCTTTGTATGCGAGCGATGCCGGTTTAGCCTTCCTGGCTGTTGCCATCAAAACAAAAAACTCCCTTCCACCTATTTTTTCTTCGATCGAATTACGCTCCCCGGCATTCTAATACTAAATCATCATTAGAAATGTAGATTGAGTATAAGCCGGCAGCACCCATCTGGAATGCTCTTGTTTATCACATGCATATCGTACCATTCGGAGGGTTGTGTTAAAAATAAACAAAGTTGCCATATCGTCTTCATTTTTTACTGGTTGCAAGGACAAGATTGTGCAACAAGATTTTGCTAGTTTGCAATCACCACGGCGATAACAAGTCCGCACCCCGCCCACAATGCGCATTTTCGCGCATTGTGGGCGGGGTGCTTGGGATACAAAAAACCGCCCGAAACAACGTTCGGACGGTTTTATAACAAATACAAGTGCTTAGGCTGAGGGCTTGCCAAGCAGTTCGCGGTACTCCGACGGTGTCATTCCGACGTACCGTTTAAACAGCTTGGAGAAATAGTGTGGGTTCGGGATGCCCACAAGATCGGCGACTTCGTACGCCTTGTATTCCGCACTGCCGAGCAGATCCTTAGCGCGCGCGATGCGAATCTCGTTTAGATAATCCACAAAGTTGACCCCCAGCTCCTTTTTAAACAGGCGGCTGATATAGGACGGGCTTGCGTAAACCTCCGCCGCCACCTGCCCGAGCGTGACGGGCTGGGCGTAGTTTTGGTTTAGGTAGTCCACCGTGCGGCGTAGCAAAAGCTTCATGCTACCGGCGGCATACTCCGCTATCTTTGCCGCTGCGCGGCGCACAATGCTCTCGAGTAGCCCGTTTAGATCGGCGGTGCTGTCGCATCGCTCAATCATCTGGTACAGGTTCTCCTCCCCCGCATTCTGGGGCAGCCGCGCGTCACTTGTTAGTATGGCGGACGCGCGAATGGTGTTGATGACGGTGATGGTGTCAAAATAAAACTTGCGGATATACTCCTTGTCTGTAATCCCCATACTGTTGATGCAGCCCAGCAGCTCGTGCGCACAGGCGGACGCGCCGTCTGCGTCACCGTCCTTGACCAGCTCAAAGATGCGTGAACGCAGCTCGTAAAGTCTGTGGTCGTCTGTGGCGTTTTCCGCCGCCTCGTCACAGAATATCAGCGCGTTATCGCCTAGGTAAAACTTACGCGCAAGCGCTTCGCAGCACTCGTGAAACCGACCACACAGATCCTCCATCCCCTGGCCCTCGTGCGAAACGGCAAGCGACAGGGTAAACCCGAAGCATTGCTTTACCACCTGCTGCAGCGCGTAGCAGCACTCGCGCACCGGCTGCCCCTGAAGCTGGGTGGTGCGCGGCATCAAAATAAACACCATTCGCCTTGAGTTGATGAACACCGTCTGCACACTGCCAAGGTCGCCGAAGGTTTCATCAAACGCGCTGGCTACCCCGTAGCGGGCTAAGGTTCCCGCGCTCTCCTCCGGCTCGTCGGTGCTCTCCTGACGATATTCGCACTCTGCCGCAATTAGCACAAAGCGCCCGATGGAAAGCCCGAGCTGACGTCCCTCCTCGGGTATCATCTCGCCGGTTACACCGGTAAGCAGGTTGTACAGGTAGCGCTCGCGGATAACGGGCAGGTTTTTTTCGTACATCTGCCGGATGCGCTCAGTCTCGCTGTCGGCGGAGCTTTGCTCCTTCAGCGACTGCACCGCGCGGCGCACTACATCGTACAGCTGCTCGATGCGGGTAGGCTTTAGAATAAAATCAAACGCCTCGAGCTTGATTGCCTGATAGGCATAATCAAAATCGCGGTAGCCAGTTAAAATGATGATTCGGCTGTTGGGTACCACCTGCCGGATGTTGCGCACCATTGTCAGCCCGTCCATCTGCGGCATCTTAATATCGGTGATGACGATATCGGGGCGCAGACGCTCAATCAGCTGAACGCCCTGCTGTCCGTCGCTTGCCTCGCCGCAGATGGTACAGCCGAGCTGCTCCCAGTTTAAAACACTTTTTATGCCCTTGCGTATGATTGGTTCGTCGTCGATGATAACGGTTTTATACATAGACGCCTCCTTTATGTCATAGCCAGTTGAGTGTGTGTACGACGATTGCTACGTGATCAAACCTTCTGTGGGCCTTACGGGTATCACCACCACAGCGCGGGTGAACACATCCTTTTCGCTCTGTATCCGCAGCCCGTACTGTGTCCCATAAAACAGCTTGATGCGTCGGTTGATGTTATCAAGTCCTACGCTTTTACGCTTCGTATTATCCTTTTGAGCAAAGTAAGCGCTGTCGTCCATGGCAAGTCGCTCGTTAATCTGCTCTAGCTCCTGCTCGTCAAGACCTGTGCCGTTATCCTCTACCGTGATATGTAACAGGTCGTACTGCACGTGCGCTTTGATGGTAACCACACAGGGTCTGCCTGCGTTTTCTACCCCGTGGTAGATTGCGTTCTCCACCAGCGGCTGAATCAGCAGCTTTGGCAGCTTAACGGGAAGTGCCGCCGGCTCGATTGACTGCTCAACCCGTAGCCGGTCCTCAAACCGCTTTGTTAGGATGAAGATGAAGTTGTCGATGTAGCGCAGCTCCTCCTCAAACGTAATACAGCCGCTGCCACGCATAATTCCCGCTTCCATCAGCGACGAAAGCGCCGTAATGGTTTTGCTTATCTCGGGCATGTTGCCAAGTATCGCCATCCAATTGATGGTCTCGAGCGTATTAAATAAAAAGTGGGGGTTAATCTGGGATTGTAGTGCCTTCAGCTCCGCCTCGCGGCGGGTAAGCTGTTCGCGGTACACCCATTTTTCCAGTGTCGAGATATCCCGTGCCATGCGGTTAAAGGCGTCCCCCATAAAGCCGAGCTCATCCTTTCGCGCAAGGGAGAGCTGCACGTTCTCCTCCCCGCGCTGCAGGCGCTCCATCGCCCGAACCAGTTTTGAGAGCGCGCCGACGATATCCACCGCCATAAACAGACCAATCAGCGACATAAACGCCACCGCGACAACACAGGCAAGGATGATTACGCGCCGTATTTCATACGCGTCTCTATACAGACTCTCGAGCGAGATACTCGAAACCGCCATCCAGTTGAGTTCCTTAATCGCGGTATAGGTCACAAGCCGTTTGTTGCTTACGTCCTCCGTCCATCCGCTGGTGCCTTTGCTCACAAACTCTGGCATCGCGGTGGATTCATCCAGCCTCTTCTCCAGCATCACAGCTCCATCCGGGGACAAGATGCGCACATTGCTAATATCGTCGCTGATAATACCCTCAAACGCATTCGCCAGATACTGCGGGTCTACGAGAATAACTAGCGTGCCGGTTCTGTGGTAGGTATCGTGGTGATACATGGCGCGCGCGAGCATGATGTTTTTGACCACGCCGTTCTCGGTGTCCATATACCACAGCGGCTCGCCCTTGGCGGTGGCGGCCATGGTCTGCACCTTAGAAATCAACTCTGGGTGGTCGTCAACAAGCGTTCGTAGGGTTGCGTTAGACAGGCTATTGTTGGCGTAAAAGTTCACGCGGTTGCTTGCAAATAAACCGACAGAAAACAGTCCTTCGCGGCTTGATATGGTGTTTTTGAGGATACCGCCGATTGCAAGGTCAATGTCATAACTTTTTAGCGCGTTACGGTCATCAATATTCTGATCAATCAGCTTATAGATGCGCGCATCGGATAATAAATCTGCCGAGACGCTCTCGATAGAAGCGGCACAGTCGGTAAGCCGCAGCCCCACCATCTGCAGAATATCCTGCGAATACTGCACCGATTTTGTTTTGAGCGCCTCCTCGGTGCTACGGTAGCTGATAAAGCTGATGGTAACCAGCGGAATAAGGATAAGGATGTTAAGCACCGACACCAGCTTTATTTTAATCGGCAGGTTGCGGTAAAAGGTTTTTGCGCCGCGCAACGGTCGTTTTATCATCGCCCAAAGGGGGTGCGGCTGCGGTGCGGATGTGTTTGCTTCTTTCATACCGCTTTCATCCTTTCCGGGCGTGACACGCCCCACGAAAAAACAGGGGGCGTAACGCCGTTTGCCGTGCGAGTGGTCTGTGTGCGGCTGTTTTTGTCAAAAGACGGTCCTTGGGTCACTGCCAGTATAATACCGTTACCCGTTGGCATTGATGGCCTCCGCCCAAAGCTCCTCGGGCGTTACCCTACCCTGAAGCATATGGGGAAACTGCTTGATAATATAATCCTCCCACACCGTGCGGTCAATAAAGCTGTCGGCAGGTCCCACCAGTGCGTTTGCCGCATTAACGAGCGTAAGCCCCTTTTGGGTGAGGCGGTTGTAGGTGATATGATACTTCTCTATATTCACATTGCTGATCATACCCGTCTGCTCGGCAAGTGCCGCCGCCGTTTGTTCCGACGCCAAATAGCGCAGCAGCTTTTGCACCGCCGCGGTCTTTTTGGGGTCGCGCATCGCCTTATTGCTGGCGTAAAAGATGCCGCAGCCCATACCGTACACCATGTCAGACGAAGTCTGGGTGCCGCTTACGGTTGGGAACGGGATGATATCCACCGACGGGTCGGACACCACGTCAGGAATAAACCACGAGCCCTGCACAAGCATTGCCGCCTTTTTCTCGGTAAACAGATTATTGCGCTCCGAGCTTGTTAGGGTGTAGTAGTCCTCGGGGAACGCGCCGTTTTGGTACAGCTCGCGCATCAGGTACATCGCCTGTATGTAGCAGTCGCTCACGCGACCGTCCTGTATCGGGTTTTCCACTCCCTGCTTGCCGCCCGTCATCATAACAAGGTTTTGGTACAGGTAGCTGCCCTCCGCCTCGCTGTTGTACGCGATGGGGATTACGCCTTTGCCGCGCAGTACCCGAACCGCTCTCAGCAGCTCCTCGTAGGTAGCGGGCACCTCCAGTTCGTACTTCTCAAAGATGTCCGTATTCACAAACAGAGCTTCGAAGATAATCTCTACCGGCAGTCCGTAGACGCGGTTATCAAACGTGACATACTGCCACATCTCTTTGTTAAAGCTGTGCTTAAATGCAAGGCTTGTCTGCTTAGGGGCATAGGAATCCGTCCCACTCGACGAATCCTTTTTGCAGCTGTTATAATCGGGGTACTGACCGTTTTCGTCGGGGCTTGCATCGATCAAGGCGGTTAGCTCGGCAACCTTACCCGCCTCAATCAGGCTGCGGATATCCGAGCCGGGCCACAGCCCGAACACATCGGGGTCGTCGCCCAGCGCAAACCGTGTTTTAATGCCCGGCAAAAAATCATCTCCGAAAACCGAGACGTTTTTGATTGTAATACCGGGGTTTTCCTCCATAAACTGATCCAGCAGCTCCTGAATCAGCTGCGCGCGACCGTCTAAGCCACCCCAGCTGTTCATGAAAACAAGCTCGATCTTCTTTTCGGGCTGGGTCGCTGTCGTCTCGGCAATGGGCGCCGTGCCCGTTTGTATAACCTGTATGGAGATAATAATCATCGCCGCGACAATCAGTAAAAATACAATTAGCCATCCGTAACGTTTCATTGTCAACACCCTCCCTTTCGGGGTTTTAATTGTGATAAACAAAGCGTCCCAGTCAGGGTACACTCCGGTGTTGAGCGTTTGGGTCACATAAACCAGGGGTAGCGGCGAGAAATAACTAGTAATTATAACCAACTCGTGATAATTTTATCATACCTTATTGCGACTGGGATGTCAATTCACTATATTGTGACAAGCCCCACTGGGGTACCGTGCTCAGCCAAAACACGGCACAGGTCGTCAAACGATAAAAACACCGTCGCGGTGTTGTCGTTAGGATGCACACCCAGAAACGGTCTTTGCGCAAGGTCGCGGTCAAAAAACACCTCTACCGCCCGCTCCGTATCGTTGAGTGCACCGAACGGGGTGACCTCCCCTTTTGTAAGCCCAAGGTAACGGCTAAGCCGCTCCTCCGACGCAAAGCTAAGCGCGGTGCAGCCTATCTCCTGCCGTAGCCGTTTCAGGTCAGCACTTTTGTCTTTATCCATCACCACAAGAAAGTGGCGTTTACCCTTTGCATCACGCAAAAACAGGTTTTTCACCACTGCCTCGCTATGGGGCAGGCGCAGCTGGTCCAGCTCATCAATCGTAAACACCGCGGGGTGGTCTATCAGCTCGTAGGATATCTCCATGTCGTCGAGTACACGGAGCACACGTTGTTTTTGGCTCATAAACGGGTCTCCTTTCATCGTCACTATGCGTTTACACGGCGAAAAGCCGTCTGCTTTTCGCCGTGTAGTGTTTTGTTATTCTTGATTTGCGCCGAATAGATATTTTGCAAACTCACTGTCCGGGCTGATGACGATCTTTGCACCGCTGTCGGGCAACGTCTTTTTATAGGTTTCGAGCGTCTTGTAAAACTCGTAAAAATCGGGGTCTTTGTTGTAGGCACGGTTATAGGTCTCGGCGGCGTCCGCGTCGCCCTTACCGCGTATGCGCTGTGCCTCGGCGTTTGCCTCCGCCCTGATCTTTGCCGCCTCGTAGTCGGCGCTCGAGCGGATCTTCTCCGCCTCTTCCTTGCCCTCGCTGCGATATTGGCGCGCCATCTGCTCGCGCTCGGTGCGCATGCGGTTGTAGATGTTCTCGTTGTTCTCGGTGGGCAGGTCGGTGCGGCGTATCTGAATATCCAATACGCGAATGCCGTACTGTGCCATCATTACATTCAGCTCGTCTGTCTTCTCAACCAGCATCTCGGACACATACTCCTTATCGGAGATCAGCGTCTGGGAGGTGGTTTGACCCACCTTTTCGTTCATTTTAGAGTACATCAAATCCTCCACACGCTGGCTGGCAGCGGTGACGGTGTTCATCGTAATCTTAAACTGAACGGGGTCTATAATCCACCACTGGGCGTTGTTGTCAAGAATAATCTTCTTTTTGTCTGATGTAATGACCTCTCTGGGCAGGGTTTCGTAGGTAATCAGGCGGTTGTCGAGCTTTTCTATCTTCTCAATAAACGGAATCTTAAACCGCAGCCCTGCGCCCTGACGCAGATTGATTGTTTGGTACCGATCGCTGTTTTCCAGTGCGGAAAACTCCTCGGGGGTCAGGTTGTTGACGTCCACTTCAACAATCTCGCTAAAACGGTATTTAATCACGTGCTCGGTCTCATCCACCGTATAGAACATCTGAGAAATTACAATAAGCACAAACAGGATGATTGCGCCTAATAACACAAGCTTGCCTGTTTTACGAAGTGCCTTATCAATATCCACCTGTCGGGGCTGCTGCGCGGAGAAATCCGCGTTATATACGTTATCCATATTAGTAATCATTCCTTTCTAGGTGACCTTTGTTGACTTCAAACGTTGCGTGAAAGCCTTTTTTCACCTAACTATTCATGCTAAACAGCTTCATGCCGTTCTGATCATCCATGATGTAGATGTCCACACCCTTTAGGATTTCGGACATCGTTTCGAGGTACATTCTGGCGCGAGTTGTTCGGGTGCCTTCTGCGTACCGCTCGTACAACTGCTCGTACGCGGTAACCTCCGCCTCGGCCGCCGCCACACGGTTTGCCGCATAGGCATTTGCTGTGTTCACCAGCGTAGCCGCCTCACCGCGCGCCTCGGGGATTACCTCGTTGCGGTAGGCGTTTGCCTCGTTGATGTATGCGTTCTTGTCCTCGATAGCACCCGCCACGTCGCGGAACGCCGCTTCCACCTCGGCAGGCGGGTTTACGTCCTGCAGCTGTACGTTTACAATCTTCAGTCCGCTTTCATACTTGTCGCACAGCTGCTGCAGGTCGGCAAGGATCTCGCTCTGCACGCCTGACTTGTTTTCGGTCAGCGATTCATCTAGAGTATGGCTTGCCACCACGCGGCGAATTGCCGACTCTGCAATTACGCGCAACGTAGACTCGATGCTGTTGATTTTAAACAGATAGTTTTTGGAGTCCTTAATCTGATACTGCACGATGGTCTCGACCAGCGCGATGTTCTCGTCGCCCGTAAGCATCTTCGCCGATTCGTAGTCCTCTACAAACTCGTTGGGGCGTACCGTTGTAAACCCAAACTCCATGCGATAGACGCCGTTGACATCCACCACCGTTTTCTCGTCGATAAACGGAATCTTAAAGCTGATGCCCGGGCGGGTCACCGTCTCTATGTACCTGCCAAAACGCTGAATTACAACCTCCTGCCCTGTGTTGACCGTGTAAAAGGAGTTAACAAACAACACGATCACCGCAATGACAATCAAGGCTGCGACAATCAGGCTGGTTGTGGTTTTCTTTTTGCTGGAATTGTTCATATATCCATCGTTCCTTTCCCTTATGCTTATTTCTTACAGTGTAGTACGAATCCAGTTTAAAACCGCTCAAGCGCAAAGCGTTACGCCCGCGTAAAACCTTGCAACCGCGCGGGTTTGATGAGGTGCTAACGGATTGTGCTTTGGCGCATTAAAACGAAATCAGTATATCACGTTGCAAACTGGGTTGCAAGCCGTATGTCCCTTGCGTCGGTGCTTTAGGCGTGTTACAATTGCCGTAACGCAGCCCAAATATTAGTATCTTAGAGCGAGGTAAAACAGTATGAGCCATGACATCTACCTGTACGGAATGATTATCTGGTCCCAGGGCTTTTTGCTTAACGGCGACTACCCCTCCGCCGACGGCTACGGCGAGATTAAAGAGATGCACACCTTTGCAGGTGGAGAGACAGGCGCCGCCGCGGCGGTGCTTGCAAGCCTCGGCTGCCGCGTTAAGATCGACGGCAACTTTTTAGGGCGCGATACCGAAAAGCAGCTTCGCGGCTTTTTTACCGAGCGCGGCATCGATTGCTCCCGCCTTGTGTGTGACCCCGATTTTGAAGGCGTAAAGGATTATGTGCTCATCGACCGCAGCACCCGAACCTGCTTTGGGCAGTTTGGGCAGTTCTTTTCATCACCCGTAAAGCGGTGGAACCAGCCCGACCCCAGAGACATTCAAGACGCAAAAACCGTGGCCATCGACCCGTTTATTGAGGACGGTGCGCTTGCCGCCGCACAGTACTGCAAACAGGCGCAGGTACCCTATGTGACGATAGACTGCAAATACGACAGCTTCCTTGCCAAAAACGCCGCGGTGTGCGCCATCTCGGGTGAATTTGTGCGCGGCACCTACCCGAATGAAAACCGGGAAGCGTTACTTGAGCGTTACACCGAGCAGACCGACGGGCTTGTCATCTTTACGGGCGGGGGCGGCGAGATGCTGTATGCCCGAAAGGGCAAACCGATAAACCGCATGCGCGCCTTCTCCGTAGACGCGGTAAGCACCCTTGGTGCGGGCGATACCTTTAAGGCGGGGTGCGTGTACGGACTGCACAACCGCATGCCCGACGATGCACTGGTGCGGTTTGCCGCCGCATGCGCAGGGGACGCCGTTACGCGGTTCCCCATTTCGGTATACCCGCCGACGCTCGAGCGGATTGAGCGCCTGCTCAAAACAAGGCAGGACGGCTAACCGTTTTTACTTTAAAAGTTAGCTACCCGGATACTGCTGCCCGACCGCGCCTTCACAGCCGGTCGGGCTTGTTTTATGCTTAAGCGGGTTGCATCCGAGTCTCCTTTGAGTATTAAAGTAAAAAATTATAGAAATAATTGCTAATAGAGTCTTTACAACGTAACAATGTTATGTTACACTGTGTGCAGGAGGATTGACCAATGGACAATACGACGCTGATATCCAAGAAGGAACTGTTGGAACTGACCGACATCTCTTACGGGCAGCTGTACCGCTGGAAGCGCAAGGGGCTGATACCCGACGACTGGTTCATCAAAAAATCAAGCTTTACAGGGCAGGAGACCTTCTTCCCCAAAGAAAAGGTGCTGTCCCGCATCCAAAAGATTGTTAGCATGAAGGAGGATGTGTCCCTTGACGAGCTTGCGGATATGTTCTCCCCCACCCCTAACCTTGTGCAGCTGCACCCCGATGAACTATTAAAACGTAACATTGTTACAGATAGTGCACTTGCGCTATATCTGGACGCACGCGGCAGCAGCCAACCCCTTTCATTTGACGAAGCCCTTGCGGTGTTTATTCTCGACCGGTTGATTGTGTCGGGCAACATCAGCGCGGACGAAGGGCGGCAGGCACTGGAGGTGCTAAAGGACGGCAGCGCGGCACTGCAGAGCACACAGAGCGACCTGCTATTGTTCCGAAAGCTCGGCGTGTTCTGCTGCTTAATGGTCTCGCCGCCCTGCAGGTTTTTTCCCGACAGAGGGGTGCGAATAATCGAACAGATAAGCCTATCCGCTGCGGCGGAAGAACTTAAGCTAAAGCTTATATAAGGAGGAGATTACGATGGGTGAGAATAAGGACAAAACGGGCAACCAAGACGGCGCGGGCGCGCGCTCGGTGAAGATAAACGGTTCGGGCAGGATAATAGGCGGTGAGTTTGACCACGTGCGCATCTCGGGCTCGGGCAGTGTGACCGACGCGCAGGTCAAATCGATTGAGATTAACGGCTCGGGCAGGGTCGAGGGCATCGGCGGTTCGGGCAGGGTGGGTGATATCACAGGCGCCCGCTCGGCTACCATCAACGGCTCGGGTGTGATTGTGGGCGGCACGTACAGCACCGTGAGCATCCACGGCTCGGGCAGGATTACGAGCAATGTCGTGTGCGGCATGCTGAGTATCGCCGGTTCGGGCAAGGCACAGGGCAAGGTGCAGTGCGAAAACGCGAGCATCAGCGGGTCTGGTACTGTAGAAGGGGACTTAAAAGCCAAGACGGTGGACGTAAACGGCTCCGCCTCGTTTCATGCAAACGTCGCGTGCTCAAGTCTTGACGTAGCCGGCAGCGCGGATATTAAGGGGAATTTGAACGCACAGTCCTTAAAGGTGACCGGCAAGGTGAAGGTAGGCGGCGACTGCAGCGCCGACCGGTTTTTTACCGAGGGCACGTTTGATGTGGGCGGACTGCTCAACGCCGATGAGATTACCGTTCGACTGCATTCCGCAAAAAGCCGCGCGCAGGAGATTGGCGGTGAGCGCATTACGGTAACCCTCGGCGTGCTTCGGCTTGGTCTGCTGCGCTCGTTGGTGGGGCTGGGCTTTACGCCTCGTCTGGAAGCGGAGCTCATCGAAGGAAACGAAATCAGTCTTGAGAGCACCACGGCAAAGGTGGTTCGCGGCGGCGACATCGTCCTAGGCAGGGGTTGCGACATCGGGCTGGTGGAGTACACGGGCACCCTGCGCATGACCGACGACGCCAAATGTGCCGAGCAGAATAAGGTGTAACAGCGTCAACGTGCTCCAAAATAGCAAAACAGACCCCCAGATGTAGGATAACACCTATACCTGGGGGTCTGTTCATGCCAAGAAAAGCGCAACCAGTAAAGCACCCTTCGCAGACGGGAAAAGTAAGGTCAATCATCGGCTGGTGGAACGCCCTTTTGCGCGCCGCTTGCAAGCGCGGTGAGTTCATTGATGGTATGGCACACCGCCTGCTCCATCAGCTTTACGCCCATGGGCAACAGATAGTAGTACCTGCGCCGCACAGACTCAAGCCATACCACGCCTGCGCAGTCAATGCGGTACGGTGTGCCCATCAGCGTCAACGAAACGTCATTTGCATCGTCACGCACTGCAACCTCAAGCAATGCGCTGTCCTGGGTTGCCGCCGCCATCTGTGCGTTGTTGCTGCAGTAGAACATCGCGGCAAACACCGACACCACAATGACCGTAAACCAAAACCCACCCGCAAACAGGCGCAACCATTTTTTCATCTGAACCCATTCCTTTCCGGCACCACAAAGGCACATAACGCAATGAACAACAGCGGTTAACCACTGCCGCAGGGGAGGCTTTGCACCCACAGCCGCCCAACCCCTTACCCGCATACGCGTTATAAATTATTCTGCCTGCGCATAGTATGGTAGTACCTGCGCGGGTCTTCTTCCGATTTTGGACTTTTACAACGTCGCCATCGAAATGTTGGACAACACAGCACACCCGCCTTGTTTATGGAGAATTCGTATGATGCGAAAACGATTTTCAATCTATCGATACATCCCGTCGGTTCTGGCCCTGGTCGTGCTGGGGGCGGGCTTTTTTACAGTCTACCAGGCGGTGCGGTTAAACGGCGGTCTCGGCGACCGCATCCTTGCGCTTTCCGCCGGAGCAGCCCTGCCCGACGCAAGTCTGTCTCTTTTTTACGGCGACAGCGAGCTCAGCGACGACGAGGTGTACCTGCCCGACATCGTGAGTGTCCCGATCGCGGAGGGCAGCGAGCCCGCCCAAAGCCAACAGCCAAACGACGGGCAGGCTTCGTCCGGCACGGCATCCACCGCCGCCGCGGCAGCCACTGCCTCTGCCCTGCCTGCAAACTACGGAACCATCCTGCGCGAAAACCTGAACCTAAAAAGCACACAGGGTGCGCTGTTTTTGACGTATGAAAACGGGATTATCAAAAACTCAACCAAGCTTTCGGCAGATAAGGTGACTGGATACATGAAAAAAGACGCCGCGTTTCGCATCTACAAAAACAACAAGCCGCAGGTGCTCATCTACCACACACACGCCACCGAGGCGTTTGAGAACAGCACCCAGTACTTCGACAAAAGCTACAACAGCCGTACGCAGGATAACCAAAAGAACATCGTGAGTGTGGGTAATCTCATTGCAAAGCAGCTCGAGGATGCGGGCATAAAAACGCTGCATGATACCACGGCGCACGACTACCCTTCCTACAACGGCAGCTACAACCGCAGCGCAAAAACCATTAGCGATTACCTGAAGAAATACCCCACCATCAAGGTGGTTCTTGACATCCACCGCGACGCCATCGAGCGCGACGGCAGCCGCATAAGCGCCGTTGCGACGATAGACGGGAAGGATGCGGCTCAGGTCATGATTATCTCGGGTTGTGACGACGGCTCGATGGATTACCCAAACTGGAAGACAAACCTACGTTTTGCCGTGCGCCTGCAGAGCGAGATGGAGACCCTTTACCCCGGGCTGACGCGCCCCGTGATGTTCTGCTACCGCCGTTATAACCAACACCTGAGCAGCGGCGCGTTGCTTATTGAGATTGGTAGCCACGGCAACACCCTTGCCGAGGCGCAGTATGCGGGGGAGCTGGTGGGCAAAAGCCTTGTGAGCCTGTTTGAGAAATACCCGGGCACCTGATAAGCCCTTCTTTAAATGAATGCAAGAGGGTAACGCCGTCAGCCAACGAGCATCTGGATGTCGTCCAAATCCATCTCGGGCTGCAACGCCTTGTTCAGCGCAAGACCCACCACCCGCGACGCCCGCTCAATCATCACATCCACCTCACGCGGGGTCACCATCATCGCCTCCCCGCGGGGGGTAACCTTACTGATTAGCTGCTCATCCTCGGTCTCGAGCAGATCCACCGCAAGGGTTGCGGCGTCCACCACCGTGGGCACCCCTACTGCAATAACCGGCACGCCCAGCGTGTCGCGGTTTAACGGCTTGCGCGCGTTGCTCACCCCGCTGCCCGGCACAATACCCACATCCGATATCTGTATCGTACACCCGAGCCGCTCTACGCTCTTGGCGGCTAGGGCGTCTACCACAATCACCGCCGAAGGGCGGATTTCTTTTACCACCGACGCGATAATCTCCCCCGTCTCCACGCCGGTCTGCCCCAACACGCCCGGGGCAATAGCCGCAACCCCGTGCAGGTGCTCAAGCCCAATCTCCCGTGCCATCTCCTTGGAGATATGGCGTGTGGCAAGAATCTGCTCGGCGGTGTCGGGGCCCAGCGCATCGGGGGTAATGCTGCGGTTGCCAAGACCCGCCACCAGAACCAGCTGCGGGTTACTGGGCAACATGGCGGCAACCTCCCTTGCAATCAGCTCAATCTCTGCATACGAAGCGTCGATGCTGCCCCCAAACGGCGGCGCTTGTATCGTAACATAGGTGCCAATGGGCTTGCCCAGATGCCTTGCGCCCGCTTCGTTGAGCACACTGATGCGCGAGATTGAGATGTTCTCAAACTGCTCCTGCACGCTTTTTACGCCTTCCAGTTCGCCTGCGCCCAGAATCTCTCGCATTTCGGCGGCAAGGTCGGTTCGTACCAGATTTGACATATTGATTTTACCATCCTATCCGTATATAATAATGAAGCAAGCACGGAGTATTTCATGCTTTTTGAATAGTATAGCTATTTAACCTCAAAACATGTCCGAGCGCCATCGATTAAAAGCTTGGACTAGCGACTTTTGCAAAGATTTTTCTAGTGCAGTTTGGGCTGGTTGACATCTTTGACCCGTCACTTTGGATTATTGCCGTTATTTTAAAAAAATAATATTAATACTGTAAAAACTATTGATTTTTAAAATGAATCGTGCTAACATAATTATTACTGTCATATGCAAGGAGGTGCGCCGATGCCTAATATT
>JAEZDF010000158.1 GCA_023429685.1 Bacillota bacterium
CCGCGCCCCAGGGCATTCCGGTTGCCGAAAGGATGTTCGGGTTTACAAAGATGATGTAAACCATGGTGAAGAACGTGGTAAAGCCCGCCATAATCTCGGTGGAAACCGTGGTGCCGTTTTCCTTGAGTTTAAAGAATCTCTCCATCTGACTTCCTCCTGTTTTTGTACACATTCGAATTGCGTTTTTCGGCGGATGAAGCCCCAGCGCAATCCCTTTTCATACAAACCCTCCGACCGTAATACGAATCTTACCCAAAGATACGTATAAAAAGACCACGAAAAATCGGCATAAATCCCTTTGTTGGTTGGGCTTTATGCGTATTTTTGTTGTTACTTTTATCGGAGCGTTCGTATTACACTAAGCGTCTTTATTATACTTCAAATGTTAAAATAAAAGCAACATAGTGTTCACATTTTGTGTCGCCATCTGTTATTTTTAGCATTGTGCACCAACCACATAGGGGTTATGCCAGATATATACTCACTTTTGCATAATATTTCTCAAGCAGCAAACTTCATTTTTGGTTATTTTTAGGCAATCTGTCAGTTCGTTTTGCCATCAAACCGCAAACAGCATTTCTCACCCATATTACAGTATGCCGTTTACAATGGTGTGCGTACGGTCACAACCCTTACGCAGCCCGTCCGAGCCCTCGCCCGAGACCAAAACCGTCAAGCCTTCCCGCCTTCTGTTTTTAATAAACGCGTACACGTCGGCGCACAGCGCGGGCGAAAGCCCCATGGTCGGCTCATCGAGCAAAAGCAGCCTTGGGCGGCTCATCAGTGCGCGGGCGATTGCAAGCATCTGCTGCTGCCCGCCCGAAAGCGTAAGCGCTTGTGCGTTGCGCTTTTCATACAACACAGGGAACAACGCATACATCCGCTCGATCTCACCCTGTACCCCCGTCTTTACGGTGTGCGCGCCGATTAACAGGTTCTCTTTTACCGTACACAACCCAAACACCCTGCGACCCTCGGGCACTAGCGCAATGCCAAGCCGCAGTCGTTCTTGTGTGCTGTTACCCGAAATATTCCGATAGCCATCCTTCGGCTCTGCCAAACCGCCCGTACCCGAAACAGAAAAGACCGAGCTTCCCTCCTTTTGCTCGCCCCCGTCGTACAGAATGCGCCCCGCGCTCAAGGGCAGCAGCCCTGCTATGGCAAGCATCACGGTGCTTTTGCCCGCACCGTTTACACCCAGCAGCGCCACCGCCTCCCCCTTTTTAACCTGCAGGCTAGCGTCATGCACCGCTGTGATCTGCCCGTACCTTACACAGATGTTCTCGACCCGTAGCACCGGCAGCCCTCCCCCTGTATCATAAATTTGCGGTGGCTCCTTGCAGTCAGCACCGTATGGCAGCTCCTTTTACCATCCGATCCTATTCCACGCCCAGTATCGCCTTTTTTACCGCCGTGTTCAAAAACACCTCGCGCGGCGTGCCCTCGGCAATCAGCCGTCCCGTATCCATCGCGTACAGCCGCCCGCACACCCGCTCCACAAACGCCATGTGGTGCTCGATGAGAAACAGCGTCAGGTCGTACCGCTCTTTTAGTTCACCGAGCAGCACCGCCAGCCGCTCGGTCTCCTCCTCGCACAGCCCGGCACAGGGCTCGTCTAAAAACAGCAGTCCGCACCCGCTAGACGCCACCGCAACCGCGCGGGCAAGCTCGCACAGCTTGCGCGTGCCGTAGGGCAATGCGCTCACGACAATATCTGCCTGCCCGCGCAGCCCGAGTGAATCAAGCAGCGCGTCACACCCGCAGTCTGTAATTCTCAGCGAATATATCACCGTTTGTATATTCTCACGCACCGTCAAACCCTCAAACAGCCTAAGGTTTTGAAAGGTTCTGCCCACGCCCGCTCGCGCCAGCCGGTACGCGGGCGCGGTGTGCACCGCTATGGGCTGCGGTATGACCGATAAACCCGCCTTTGTACGATGCGGGGTAAGGAATATCCTGCCCTCGTCGGGGTGCTCAAAGCCGGTAAGCAGCGCAAACAGCGTCGTCTTACCCGCCCCGTTCGAGCCGATGACCCCTACACTCTCGCCCTGCATAAGCGTAAGCGACACCCCCGCAACCGCCGTCACCCCGCCGTACCGCTTAACCACCCCGTCACAGGTTAAGAGCGGCATTTCGTCCTCCCCTTTCCCCTGTACCTTATAATCGTATACCCGATCAGGATTAGTGCATACACAATCATGCGCAGGTTTGCAGCACCCTGTAACAGTGCGGCAAGCGCCTCCAGCGCCATGGCGGCAAGCATGGGTCCGATTATGGTACCCGTTCCGCCGATGACCACCGCCGCAAGGATATCCACCGACCGTGCAAACGTAAAATCTTTTGGACTGATAAACCCAAGCAACCCCGCATACAGCCCCCCCGCAAGCCCCGTCAGCCCCGCGGCAAGGGTAAACGCAAGCAGCTTCACCCCAAACGTGTTTACCCCCACCGCCTCGGCGGCGGTTTCGTCCTGCCCCATCGCGCGGCACAGCATCCCCCGACGGCTGCCTGCAAACCACAGGCAGCCCGTTGCGCAGCCAAACGCCACAAGGTACGCCGTAAGCGGTGTCGTAAAGCGTGGGATGTCATACAGCCCTGCCGCACCGCCCAGCGCCTTGCTGTTTTCTAAAACCACACGCGTGATCTCGCCTAGCCCCATTGTCGCTACGGCAAGGTAATCGCCCCTTAGCCGCAGGACCACCGCACCCAACGGCAACGCCACGGCGGCTGCGCACACCGCCCCCGCAACAAGCCCCGCCAGTTCACCAAACCCGCCCGAGAACGTACGCGTCACCGCTGCGCAGCTGTACGCGCCCGTCGCCATAAACACCGCCTGCCCCAAGCTGAGCTGACCCGCCATGCCCACACACAGGTCAAGCCCGCCCGCCATCACGGCTGCCATCAGCATGCGCGAAAGCACCGCCGACGAGTAGCCGTCGCGGTCGAATAGCAGCAGTAAAGCAAGCGCGCCTATGCAGGCGGCAAAGTACCCCGTCCCAAGCGAGCGGTGTTTCATCCGTCTATCCTTCTCCCCCCATCTACGCCCTGTATACCACACGCGCGCCATACGGCTTTAAAGCGTAATGCTGCACAGACCGTGGGTAGCCCAATATGCATAATGGTGCTTGCGTATGGCTACCGTGTACCCGCCTTTGCGTTGGTCAGCCCGCCCGGGCGCACCAGCAAGAAGCCAATGAGCAGCGCAAACGACACAATATCGCGGCTGGCCGTGCCAAACGCCGCACCAGCGAACGCCTCACTCAGCCCCAGTACAAACCCGCCCAGCACCGCACCCGGCACACTACCAATGCCGCCGATGACCGCCGCCGCGAACGCCTTGAGCCCCGGGGCGACCCCCATCAGCGGGCTTAACAGGTACATCGAGCCATACACCGCGCCTGCCACCCCCGCAAGGGCGCAGCCCGCCGCAAACGCAAGGCTGACCGCCCCGCGCTCGTCAATCCCGCACAGGCGCGCCGCCGTGTTGTCGTCCGCCACCGCGCGCATTGCCCTGCCCGACCGTGTTTTGGTCAGCATCAGCTGCAGCGCGGCGGTCAGCACGATGCCGGCGGTAAGCGCCGCAAGCTTTATGGAGGGAATGCGCACCGCCCCCAGTGTAACTACCCCGCCCGCAAAACCGGCTGGGTACGCCCGTGCCTCGGCACCAAACAGTAGCATCATGCCGTACTGCAGCAAGAGCGACACCCCCAGCGTCACGACAAGCAGCGGCATCCCCTTTGCCGCCAGCAATGGGCGGTAGCATACCCACTCAATCAACACACCGAGTGCCGCGCAAAGCACCGCCGCAAACAGCGCGGATACCACAAGCCCCTGCCCGAGGTGCGCCGCGCACAGGTAGCCCGCGTATGCGCCCACCATCATCACATCACAGTGGGCAAGGTTTATGAGCCGTAGCACGCCGAACACCAGCGTGTACCCAAGCGCAATCAGCGCGTACACCGCGCCAACCGAAAGACCCGACACAATCTGTTCAAGCCAAAGCATCCAAGCCCTCCCCGCCCGTGGAGACATACAGCCGCGCGCGCCGCTTTGTCGCGGATTGCTCCAGCCGAGGCAGGGTGGGCGCAATCACGTCAACGCCCTGCCGCACCCCGTTTTGAATGGCGATGATGTGCACCGCCTTCTGCGCGTTGTGGTTTTCATCGATGGTAATGCTGCCCGTTACCCCCTCGTAGTCCACCGTATGGGCAAGCAGCGCAAGCAGCTCCCCCCTTGTTTTGCCCTCGGTCTGCTGAAGTGCCGCCGCAAACAGCCGTGCGCTGTCGTACCCCAAGGCGGCATACGCGGGCGGGGCTGTTTTGTAAACCTGATAGTACCGCTCGGCAAAGCGGGAGGTCGTGCTGTCATCGGGCGCGTAGTGGTTTGAGTAATAGATGCCGCTCATCACGCTGCTGTCGCCGACCAGCTCGTCAAGGGCGGGCGTGTCAAACGCGTCGCCGGATAGGATGGGCACCGTTACCCCCTGCTCGGCAAGCTGACGCAGCACCAGTGCCGCCTCGGTATAATAGGCGGGCACAAACAGCGCGTCAAACCGCTCTGCCTTGAGCCGCGCAATCACCCCGCCAAAGTCGGTCTCGCCGCCCGTGTAAAACTCCTGCGCGACAATCTCGCCGCCAGACGAGCGAAACAGCGCGGCAAACGCATCCCCCATGCCCCGTGCGTAATCGCTTGAGGACTCGATGAGCATCGCGCATCTTCGGTAGCCCGCCTTATGGGCAAACCGCGCCATCGCGCCGCCCTGCATCGTGTCGGTATAGCAAAGGCGAATCATCTCATTCCTCGTGGCGGACTCAGGCACCAAGATATCCGCCGTGGCAGACGGCACGATAATCGGCACACCGCTTTCGGTGGCAAGCGACGCCTTCACCCCGCCCGACGTAGACGGACCGATGATGGCGGTAACCCCCTTGCGCTCGGCAAGACGGATGGCGGCAAGTGCCGCCTCCGCGTTCTCCGAACGGTTGTCGAGCACCACAAGCTCCACCGGTCGCCCGCTCACCCCGCCCGAAGCGTTAATCTCCTCCACCGCAAGGCGGATGCCGGACAGCGTCGCCTGCCCATACCACGCAAGCCGCCCCGTCAGCTCTAAGTTCACGCCAAGGCGGATGGTTTTATCCGTTTTCGCGCACCCGAGCAGGGCGGTAACGGCGGCCGTCATCGCAAGCCCCACCGCAACTGCCCTTGCCAACAACCTTGCCCTGCCGCGCACAGCCCTACCCCCCGTCGTATTCGTTCTACTGCCATTGTTATGCTAATAACAGTGGATTTATGAGGTTGTGAAGCGCGTGCTTTTCGGGCTTACCCCCGCCGCCGATATGCAATGATGAGAAATGGTAAAGGCGCAAAGCCATTCCGCTTTGCGCCTTATCTGTATATTGTAACTAAAACAATCCGTTTTGTATTATTTCCCCCACGTTATTTCGTCGCGTTCTTATGCGCCGCGCGTTTCGGAGCTGCGCTGGCGCACACACTGCCGCGCAAGATCCGCCGCCACGTAGCCGATGCAGAACACGTACCCCACCGCCACAAGCTCGAGCTGAATGGGCTCGGCACCAAACAAAAACGGGGCGTAAGCGCACAGCGAAATCAGCGTAAACCCGATTGCTGCGGGCCAACGCGCAGGGCGCATAAACAGGTATAAGATCACGAGTACGTCCGCCACAAAGCCGTAACGGTCGTGCATAAAGGGCAGAAAGAACGGAATGGTCATCGCCGACAGCAGCGCAAAGGTCACAATCAGGTTGGGGGTTGGGTGCGCCGCTGTGCTGTACATAAAATACACCATCAGCCCCACCACGCAGACGGTCATCAAGATGCCCGCCGTCGAGAACTCCTCCACATACTGCCCGCTGATAAAGGTGTATAGGTTCGGGTAGTTCATCGAAAGCCGCGTTTCATATTCGCTGGTCTGGTCAGCATAGATGGTTAGCAGCTCGCCTAGCGGTCTGCCCGCTATCCATGCAGGAATTAAAAATACAAAATATACGGCGGGGATTGCGAGCAGGTGTCTTATCTTGATGCGTTTTGCAATCCACATCCATACAAGCAGCGGCAGCAAAAACACTGCCTGCAACTTAAACGACAACGCCACCCCGAACCACACTGCCGCCAAAAGCGGCTTCTCTTTTAAGAACGAGCCGACGCAAAGCAGCAAAAAAAGCGAGTAGATGATATCGCACTGCGCCCATGCAGCACCATTGAGCACCACCGTTGGGGCAATCAGGGTTACGGCATACGCGCCCAGAGCATAGGTCTTGTTGCCCGTCTGCCGCCACACAATACCGCCCATCACCGCCGCCGCAAAGAGGTCAAACACCCCCGAAACCAGCTTGATTGCGTACAGGTCGCGCATGGGCAGCACCGTCATCAGCTTCATCAGATACAGGTAGGGCACGTTGTAATTGCCCACCGACTGCCCCAGCGCCCCAAACCCCGGCACCGCCGCAAGGTCGTTATACCAGTGCTGCAAAAAGTCAAGGTAGTCCCCCGACACGATGTCAAACAGCACAAGGCGCACCAAAGCCCCCGCAAGGGTAATGCCCGCCAAAAACAGCAGGTCGAATACCCTTAGGGTTATCCTTTTTGTAATATTAACCTCTTTGTTGAATACCGAAAGAACCGCGTTGTCCATTGCCGTTTCATCCTTTGCATTGCTGTATATCAAGATTACCCCCAAAAACAGTATGTGCTATTTTGGCGGGGATATTGGCTGAGACTGCGATTTTAGCACATCGCCGCTTCTACCGTCAACTAATACATCAGTGTCTTTTCTTTTGCATTTTCATTCATTATAGGAGCTTTTGATTTTCTTATCAATGCGGTTATGTTATTCTTGACCATTTGGCAGTATCCCACACCGTGCACGAAAAAAAGCTCCTTTCGCATTTTAGGCATTATTCATCTTCTCAGTCACGCGTTGTTTGCATGAAATTATTGCCTGTGATATAATGACAAAAAAAATTTAGCAACTGGTTGGGGGCTTATAAATGGGCTTGAAGGAAACCTATTTTTCGTACTTTCACAACTTTTGTACTAATAAATTCGGGTGCGATATCGCAAACGCATTAAACGCAGAGGCAGAAAGTAGATTATCCCGCATGATGAATGAGGCGGATTACAAAAACAACAAGTATATCAAATGGCATATGGATACCAATATGTTGCCGGTCATCGCGATATATCTATCCTTTAAGGACAATGCCTGTACTGCCGATAAAGCGTATGAATACACCGATGAAGTAATGCAGATACTACGACTGAAAAACCGCAACAACAACCAACCAGCCGGAAAGCTGCCATTTGGATATTTTATATTTAAACTCTTTTGCAGGTCAATCGCAAAAAAACAATACCCCACGCAGGGGTGGGATGTAGAGTGGATTGAGTACAGCAAGCATGAACTACATTTTAACATGAAAAGCTGCATTTACCTAGAAACCACCAGAAAGTATCACTGCCCCGAGCTTTGCCCGCTGTTCTGTGCAAACGACGATGTGGTGTTATCCGGGTATCGTCCGGCAATTGTGTTTGAGCGAAGCGGCACCCTTGCAGAGGGACAGGATGTATGCGATTTTCATTTTAAAAACCCCAGATACATATAGCGAATAAACTTATAATGTCTACGAAAAGATGGACAGTATCGTATGTAACGATACTGTCCTTTTCTCATTCTAAAAAGCACGCGATTTCTGTTCGCCTACTACGCGTCCCTCTGGCTGTACCCATGCGCCTGCTCAAGGATCATATCCTTCACCTTCATCAGGCGAATCTGGGTGCTGCGCTCGTTTTCATCCAGCTTCATGGTAATGTACTTAATATTATCGCGCAGCTGTGGAATCATCACGTGCTCTAGGGCGTTAACCCTTCTGCGCGTCTTTTCAATCTCCGCCGCCATCAGCTGGCATGCCTTTTCCACCTCGGCAAGGCGCAGCATCGCGGGCAGTACGTCGGCAAGCGACTTCACCGCATCGTCCAGATCCCCCGACG
>JAEZDF010000030.1 GCA_023429685.1 Bacillota bacterium
CCGGCGTAATTGAGTGCAACGTCGAGGTGACCGAGTTGATGGGCGCCGAGACCTACCTGTACCTCAACTGCATTGGCAACAACCTGATTGCAAGAGTTTCTCCTCGTTGCACCGCAAGAACCGGTGACGTAATCAAGGTTGCTATCGACATCAACAAGATGCACCTGTTTGATAAAGAGACCGAAGAGTGCATCCTGAGCTAATTTAAGCGAACTATTATCAAAGAGGCGTAACGCGTGTTACGCCTCTTTTTCTGTGGGAAAGCTGTCGCTGCTATCTAATCACTGTCCTTCATTGGCCCCGCTGCGTCTAACAGCACCAAAACAAGCGAGGAATGGGCAATATCTGCCGTGTTGTCGCAGTTTATCAGTTCAATCACCTGCCGGGGTTTGTTGTGCAAGCGGACCACCGTCAGTGCACTGAGTGTCATTTCCACGCCAATTTGGTAGGCGCTTTGGGCGGATGCGCTGCCGCCCGCTACGATGTCCCCGTTTAGCTTAACTTCAAGGAAGGCTGTTGTACCAAACTGCGGTGAGATACAAGCCGTATACCATAATAAAGCAAGGCAATCGTTGTGGGTGTTCAGCACCACTTCGCTTTTGTTTTGCAGCAATGCATCGCCAAGTGTAGAGGAGAAATGGTCAAACCGGACTGGAAACCCTTTTTTTACCTCAGTTTGTGCACCGGTTTGCAGGCAGTGTACAATACCGGTTACGGAAAAGATACCGCATTTTGCGTATGCAGCAAGATCAGGCGGCACCGGCTTGTGGGTGCCTTCAAAGAGGTAGTTCTTTGCGCTTGGATCGGAATGTGTATGCTTATCCACCGCTTTCCCTCCAGCATCATGATACTTGTTTGCGGCGGTGTACCGCTCTGTTGGGGCGGTAGTGCCGTACAATTATGGTCTGCGTCATCAGCCGGCGCTTATTTGCCCCTATAACGAGTGTATGCGCCACTCTGCTGTGTTTTGACCTAAGCCGCAAAGTTATCCAAAAATAAAATGCCCCTGCTCTAAAAAGCAGGGGCATTTGGTTTAAATAATAGCTATTTTACGTACTGTGCAAGCTCGGTATCCACAGTCTTAATGTGGTTAAGCAGCCAGCCAGATAACATCGTGTTCATCTTTGCGACCGAAACAATGGTCGGACCATGCTCCGCAATATCGTTTTTCAGGTTTTTTACCTGTGCGATAAACGCATCGTGTATCTTCTTATGCTCAGGGTACTTGGGATACGCTGAGTTCTTTTGCAACACTTCCTCGTCAGAAAAATGCTTTACCACGTAGCTTTCTAAAAACTCTGCAGTCTTTACAACCTCTTGCCGTCCCTTACCCACCGAGCAGGCCGAGTACAACGCATCCATCGCGTCAAACAGGGTCTTGTGTTGTTCGTCGATTAGGGCTACTCCAATCTGAAAGCTGTCATTCCATGTCGGCATAGTCAGTCATTCCTTTCACGTCATCCCAATTTTGTCGCAGTGCGGTTTATAACAGAAGGTTTGAGCAATGAAAAGCATAAACCTCCGTTGCGCCGTGGGCTTCGCGATACAAATGGTTATGGGTTTTGCTGTTTAACACGGTCAAGCAGCGCGCGAATGCGGTTAGAGGGGTTAAGCAGCTCGCTGATTGACTGATCGTAGTTTAAGTGGTCGATGAGCAGGGCAAGGTATTTTGCCATATCAACCTCCGCATACCAAGGACGGCTTCTAAGCTCCTCGGTGCGGTAAACAAGGTTTGAGGAGAACACCTTATCAATTAACCCATCCTCATATGCCTTATCAAAGTTTGCAAGCCCTTCGCAGAACAGACCGAACGAAACGCAAACGAAGATTCTGCCCGCCTTCTTTTCTTTGAGCTGGCAGGCTATTTCGAGCACCGAATCGCCGGAGGATATCATATCATCTACGATAATAAGATCCTTGCCCTCGACGTTGGAACCCAAAAATTCGTGGGCTACAATGGGGTTGCGTCCCTGTACGATGGTGGCGTAGTCGCGTCGTTTATAGAACATACCAAGCTCTACACCCAGAATGGAGGAGTAATAGATACACCGTGCCATGCCGCCCTCGTCGGGGGAGATGACCATCAGCTTGTCTTTATCAAAGCGGATGTCGGGCACCTGCTTGACGATCGCCTTAAGAAACTGATAGGTGGGTTGAATGTTGTCAAAGCCATTGAGCGGAATCGCGTTGTGCACACGCGCATCGTGAGCGTCAAAGGTCAGAATGTTATCCACACCCATGTTGGTAAGCTCCTGCAGCATCAAGGCGCAGTCGAGTGACTCTCGCGAGCTGCGACGGTGCTGCCTACCCTCGTAGAGCATGGGCATAATCACCGTGATGCGTCTTGCCTTGCCGCCCGAAGCGGCAATAATACGCTTAAGATCCTGATAGTGGTCATCGGGGCTCATTGGTACACTTTGTCCGTACATTGTGTACTGCACACCGTAGTTGAACACGTCACACAGGATGAAAAGGTCATGTCCGCGAATGGATTGCTTGATAAGCCCCTTCGCTTCTCCGGTACCAAATCTCGGGCAGGTCGCCTTAATCTTAAAGCTGTCGAGCAGATAGCCGGGCACCTCGATTTCGGGGTTTAGCTCATTGTGTCGTTCAAGTCTCCATTTGGTAAGGTAGCTGTCTACCCTGTCGGTAATCTCCTCGTATCCCCTCATTCCGATAATGCCGAGGGTGCCAACCGGGATATTAACCACCTTACAATCGTGACTGTCGATATAATCCATTCACCATTAACCTCCCACACGCTTTTGATATTATGTTGTATGTCTCATGCGGGCAAAAACAAACTGTTTGCCTACTCAAATTCTACACAGGTTTTACACGCTTGTCAACAAACAACAAAGCGCAGCCAACATACCCAGCAAATGGGTGGATGTCGGTTGCGCCATACTATTTGTATCATCCTGTTTTTTGACGACGAAGCAGACTTTCCGCCTCGTCTTTTGGGATTGCACGGCTATAAAAAAAGCCCTGTACCTTGTCGCAGCCAATCTGCTTAATCAGCTCAAGCTGGCTTGCGGTCTCCACACCCTCTGCCACAACACACAGGTTTAAGCAGTGTGCAAGGTTTACAACAAGCTTAACAATCTCGTAATCCTTCGGGTCGTTTGCAACGTGGTCAATAAACTTTTTATCGATCTTCAGCGTGCTAATCCATAGCTGCCGGAGCTGATTAAGCGAGGAATAGCCCGAACCGAAATCGTCGAGCGCAAGGTCAAGCCCCAAGGCCTCCATGTTCTTAATCACGTCCATATTGCTGCCGACGTATTCCACAAGCTGTGTTTCGGTCACCTCAAGCTCGATGGAGTCGGAGGTGAGGTTTAAGCTGTGCAGAATCTCGCGCACCTCGTCGGCAAACGATTGCCGTTGCAGCTGCACAAGCGACAGGTTAATTGCCATCTTGCCAAACTGGTAGCCTTTGTCTCTAAACTCCGCCGCCGTTTTGCACGCCTCGGCAAACACCCATCTGCCAAGTTCGTGGATATGCCCCGACTCCTCGGCGGCTGGAATAAACTCGGCAGGGGATACGTTGCCCACCAGGCTTGAGTTTAACCGCAGCAATGCCTCAAAGCCGACGATACCGCCCGTATAGGGGTTGTACACCGGCTGATAATATACCTGAAACTCGTTGTGTTCCAAACCGTGGCGTATGGCACGACCGACTGTTTCGTGGCGCAAAATGCGCTCAAACATCGAGTAGTGAAAGATTGCAGTGGTGTCCTTGCCCTTGGCCTTCGCGTGCTGCATGGCAATATCGGCATAGCGCAGCAGCGCCTTGTCGCTTTGCGCGTGCTCGGGATACATCGAGATACCCAGACTGGCGGAAATGCACAGCGTTAGCTTGCCTATCTGCATCGGCGCCTTGATGGCATCCTTAAGCCGGCGGGAGAATTCTACCGCCTCTTCGGTGTCTGCACAGGGTAGGTAGATGGCAAACTCATCGTTGCTCAGACGCACCGCAAGCCCGTGGTTATGTGTGCGCTGCAACAGGATGCACGCGACCCTTGTAATCACCTTGTCGCCCACAAAGTGGTCGAGGGTATCGTTAATGGCCTTTAGGTTGTCAAGGTCTAAAACGATGACGGCGGCGTTCTTCACCAGTCCAGCGCGAATATCGTTTTGCAGGCGGCGGGAGAGGGCGTGCTTTGTTGCCATGCCGGTTAGCTCATCGAAGACAACTGGGGTCGTATCATGGCTTTGCTCGTTCTCTTCTAGGTCTAGCACACTGCCAATGACGCGCAGCAAACTACCGTCCTCTGCCCGAAGCGCTTTGCCCTGCGCGCGCACGGTTTTTACGGCGCCAAGCGGGGTGATAATGCAAAGCCGAATCGCAAAGTCGGTCTCTTTTGGGTCGCTTTTTAGATTGTCGACAACCTGTCGGCATAATGGGAGATACTCGGGCAGCACATTGCGTGAAAAAAACCCCTCCATCGAGTGCGCACAATGGCTAATCGATAACATGTTACAAAGTCTGGGGGAGGATATCACAACATCGGTTTGACAATCCCACTCGAACAGACCTTCAATTAACGTGTCCATCAGTGCAGAGTATTCCCTAAAATATTTGTCTGTAAAGCGTCGGCTTGGCAGAGCGTCGTCGTTGCGAAAATAGCGCTCCCAAACAGACAGGTAGTTGCCGCAACCGGTAAGCTGTTGCTCGTCGTGCATCCCGTGTACGTACCTTTCGATGATTTCTGAATATGATGAAAAAATCAGTCATTCGTCCCAATCTACAGGGAATGTAATCGTTATCACTGCTTGAACACATTTTAGCATATTTTTCTTATGTTTGGGCAACTTTTTATTATTTTTATATACTTGACCAAAAATTTTATGATAAATTCTCTTTTATTATTCATTGCATTTTACTAGACTATGCAAAATGAGGAAACCGCTCGATGCTAATTTCCATGGATTGGAACGACACGGTTTTGGCAAAAATAAGTTTGCCATCCCAATATGACGAATTCTGCTAAAGGCATAACCGCCAAGACGACGGTTTTGCCTTGTTGCTTTAATTGCAATCTCCCCCCACATCAAAGAGATTTATATCTGATAAACGCAATAAAAAAGGCAGTATCCGCCCATTTGTATAGCGTAATCGCTCAAAAGAGCGGGTTACGACCGATTGCGACCTGATATCTGCGTATATTACGCAATATTTCTTTGTTTTGCTGTTTCGCTATTGAATTTAAAGTGCAATATGATATAATAATATGGATGTACGGGCTTTGCGTGCTCATTACTGTAAAGCGCGACATCTGCGTATCGATTTTATCAGTCACTGCCCCAATTCCCGCCGCATCCCGCGGCGCGGTGTAACGGCAAATTAACAAGGCGTGGAGGTGACACTGTGAATCCCGACCCTAGTAATCCCCGAAGTTGCGAAAACTTAACACACGGTCGGCTCAGCAGTGCACACAGCCTGTTTGCCGCCGTTATTTAATGCGTGCTCCGGTAGTATAGATACCGGCGGTCGCACGTTAGGGAGTGATATTTTTGATTACATACCTCAAAACAGAAGACAACCGTTTGGTTACCCTAGAGGGGCTGCAGGATGGCTGCTGGGTGAGTGTTGTAAGCCCAACAGAGCAAGAGATTCTCTATCTTGTTGAAACTTTAGGGCTTGACATGGGCTTTGTGCGTAGCTCACTGGATGAAGAGGAGACCTCGCGCATTGAAAGCGAAGACGACCAAACCCTTGTTATTGTTGACGTCCCGGTAGCCGAAAAACAGACCGAGAATACGATGCTGTACTCCACCATGCCAATCGGCGTCATCATCACCGAGAAGGCGATATACACCATCTCGCTCAAAGACAACGCGGTTCTCACCGAGATGGCGGGCAACATGGTAAAGAACGTACAAACCCACCTGCGCACCCGGTTTTTTTTAACCCTGATGCTTCGCATCTCAGTGCGCTACCTGCAATACCTCAAACAGATTGACAAGATCTCAAACCTAATGGAGCTGCAGCTGCACAAATCGCTGAAAAACAAAGAGTTGATTCAGCTGCTCGGGCTTGAAAAATCGCTGGTATACTTCTCTACGTCGCTCAAGGCAAACGACCTGACGCTGGAAAAGATACTGCGCGGACGGTTTATTAAGCTGTATGAGGAAGATAAAGAGCTTCTTGAGGACGTGCTGATCGAGATTAAGCAGGCGATTGAGATGAGCGGCATCTATTCGGATGTATTGTCTGGCATGATGGACGCGTACGCCTCGGTTATCTCGAACAACCTGAACATCGTGATGAAGGTGCTTACCTCCATTACCATTGTCATGTCGATACCCACCATCATATCCGGAATCTACGGCATGAATGTAAACAACCTGCCGCTGCCAAACTTCTGGTTTCCCGTCGGGCTTTCGCTGGTTGCGATGGTTGTCATAGCCTTTATCCTCAAAAAGAAGAACCTGTTCTAAACCATCCGACCCCGCCGCATCCCGCCGATGCTTAGGCGGGGTCTTGTTTAATACTACAACAAACGAAAAAGGTGTGAACGGTACGGTGAACGAAAACAAGATGTACCACATTGCCCTGTCTCCCGCCGACGGCGCGAAATACGCCATTTTACCGGGAGATCCGGGCAGGGTGGAGAAGATTGCAGCGTCCCTGAACAACCCCGTATTTGTTGCGAGCAATCGGGAGTACACCACCTATGCGGGAACCATAGAGGGCGAGCGGGTGCTTGTAACCTCAACGGGTATCGGCGGACCGAGCGCAGCCATCGCGGTAGAGGAGCTTTATATGACGGGCGTGCGCACCTTTTTGAGGGTGGGTACCTGCGGGGGCATGCAGACCGACGTGCTTGCGGGGGACGCCATCGCCGTTACCGCTGCCGTTCGGATGGAGGGAACCTCAAAGGAGTACCTGCCGCCCGAGTACCCCGCCGTGGCGGACTTCTCGGTGACAACCGCCTTGGTTACTGCGGCGCACAAGCTGGACGTTCGGGTACACACCGGTGTTGCCCAGAGCAAAGACTCGTTTTACGGGCAGCACGCGCCAAGCCGTATGCCGGTGGGCAACGAGCTGCTGTATAAATGGAACGCGTGGAAGGCGGCAGGCTGCCTTGCATCGGAGATGGAATGCGCCGCGCTGTTTTCGGTGGCGGCTTCACTTGGCGCACGCGCGGGTGCTGTTTTGCACTGCGTCTGGAATCAAGAGCGTGCGGAGCAGGGGCTGCCGGGCGCGGAGTCTCACGACACACAGCAGGCGATTGATATTGCGGTTGATGCGCTGCGCCTGCTGATTGCACAGGATAACGCATAGTAAACAACAGTGTAATCAAAGAAAAGGGAGCTTCGCGTTGAAGCTCCCTTTATATGTTGGAATATTTGACGGTTAACCGAAATGCTCCTCTAAAAACGCGAGTACCGCGCCTGAAAACGCCTCGTCCTGTATCGGGTCTTCATACAGTTCATCGTATACGATAAAGTGGTAATCCCCCTCGCGCACAAAGGTCTGCACCGGCTCGTCCGTCTTAGCCAGGATGCGCGTAAGGTTAATGTACGGCACCTGCGAATCGGCGGTGGAATGCATCAGCAGCGCGGGGCGACCATTTAGCTTTTGTATTTCATTGAGTGGGTTAATGCGCGTCATCACGCTGCCGTAGGTAAGCAGGCAGTACAGATGAACAAACGGCTTTTGGATTGCCGCAAACACCCCTGGCATACCCATCATCCCCATCGAGTCACAGAACATATCGGGCAGCGAGGAGTACGCCGAGGCACTGATTAAACCGTCAAGCTCGGGGATTTCGCCCATCGCATTGATGGCGGTGGCACCGCCCATCGAGGTTCCCCACACAACCACGGGCAGGTCGCCGTGCTGCTCGGTCAGGTACGCAACACCCGCCTTTACGTCAAGGTACTCGCTCATGCCAAACTGCACCTCGTCGCCCTCGCTCTCGCCGTGGGCGCGCATCTCAATCAGCAGCGAGCCGTAGCCGTGGGCGCGCAGCATCTTTGCGTAGCCCAAAAAGCCGGTGACCGACGGGTTTTGAATACCCGAAAGCAGGATGACAGTCGCTTTTGGGTCTTCCGGCGCAACCGTCCATGCCGCGATGTTCAGTCCATCCTCCGTTTGCAGCGTAATGCGGGAGGCGTCCACCCCGAACTGCTCGGGCTCATAGAAATTCATCTTAGTGGGGCGCTTTGTCAGGTCGCCCATTACAAGGGGAGGGATGGCGGCAAATAAAGCGATGGTCAGCACAAGTATTGTCACAAGGGCAATTAGGATAACCCGTTTTACTATCCTGCCCTTTTTTGTTGTTTTATCAGCTGTTACAGACTGCATCTGTGTTCCTCCTAATGTGTAGAGATAGAGAAATAGCCGCTGTAAACTGCGCGATATGGACTAAAATAACACCGAACTACTTCGGTTTTATTTCGCGGACGCGGTATCGGTCCGCACAAGGGTGCGCTCAGCGGGGGAGAGGTCGAACAACCCCATGATAACGTCGTCGATGCGCTCGCAGAGCACACTGCGCAGACGGGGGCAGTCGACCTTAAGCACCTCGTCAACCAGCGCGCAGACCAGCGTACACGACGCCTCATCTGGTATGGGGATGGGGATCGCCTCGATGTGGCTGCGCAGCACCTTGACCGACTGAAACTTGTTAGAGAAGTAGAAGTGCGCAACCAGGCTGTTGAGTACGGCGAGTATGAATTTAATCGGGATGTTTTCAAAGCGAGGAATCAGGATGTTGCAGCTGTTGAGCGAAAGCGTCTGCTTGTCGTCATACGCAAAACAGGGTGAGGAGGACACAAACTTATAAAGCAGCTTCTCAGGTGCGCGGTAAAACCGTTCGGGTGCTACCTGCTGAAACCGCTCGGGCGCAAACTTTAAAAAGGTCTCGGGCTTGCGGTAGGTGTAAGCAAGCAGGTCGGTGCCACGCAGAACGGGCTCCATCTCGCGGTATCGGCGGTCCTTCACAAACGTGTTGTTGTCGCCGGTAACAATGCCAAGCGCAAAATCCGCATTGCCCTCCAGTCGAGTGGCATTTTGAAACTCCTCGAGCTTGTTAACAAGGTCGTTCTTTTCATCGCTCACACTGAAGTTGAACACACTCGAGTGTGCAAGCCGCGCGGGGGATAGGTAATAATGCTCCGCGCCGTTTTCTACCTCAATAGGCGAGCGGGGCAAAACGGCATCGTCCCTGCGCTTTTGTAGGGTTACGGTAATGGTGGGTGCATACACCTTGTCAAAGATATTGCGCCAGTATTTCACCCGCAAGATATCGCAGTGCCGCGCCACAAGACCGCGCAGACGGTCATGCGCCATGACGTTTAAGAATGACTGCGGCAGCACATAGCAAACCGCCCCGCCCGTCTTGCAGGTGTGTATCGCCTTAAGCAAAAACACCGCAAACGACTCGATGTGCACCGATTCGGAGTTTGCAAACCGCTCCCGAAGCCGCTCCTTGTACCCGTCGTCGTACGCGCTGCCCCACGGCGGGTTAGAGATAACGAGGTCAAACATCTCGTCTGCAAAATCAAACAGGCTGTCGGTCACCTTTAGGTTTTGGTACAGCACCGCGGGGTTTGTAAGGCGTGCGGCAAGCGTTAGGTTCACCCGCGCAAGGCAGATGCTCACGGGGTCGATGTCCGCCGCAAACAGGTGGTTTTCTATCAGCTTCTCCGCGT
>JAEZDF010000007.1 GCA_023429685.1 Bacillota bacterium
CGGCGGCGCTGCTTTGCGCGGTTGGCATTGTCATCCCGATGTTCTCCCCACTCAGGGTGGTGTTAGAGCCTGCATCGTTTACACTGGCAAGCCATGTCGCGGTGTTCCTGTCAATGCTTATCTCCCCGGCGGTGGCAATCGCGGTATCCATCGGCACCACAATCGGATTTTTTCTCGGCGGATTTCCGCTTGTTATCGTGCTTCGCGCGCTTACACATGTAGTGTTTGCCTGTGCGGGTGCCTTCTGGCTCAAACGTCATCCGCACACCTTGCTATCCCCGGCTAAGACCATCGGCTTTTGCGGCGCCATCTCATTGCTTCACGGGGTGTGCGAGGTACTGGTGGTTATTCCGTTCTACTTTGGCAATCTGCTTGCTCCCAAGAACTACGACACCCCGTTTATTTACTCTGTGATTCTGCTTGTGGGGGTAGGCACATTCATTCACAGTAGCGTGGATTTCTACATCTCGCTGTTACTGTGGCGCGTACTCACAAAAAACCGTGAGATTGCAAAGATATCCACCGTGACATTCGACCGCGCACATCTCGAGTAACCCTGCGTATGCACAAACAGAACTCCGGCTCAGCTCATTTTCGTTTTTATCGAAAACGGGCTGAGCCGGTTTGCGCTTATAACCCTATCCTATGACGTAAATCGCTATACTACCACAACGCGGCGTTTGCTTCCTCTTCATTTTTTGAAAACTGCGGGATGCTTCCGTCAAGCGCTTCTACCGCGGAATCGACAAAATCGTACTTGCGATAATATTCTTTTGTTTCGTCATCCCGCACAACAGGGGATTTATGGTGCTCAAGTACGTCAATAATATGATAAACGTCAATCCAAATCTCGTTATTGCCCTCCTTTTGCGACTCGTCAAAGATCAGCTGCATCCCAAAATGTAGGTGGGGCACCGACATACCGTTTACGTTTTCGGTATCGGAGTAGCCCGTCATGCCGAGGTAGCCGATGATGTCGCCTGCCTCAATGACGGCACCCTCCTTTAAATCGGCGTGGTAGGGGCGGTTCTTGCGCATATGTGCGTAGTAATAGTACCGTTTGCCGTCTAGGCTGCGTATACCCACCCGCCAGCCGCCGTAGCGGTTCCAGCCCACCGTTTCCACCACGCCCGATTCTACCGCAACAATCGGTGTGCCGATGCTGCCCAGCAGGTCGTTGCCAAGATGGGTTCGACGAAAGCCGAAGGAGCGGGAGTTTCCAAAATCATCGTAATGCGAGTAACAGTACCCGTACGCAATGGGGGAGTATGCCTTTAATCCATACTTTTCCTCATAAACCACCGTGCCGTTTTCCAGCGAGTCGGCCGTTTGTATCTGATACGTTCCCGCCAGTCCCCCCAGCACCGCATCGTATGCTTCGTAATAGTAATCGTAGTATTTCATGTCGGCGGTCAGCTCCTGCATCGCCACGCCGCTGCTCAGCTTTTGTACCAGCGCATCCATGTCCTTTGCCTTGTATCTCTTAAAATTGCCGCCGTATTTTGCGCCGAGATACGCCAAAAGCTCAATCCAGTTAAGCGGGGAGTCCCCATCGTGGCTTTCAATATCAAGCTTCAGTGCCCTTTCCATCGCTGCGGAGGTGACGGTAAAATCCACCCACTTAATATAGTCGTCCTCTTTCGTTTGTTGCACATCATCCCCGGTACTCCCCTGAGCGGATGCCCGCAGGGTATCGGAACTGGGCATGAGCAGAAGAATGACGTTCACGACTAGGGCGATACAAAGCAGCACAACGCCTACCGCAAACAGCCTTTTTTTAACGAAATCGACTATGCTGTTCAAAAGCATATCACCACCACAGAGCAATCTAAGAGCAATCCGAAAGCTCCCCTGACAACAGACACCATACCCAACAAACATTAAAATGAGTTCATTTTTCACCGCACAAATTTTGTGCGGTCGCGAATGCAAGCCGTGCGACACCCGCGGTTAAGGGGGATTATTGACGATATACAAAAGGCTATGTTTTTTAGCGCAAAAATAGAAGTGTAACGCGCCCGCTCGGTGGTATTAACGCACTGTCTCTATCACCTGAATAAACTGTGAACGCTATTGTGTTTTCGCTTTTAACAATTTATAATAAAACTATTGATTAAAAATTTACCTGTTTTTGTCGGTAAGGGCTATGCCCCCGCCGTTTTACTATATGACGGGAGGTCATCCTGTGTCCAATCTACTTTCAGCATTATCGGTCGACCGCTTGCTGGAGCTTTCCATCCGCCTGCTTGCGGTGGTTGCAATATTGCCTGTGCACGAGCTTGCCCACGCGCTTGTGGCGGATAAGCTAGGCGACACCACCGCGCGCCGCATGGGCAGACTGACCCTAAACCCGCTGCGGCATCTTGACCTGCTTGGTACGGTCATGGTGCTGTTCGCCGGCTTTGGATGGGCAAAGCCCGTACCGGTGGACATGCGCGCGTTTAAAAACCCCAAACGCGGCATGGCAGTGGTTGCGCTGGCGGGACCGGTGTCCAACTTTCTGCTGACCATGCTGTTTTTGCTCGTGCAAAAGGTGCTGGTGCTGGTTTTTGGCAGGAATATGCCTGAAGCCGTTTACAATGTGATTCAAATATTTGATATGCTTGCCTATATCAGTACAGCACTTGGTGTATTCAACCTTCTGCCCATACCGCCACTGGACGGGTCGCGGATTTTGGGGCTATTTTTGCCTGACAAGCTGTACTATGGCATCATGCGCTATGAGCGCATCATTATGCTTGGGGTATTTGCGCTGCTGTTTACCGGCGTGCTGTCCGGGCCTCTTTCCATTGTCATCGGGCAGATGTACAACCTGCTTGACCTTTTGACCGTACCGTTTTCGACAATTATCAATCTGATATAGATTAACAGGATATTCTAAAAAGGAGTTTGAGATAACGTGACGGATAAGATGTCGTTTAAGCTCGAGAGCTTTGAGGGTCCGCTCGACCTTCTGCTGCACCTGATTTCAAAGCACAAGCTTAATATCTATGACGTCTCTATCTTTGAACTGGTCTCTCAGTACACAGAGTACATCGAGCAGCTTCGCCGCGAGGATTTGGAGGTTGCGAGTGAGTTTTTAGAGATGGCAGCACGCCTTGTGCACATCAAATCCGCCATGCTACTGCCCCGCCACGATGAAGGCGAACAACTGCGCCGCGAGTTGACAGGACAACTGCTTGAGTACGCGATGATGAAGCGTGTTGCCGCAGAGCTTGCCGGTCAATATGTGGGCGGAGCCATCTTTACCGCAAAGCCCATACAATTAGAGGTGGATGAGACCTACGGCTTTACCCATCAGGCAGCGGAGCTTGTAGCCGCATACGCGAGCGTGTCGGGTAAAAGCCTGCGCCGCCTTCCGCCGCCCGCCTCCGCGTTTTCTGGCATTGTGCAGCGCCGCGTTGTGTCGGTTGCCTCCTGTATTCTTAAAATCATGCGAAAGCTGTACAAACGCTCCAATCAGCGATTTAGCAGCCTGTTTAAGGACGCAAAGGATCGCAGTGAGCTGGTGGCGACCTTTCTTGCGGTGCTTGAGCTGGTTAAGTCAAGACGTCTTGAGGTGGACGACACCGGCAAAGAGGTACAGTTTATTAAAAAAGCAAAGGCAAATGACGGGGGAAACCACCCAACCATAGCTTGACGATGGCGTCTGCTTTTTGCATGAACACCCGACGCCGTACAATACTAGATTGCGGCAAATGACATGAATACGGGGGAGAGGACACACGGCATGGAATTACGAGAGCTTGAGAATAAGATAGAGGCGGTGCTGTTTGCAAGCGGCGACCCGATAGAACAGGACAAGCTGTGCGAAGAGCTCGGCATTGTACCCAAGGAGCTTGACCGTGTCATCCGCTCGTTGGGGGACCGCCTAGAGGGTACGGCGCTTACTGTTTTACGTTTGGGCACGGCATACCAGCTAACCACCCGTCCCGTGTACGGCGAGGTGATTCACAAGGTGCTAGCGGCAAACCGCAATACGCAGCTTTCCCCCGCGGCGATGGAGGTGCTAGCCGTTATTGCATACAACCAGCCAGTGACAAAGAGCTTTGTGGAACAGGTGCGCGGGGTAGACAGCTCGGGCGTTGTCACAAACCTAGTTAACAAATCGCTCGTGGAGGAAGCGGGGCGCCTTGAGCTGCCCGGGCGACCGATTGCGTACCGCACGACCGCCCATTTTCTCCGTTGCTTCGGAATAGATTCCCTTGACGCGTTACCCCCGATTCAAGAGGATGCGGAGGACTCGCCTGACGAACAACCACCGACAGACTATACGCCGGAGGACGAACTGCAAACCGAGCTGGAAACGGTGGGCATGGCAAGGTAGAACACGTATCATAACTGTCACGCGGGCAAAGGAGGCGGAATCATCAATATGGCGGGATGGATTATCCTTGGTGTAGTGATTGTGCTTTTTTTGCTGCTTATCACCCCGATACGCGTCATCTTAAAATACGACAAAGAGCTTTTTATAGAAGCGCGGTATCTATTGTTTTGCTATCACATAATGCCCCAGACCGAAAAAAAGAAGAAGCGTAAAAAGCAAAAGAAGAGTAAAAAAAAGGATGACAAGGCAAAGCAACAGGAGGAGGCGCTTGACCAAAAGAACCTGTTCGGCATCGTGTCATGGGTAAAGATTGCAACCGAGTCGGTTTCGCCCGTTGTAAAACGCACCCTTTCCAAAGGGCGCATCACCCGCTTGGAGCTGTATATGGACGTAACGGCGGACAATCCCGCCGACGCCGCCTTTGAGGCGGGCAGGCTTAACGCATTTGTATACGGGTTGTACGGATGGGTTCACGAATCGTTTCGATCGGTATGCAGGCCCGATGTTCAGATACTGCCAAACTACTATGCGCCCGAAGGGGATATCTTTTTTTTGGCGCATTTGCATGTTAGGCTGGGTACTGCAGTCGCTGCAGCCGTCAGGTTTGGCGTTCGGCTGCTGAAGCATATGATAAAACGAAAAAGTCAAGAGACCGAAGTCGCTGCGCAACCGCCCCCCAAAAAGGCACAAGACCCTGTTTCTAATTAGTGTTTTTAGGTATTTTCAACCTGTTTAAAAGGCATTATAGTAACCGAAAACCCCAATCAAAAGCCGCACTCTGCGGCGAGAATGGAGCTGGCAACAATGAGCGAACATCCGATTAAAGGTCTGATGGACTCCACCATTCAGAAGATTAAGGATATGGTGGACGGCAACACCATCATCG
>JAEZDF010000085.1 GCA_023429685.1 Bacillota bacterium
GCAGACCGATTAAAAACGCCTGCTTGTACCGTTCCTGTGAGGTTAAAATCCCTGCCTTTTTCATCGCATGTACCTCGCTTGTTGTTATTGGTACGCCCATTATCCGGCAGATGGGGCGAATGATTACTAGAGTTATATCTTGATTGATTATACCACTTTAAAAAAACAGTGGCAATAAAAAGGGGGTTTTATCCCTCGCCGCGCAAAATAATGCGAATAAATTCATGGTAAACCTTTTTTCTGCTTGATACCTGTCCCCACACAAGGCACAAAACCCTACTTAAAACCACAATGAGCGTATGGCTGTACGCAAAAGACAGGAGCCGCAAAAGAGCGGCTCCTGTCTTTACATGGTGATAAACGCAAACATCATTCCGCTTTACTCGGAATAGACCTCTACCTCAATAAAATCGGTGTACCATACGTTCATCTGGGTATCTACCACGGCAAACCCGTACAGGTAATCGCCGTCGTCTGCCTCGTACTGGGTAAGCACGAGCGGACCCGACACCGTAAACTCCTCGCCTTCATACCAGCCGGTCTCGTCCATATCCTCAGGCACTACCGCCCCATCGTCGTAAAACAGCTCGTAGTAGTAGTACAGCGCCAGCTTGTCGCCGTCCTTAATCTGTATCATGTTCTTGGCGGGCATGTCGTAGGTGTCGCTGTTGTTGGGCACCGCACCAAGAATGATACCGTCGGGGTAGGTGTCGCTGTACAGCGCGATCAGATCCACGTCCTGCCCGTTCAGTCGCGCGGGGATGGCGTAACGGGTGCCGCGGCTGGAGGAATCGATCTCATACAGGCACGCCCAATAGTCGTTGAGTGCTGTCCAGTAGCCGTCAAACTCGGTCAGCACCGTGCCGTCGGGGGCAATATCTACCTTGCTGCTCTCGCCGAGCTGTATGTAGTTGTACACCCCGTCTGCGACTTCTTCCTCCATCTGCCACACCGTAAAGTAGATCTCGTAGATGTCGGCAAGCTCCTCGGGCGTAAGCACAATCTCATAACTGCCGTCCTCGTTTTGCACCGGAGCATTGCCCGCAACCTCAATGTTTGCGATGGCGCTGCCCGTTAGAATATTGGTAAAATCGATAATGAAGTTCGTGTAGTCGGGCAATACCCCAATGCCCTTATATACATTTACGTAATCGGGCGCATCGTCTTTAGATGCAAACGGAAAGTATACCGAAAGCCCCGATGCATTCTCTTGATTTTGTGAATACACGTTGTACTCCACCGCGTGTGCAATCGCATTTTGCAGCGCGGTCGCCTGTTCGGGCACAACGTCGCTCATCTGCTGTGCCAGATGGGCAACGTCAATCATGTCGGTTTCGCCGCCATGTGCACCCATATCGCCAAACGATCGGGTCTTGCCCCTTGCCTTTGCGATGGTGCTGTACTGCCCGTCCGCCAGAGCTTCCCCTGCCTGCAGGGCAAACAGGTCAAACGCCTCTGCCGCCTCGGCCACACGGTCAAGGTTTATCACCGAAAGCGTGGTGCTTTCGTCGGGCAGGTTCAGTTCGTAAAAATCGTGGAAGTAATCGCAGATAAAGATACCCAGCTCTTTCCCGCTCATATCGGGGTTTTCTCCGAGGTCACGCAAAAAGGTGTAGTCCCACCCGTAGCCCGGCTCAAGATCCTCCGAGGCAATCAGGTAACGTGCATAGGGGCTTACCACACAGGCGGTCTCCAGCGTCGCCATCAAGCACGCGTCAAAGCCGATAAACTCCATCCGCTCGTCTGCCGCCTGCGAGCTTGCAAACGCGGACGCAAGCTCGGAAAGGGTGAGCGAGTCGTAGTCAAACAGCTCGTCTACGCCGTAGCCCATTACCGAGCCGCCGCCATGGTTCCACAGAATAACCCCCTGCTTCTGCGCGGGGAACATGGTATAGCCAAAGTTCAGAAACCCCGCCAACAGCGCGGGGTCGCCGATGTTGAACTCACCGAGCTCTCCAATCGATACAAGACCCCCACCGCTGATGTAATAAAGCGCGCAGCCGGGGCTTACCACGTCGTTTTGCCACTGATTCGTGCCGCCCGTAAGGATGACGACGTTGACGTTTTGCTCGTCAAACCCGCTCTCCAGCATCTCAATCAGGTCATCGGTCGCCATGCCGCCGTCGCTCTCAAGGTCGGAACCGTTTAGCATCATCATCACGGTAACAGAAGCGGGCTCCATCGGCGAAAAATCCACCATCGATGTAAGATCCAGCGGTTCTATTTTCATTGCGGTATCGGCCGGACCAAAATAAGCGCCATCCCCCAGCTCACCGCTCTCGCTCTCGCTGAGTATTTCGTCGTCAAGCAGCAAAAAGCAGCCACTCAGCGACACAAGCAAAAGCATAAGTGTGATAAGCGCCGCCGTACAACGCAGGATATGTACAGATAATCTTTTCATACTGTCATTCTTTCTCCTTGCCATGCCCCTTTTCGCGCACCGTGCGCGGGTGGGGGCGGACAGGTTGTATTATAGTATAACGATGTTGTAACGCGTTTTTTTCTGCAATGATAGTAAATTTGTAATAAAGTATGCAATCAGTTTCATTTGGACATTTCACAGGCTAATTTTCTGTAGGGTCTGTCGGCGGGCAATGCGCTTTTTACATAAAAGCACCGTGAACAACATTGCGTCATCCACGGCACTTTGCCCCATTTTATACAGGGCTTTGTGTTGCAATATAAAGAGTAATTAACCAGCGAGCGCGTTGCCGTCTTTGTCGGTGTACTTGCCGGTTGCAATCAGGATGATGTCAACCAACCACCAGATGCCGATTCCTCCCCAAGTAATGAGCTTGAGGATTCCTGTTCCGATTTTGCCCACATAAAAACGGTCTACGCCAAGTCCGCCGAGAAGGATTGCAAGGATCAGTGTTGTCGTTTTGCTTTTCATAATAATGTCCTCCCTAAAACAATCACGCTAAACTTGTTAACGCTTTAGTAATATATTACCCTGACTGTTTGGAAAGGTCAAGAACCGTTTGATAATTTTGTTTTATATTGCTTTTATTTGTCGTTTTGTTAAATTACTTGAACTAATATTTGTTAAATAGGTGCATATAATATAGTGGTTGATTTTCCCTGTTAATTGCAAGATACAATCCCGCGCGTCGCGTCGATGGAAACCACCGTGCCCGATTTCAGGATGCGGGTCGCATTTTCCGCCCCCACAATCACGGGGATGTCCAAACTAAGCCCGACAATGGCGGCATGGCTGTTCTGCCCCGGCAACTCGGTGACAATACCGCTCGCCTTTTTGAGGATGGGCAGCAGCGTATTTGAGGTTTGGGGTATTACAAGGATGTCACCATCTTTAAAGTTTGCGAGCGCCTCTTCCTCGGTATTGCATACGCACAGGTTTGCGCATACGCTTGCACCCGTGCTTACGCCTTTACCCGAAACCAACACGTGCCCCACCACCTGAACCTTCATCAGGTTGGTGGTGCCCGAAATGCCCAGCGGCACGCCCGCTGTTATGACAACAAGCTCGCCGTCGGTTACAATGCCCGCCTTCTGCGCCTTATCCACCGCATTTTCAAACAGGCTGTCGGCGGTGTTCTGTTCCTCAAGCAGCAGCGGAACCACCCCCCACGAAAGGTTGATCTGGCGGCACACCTCTTCGGAGGTCGTGCAGCCCACGATCGGGCAGTTGGGGCGGTATTTGGATATCATGCGCACCGTACGCCCCGATTTGCTCACCGTCAGGATGGCGGCAGCGCCAAGGTCGTGCGCGGTGGTGCAGGTGGCGTGGGATATGGCGTTGGTCACGTCGGTATGCACATTAAAGCCTTGTGTCTTAAATCGCTTCACGTAGTCGATGTCACTTTCGGTCTTTTCGGCAATGCGCGCCATGGTGCGCACCGCCTCAACGGGGTACAGCCCCGACGCCGTCTCGCCTGAGAGCATGATGGCGCTGGTGCCGTCATAGATGGCGTTGGCAACGTCGGTTGCCTCCGCGCGGGTGGGACGGGGGTTCTTCATCATCGAGTCGAGCATCTGGGTGGCGGTAACCACCTGCTTGCCCGCGTTGTACACCTTTTTGATAATCATCTTCTGCAGCACAGGCACGTCCTCAAGCGGGATCTCTACGCCCATGTCGCCGCGCGCGACCATAATGCCGTCGGATACGCGGATGATCTCGTCGATGTTCTCGACACCCTGTGGGTTTTCTATCTTAGAGATGATGTTAATCGAGTGGCAGTTGTGCTCGTCTAAGATGCGGCGGATCTGCAGCACATCATCGGCGCAGCGCACAAACGATGCCGCGATAAAATCAAAGCCGGTCTGTATGCCAAACACAATGTCGGCGCGGTCACGGGCGTTTAGGTACGGTAGGCTCAGCGCCGTGCCCGGTACGTTAATGCCCTTGCGGTCGCTTACTACACCGCCGTTAATCACGCGGCAGTGGATATCGTCGCCCGAGATGCGTTCCACCTCAAGCTCTATCAGCCCATCGTCTATCAGCACCCGCCCGCCTGCGCGCAGATCTTTTGCAAACCCCTCGTAGGTGACCGACACCATCGTTTCGTCGCCCTGTACATCCCGTCCCGTCAGCATAAAGCTCTGGTCGGGCGTAAGCGTCACCTTGCCGTTTTCAAAGGTCTTGATGCGCACCTCAGGTCCGCGGGTATCTAAAATGGCGGGGATGGGACGATTTAGCTCCTCCCTAACCTGTACCAATGTGTCAAACACCAGCTTGTGCGACGTATGGTCGCCGTGCGAAAAATTAAAACGCGCGGCATCCATGCCGGCAAGAATCAGCTTTTGAATCATATCCGCCGTGTTGGAGCTGGGACCCAGCGTGCAGATAATTTTGGTCTTACGCATATAAACGACCTTCCTTCTCATAAACAATGCGGGTGGGGGAAACGAGTGTATCGCACAAACGCAAAATCGAAGTGTCTATCTTATTGCTTGGGCTCACTCGCCTTTTTTGCCTTGGTGTGTTTGTAATACTTATACCCACCAAACGCGATAAGTGCAAGCCCCGCAAGAATAATCACAATAATCTTGTATTCCTCATAGTAGGTTATAATCGTCTGCCAGTTTTCCGAAAAGTAGTAGCCCACGCCCACCAACACGCTGTTCCATACCACGATGCCCGCTAGGGACGAGAGCGCAAACGCAGCGGGGTTTTGCCGACCCAGCCCCGCAATAAATGAGATGTAGGTTCTGCAAAGCGGAATCACCCTGCCAAGCCCAACCGAAAGCAGTGCGTACTTATCGAACTGCCGCTGGGCGTAGTCAAGCCCCGGCTTCATCTTGGGAAAACGCGTAACCAGCTTATGCATCACGGCAACGCCGCCGTAACGCCCGATTAGATAGCAGATAAACGAGCCCGTCAGACCCGCGGCGGTTGCGAGCAGGAGTATCACAGGGAACCCCACCCCCGTCCCCACGGCGACGGCACCTGCAAAGGGCAGTACGATCTCGCTGGGCACGGGCAGGCAGGCATATTCGAGCGTTATCAGTATAAAAACAGCGGGCAGCCCGTAATCCTGTATCAGTTGCATGATGGTTTCCATCGTTTTGCGCACATCCTTTGCTTTATAGTATCGCGCGCGGCTCAATACGAAACCGCAACAACCGCCCCACTGGGTATCTGTCTTTTGCTGTAAAACTGTCAGCACGTACGCCATGTCCCTCAGCGCACAAAGGTGTCTATCGGCACATCCTGCGCCCAAGCATGTGAAATCGGACGGTACCGCGATGGTAAGGGTTAAGAAAAACAGCCCGCGGTCGCGTCATACTGCGTCGATACACCACTGCTTCCCCACAATAATGATACCCCATTTGCCCCGCGCCGTCAATGAATGGTCACTACGCGCGGACATACAAATTACACGGACGACGGCTTGCGTTTTTGGTTAAATCGTGCTATCGTTATGCTGTACCAAAAAGGGGCTGCGTATACTTTGCGGGCAAGGTTCCCGCCGCAAGCAGGCGCAAATAGTAACCTACGACCGGCTATGTACGTAACTTGCAGCACAACACGGAATACTTATCCCGCCCAGTACGCGGGGTATAACAGGCAAGCACTGCGTGTTTTTTCTGCACGCGGTCAGGAAAGGGATGGAACAAGGAATGAAGATCGGGTTTTCGTGCGACCACACTGCAACCGACTTAAAGAACGCGCTGATGGAGCACATCGCCAGCCTCGGCTTTGAGACGGTGGATTACGGCTTTTGCCCGGATTACCCCGTGGCAGGCTATCGCACCGCAAGGGCGGTTGCTGCAAACGAGTGCGACCTCGGCATTATTATATGCGGCACGGGTGCAGGCATCTCGATGGCGGCAAACAAGGTAAAGGGCATTCGCGCCGTCAACTGCAGCGAGCCATACACCGCACGTCTTTCCAGGATGCACAACGACGCAAACATACTCTCGATTGGGGCGCGCGTGGTGGGCACCGAGCTTGCCAAGATGATCGCCGAGGAGTTTGTCAAGGCGCAGTTTGAAGGCGGACGTCATGCCCGCCGCGTTGGCATCATCGCAGACATTGAAAACGGCGTACTGCCGGAATAACGGGCAACAAATACAGGGGAGCGAACGGACGGTTCGCTCCCCTTTTTTATTTTTTTGAGGAATTTTTACCTGTTTGCCCATATTTTTCACTCGCTTTGTTGATAAATCACTCGATTATACTATAATTGGTTTAGAGCAAAGGTAGACCTTACTAAGCATTTTAGTTTTCGTGCAGTCCCGTATTGCGCAAAACGGATACCCCTCACCGACACCAATAGAAATGGAGAGACTGTGATGCTTGCCTTTTACCTGTCTTTACTAGATACGGAAAGTGAAAAAGAAACGTTTACGGCACTCTACCGTCATTACGAAAGCGCGATGTACCACATCGCCTACGACATTGTGCGTGACGAGTACCTTGCCGAAGACGCCGTACACAACGCATTTTTAAAGCTTGTGCGGTATCTTCCAAAAATTTCTGACGTGACCTGTCACAAAACGAGGGCCTTAACCGTTATTATAGTTAAGAACGCAGCAATCGATCTGTACCGCAAGCGGGCGGAGCATCACGAGGTGTTTGAGGATGCCCTGTCGCCGGAGCGGGAAGACACCGACGATCTGCCGCTGGACAAGGTGATTGAAGCCGAATATCTGGAGCAGCTTACCAATGGGCTCAAACAGCTTAACCCGGATCACCTTGATATCTTTACGCTGCGGTTTCTGCACGGCTACTCGGGTGACGAGATTGCGGATATCCTAAGCATTTCACCGGGTGCCGTGCGCCAACGGGTGAGCCGCGCCAAAAAGGCGGTGATTAAACTACTGGAGGAGATGAATCACGATGCCGACCAATTATACGCTAAAAGCAGCGCTCCTTGATGCCGCGAGGGGGCATGAGGCGGGTGTTTCCTCTTATCTGGACGAATATACCGCTCTGCCCAAGCACCGTTTTTCACGGGGGTACCGCGCCCGCAGAAAAGAGCTGCAAAACCGCGTGGCGGGCAGGGTGCCGATTACCGGCACGAGCCTTCGTCTGCGTATATTGGTACCGCTTGTCGCCATATTAACGCTCTTTGCCGCGGCGATGAGCGTGCAGGCTGTTCGCGCGCCGATTATATCGTTTGCAAAACGGGTGTATCAGGAGATGACCGATTATTACCTGCGCGCTGACCCGGACAGCCCCACCGAGGATGCCGTGATCCCTACCGATTATGTGCTGGAGTATATTCCAGAGGGCTATACGCTGGCGGACACGAAGCAAAACCCAGTGTTGCTGATGCGGGTGTATCGCAATCCAAGCGGGGGTATGTTCATCGTTTCGCTGCATACATATGAAGAGGGGGCGAACATTTCCCTCGACACAGAAAATGCGCAGATGACCGAGACCGAGATACAAGGCTTGGACACGATTATCGCCAGCAAGGATACGGGAATAAACCTTTTGATGGTGGACACCTCGTCTCGGTTTGCGCTTAACATCGTGGGCACGTTGAGCATGGAGGATGTGGTGAAGACAGCTGAAAATTGTCGAATAAAATAATTTTTTAAAAAATTTACGAAAAAGCTGTCACAAAATCGCCCTTTCAAACGTTATTAATAGTAACGCTAGTTTAGGGGAGGATTTATATCAATGAAAGTTGTACTGAAAAGAGCTTTTTCCCTGCTTGTGTGCGTGTGTCTTCTATCTGTTACAGTCTTTGCTGTGAATGCGCCAATCCTCGACCCTTCGGATGCGATTATTGCCCCAATGAACATCTATATCAGCAGCTCCAACCAAAACCTGAGCATCTCGGGCGGTACCGCGACCTGCTCGGCCAGCATGAGTGCGACATCCTCCATCACCAAGGTTAAGATTGTCTCAAGCCTTCAGTATTATCAAAACGGCAGCTGGACGACCCTGACCACCTTTACCACAAACGAAAACACAAACTATGCCTCACAGTACGAGACCTACTCGGTGACCAGCGGGCGCACCTATCGCCTATACACCACCTACTACGCCTATATTGGCACCAGTCTGGTAGAAAACTTCAGCAAATCGGTCTCCAAGAGCTACTAAACATACTTACCTCTCGCAATACTGCGATTTCAATGAGCATCCTCCATTGTAAGATGCTCGCTATCAACACCCAAAAAGGGCGTAGACTTCGGTCTACGCCCTTTTTGGGTGTAAGGCTGTCCCCCTAATTTAATAGACAATATTATTGATGGTTTTCGTGCCGAAATTATAGAGATTGCAAATAAACACGCGCGGGTTTTTGGTAATAATTTTAAATTATTATAGTAACCGTGTCACAAAAGTATCCCCTCATCCGTTATAACAGTTAGAAGCACAGGAAACGCCCTAGTCAGAAAGCGAGGGTTTGCAATGAGCGGGTTTTACAGGACGACTGCGGTGTGGGCGGTTATGATGCTGTCCCTATGTATTGCGCTTGCCGCCTGCAGCGGGCAAAGGCAGGTGTCGGCGTTGGACGACGGCGGGGGAGAGAGTGTGGTACATAGGAATAACGAGGACGATGTCAGTGCGGAGGTAGAGAGCAAACGCACAGAACCCGAAATTAACTGGGGGGACGACGCGGATTTACTCAAACGCTTTGACGACCACGACGGAAGAAAGAACAACTACGGTGATTATATCATTACCGCACAGGCTGAGATAGACGGCAAAACATCCATCCCGCTTGTTTTGTCGCCCGAACACCTTGGCTCGGATTTTTTAACCGAACTCCATTTGCGGGACGCGGTAAACGAGCACCCCTCGCCGCCGGAGGATTTGGCAAGGGTGACGCTCTGTGTGACGGAGGCGGGTGTTTCTTACCAATATACCGTATACGAAAACGAAGTGATTTACACCGAGCAGGGCGGAAAAACGTATTATCTTGGGCTTGGGCTGCCCGGTACTATGTTTGCATCACAGCTTTCGGCGTTTACGGTGGCTGCGTTTGAACATTTAAGCGAGCAGCAGAACAAGATACCCGAGCTACCCGCATTTGACCCGTTTAATTATCAGCTTGCCCCCGACGACAAGGGAAACAGTGCGATACACAAGACCGATTTTTTTGCGGATGAATACGATGCAATCATTATTAGAATGAATTACGGGAATTTGTTTCCCCCTGTGCTGTTACGGAGTAGCAGCACAAAGGTAAGGGTTTTGGATAATCTCAACCGTATGGTGCAGCAAACTCCACCTGCAGTAGGCATGCTTGGTGGGTCCCATTCTGTTATTCGGGTGTTTAATAAAGACCACTGCTTAAATTATATACTAGCATCCTGGCAGCTTACCGATTGCCAAAACGGATTGACCTATGCGATACCCGACAGCGTGACAGAGGATGTGGACCGGGCAGTCTCCTTTGAGCTGGTGTGCCTGTTTGAGGATGAATAGAATGGGTAAGCGTTACATCCAATCGCAGAACACGGGAGGCTTAATAAAGAGGTGTATTATGAAAAAGTTATTAGCGATAGTCTCATTATGCGTGTGCCTTTTGGTCGGCTGTGCCGTAGGGAGTATGCCGGGGCGCGAGGGCTTAATTAACAAAAAGCCGGAAGATGCTGTGTCTGGCACCGTTTCGAATAATGAAGCACTTGAGGAGTATCTTTCTCAAAACAGCGAGTATATAGAGCCGACCTGTACCGAGTGGGAGAATGGTCAGATTGCGTTTAAGGACGACTACCATTTTGACACCCTGTACAAGGTGTTGCAAGACGGTACAAAAATAGAAATATTAAATAAGGTGTCAAACTGGACGCCTTTTTCAGAGCACGAAATTCTTTTGGTATATGACGGTTATTTTCTCGTTAAGATAGACACGCAAGAGTGGACGACGCAAACCATTTATGAATCAGAGCATCTCATGACGGCAATAAACACCAACGGAACGCTGGTATACCTTATAACAGAGAACAGTATCTATCGCCTTTTTTTACCGACCAATACGGTGGATCTTATAGTTAAAGACGAAATGTTTCACTTTCTTCTTGCCCCGTTTTCTACAACAGACATCGCTTGGGCTTCATACAACCCGGTGT
>JAEZDF010000113.1 GCA_023429685.1 Bacillota bacterium
TTTGCTTGTTGATTCCCCCGTCTACTACCATTCCCATCAACAGGGGCAATAGTAGCTCCGCCGAGGATTCTGCGACTGTGAGTACAGGCGCAAAGAAGAAGTTCTTTTTGTATTGCCCGATGTAGTCTGTCAGTTTCATCGCCATTGCTTAGTCTGTTCATTCCTTTCCGCGATTCGTGCCACTTCCTTTGTTTTTCACGCACGAATCCATAAAAGCACATATTATTTCGAGTACTATTGTAGCATACCGTTTGTGCAGGTTCTTTAAGAAATAAGTGCCGACCTTTCGAAATTGTGGATTGTTTACCGAAGAACAACCGAGTAGTAGCCGACTTGTTTTGCGGGCAGGAATGGCAACAAACCCTGCTGTGGCAAGCAAAAAACGGGCAAAATCCCCACCTCTACGGGCATTGACTTTGCGCGCCTGTTTTGCTATAATACGAAAGCGTTCATCGCAAAAAGAATATGGAGCGGTATCGAAGTGGTCATAACGGGACTGACTCGAAATCAGTTGTACCTCACGGTACCGTGGGTTCGAATCCCACCCGCTCCGCCAGAATAAGGCATGCCTTCCGCAAGTGGGAAGGCATGCCTTTTTTTGCGCCCTAAAAAATGCTATAATATTACTGCAATGCAACGAGAGGATATGCGGCGGGGGCAGGGCGCTTTGTTTTGGAATGTTTCGCGGCACCCGATTTGGTGTTTGCCCTACCCTTGTTGGCAATTGCTATGATTGCTTCTATGCTATATTTGATGGGTGCGTATATGCAAATGGAATTTGAAAATTGTATTAACAATAAGCGGGCTATTTTGATGGAAGGCGCTTTAGGGGAACGCTTAAAGCGAGAGTACGGTTTAAGCCCTGACGATGATGTCGCGTGGGCAAGGCTTGTATATGACGAGAACGGTCGCGCTGCTTTAAAAGAGCTTTGGCAACAATATATAAGCATAGCCAAACGGTACGAACTGCCGTTTTTGGCAACCACAGCGACCCGCCGTGCAAACAGGGAACGTGTGGGATGGTCGGGCGGCGATGCAAGCATTATTCAAGACAATGTGAAGTTCCTTCGTGAATTGCAGCGAGAAAGCGGCATAGAGATGTATATTGGGGGACTAATGGGCTGCAAGGGCGATGCGTATACGGGCGAAAACGCATTGCATCAAAAGGAAGCCAAATCGTTTCACAAATGGCAGTGCGACCTGTTCTACAAGGCAAACGTCGATTTTCTATTTGCCGGTATCATGCCAACCCTGCCGGAAGCAAAGGGCATGGCACAGGCAATGTCTCAAACAGGGCTGCCATATATCATCAGCTTCACGATACAAAAGGACGGCAAGCTGGTGGATGGTACAACGATCGCTCAAGCTATCGCTGAAATTGATCACTCGGTTTGTGTTAAGCCCGTCTGCTATATGACAAACTGCGTTCACCCAAGCATTGTTTACGAGGCATTATTGCAGCCCTTTAATCAGAACGCCAACGTGAGAAAGCGATTCTTAGGTATTCAGGCGAACACATCGCCCCTCTCTTACGCTGAACTGGATAACGCATCGGATCTAAAGTGTTCCGAGCCGGTTCCCTTCGCAACAGAGATGCTTACACTGCGTGACATCAGTGATATGAAGATATTTGGAGGCTGTTGCGGTACCGATAGCAGGCATATTGAGCAGATTGCGTGCCGATTATAGGCGTCCTGTTTTTGTTCACAACCCCTTTATTCTTTAGTCAATGGAGTGTTTGAAGATGGAAAAACCGCGTATCTTCTCCATGCCTTTTTCAAAGGTCTACCCCCTTTACGTGCAAAAAGCAGAGAGAAAAGGCAAAACGAAGGGTGAGGTGGATCAAATCATCGTTTGGCTTACCGGCTACGATGAAAACGCATTGCAGCAGCAAATAAATAGTAACGTGGATATGCAAACGTTCTTTGAGGATGCGCCCCTTTTTAACCCCAACGCTACACTGATTAAAGGGGTTATCTGCGGATATCGGGTGGAGGAAATAAAGGACGAAACGATGCGAAAAATCCGATATCTCGATAAACTGATTGATGAGCTGGCAAAGGGCAAAGCCATGGAGAAAATACTAAGAACATAGACACGGAAGGTAACGACTGATGAAAAGCAAAATGGTCATTAAGACCTCGGTATTTCCCGCTTCCGCAAAGGTGGTTTTCGACAAGCTCAAAGCCATACAAACCCTGCAGTACATCGCAGCACCGTATGCGACCTTTACCCCCGTAAACGAAAGCGACGATTTCATTTGGAAAGTGGGCAAGACCTTTTCGTTTCGCTTTAAGCTGTTTGGCGTTATCCCGTTTGGTGACCACACGATAAAGGTGGTTGAGTTTGACGAAAACACAAACCGTATTTACACAAATGAAAGTAACCCCCATGTGCCGATATGGAATCACACAATAACACTCGAGCCCTTGGATGATAACAGCCTGCGATACAAGGACAAGGTCGAAATCTACGCCGGATGGAAAACGCCGCTTGTAACGCTTTGGGCGAGACGCTTTTATGCACACAGGCAAAGGAAATGGCTAGCGCTTTTGCGTAATCACGGCGCATGAAGTACAGATTCTACGGCTTATGATGTAGCGTAATTAAATGGAGCACCGATACGCAAGCAATCTATAACCTAGGAGGATTCATAAATGAGTGCAACCTTAAAAAGCGCATTAGACATTATCGAGCAACGGTCTAGTTATAGAGGAAGATATAAAGATACCAGCGTACCGCGCGGCGATTTAATCAAAATCATGGAGGCAGGTCTTGCCGCTCCGTCCGGCTGCAATAAACAAACCACGTCGCTGATTGCCGTAGACGACCCCGAATTGGTGCGGGAGATAAAAGTGCTGCTCGATCCCCCCATCTGCCAAACCGCCCCGGCTTTTATTTGCGTATTGACGCAGCGAATTATCGCGTACCGTGACAGAAGCTACTACGTGCACGATTATTCCGCGGCAATACAGAACATGCTTTTGGCAATTAAAGCCTTAGGCTACGAAAGCTGCTGGTACGAAGGGCATATCACCGACGAGGATGATATTGCAGGCAAGATAGCAACGCTGCTTCATGTCCCCGAGCAATACCGTTTGGTATGCCTGTTGCCGGTGGGCACTGCGGCGCAGGAGGTTAAGCCCCGCACCGATAAAAAGGGCTTTGCGGAACGGGCGTGGTTTAACGGATTTCAAGGTACGCAGGGCTGAATTATGCGCTCTTTTCACATACCTTTTGCTTGAAACATTACCCTTTTTATGGTATTATGTTTTCGCAATTCCATATATGAGTTATGAAGCTATATCGGATTGAGGAGAATACCATGATAAAGGAAAACCTATGCGTAAAAAGGCTGTTTTCACTTACTGTTTCACTGGTCATAATCCTTTCGCTCACGCTGTTCTGTGCACCCGCGGTGTTTGCGGTGGGTGACCTCGAGGCGAGAGATGAAACAGCGTTTCATGACGCTTATGAGACGGCGGTGGCAGGCGACACGATTACTCTGTATGACAACATCACCCTTACCCAAAACCTGCTGCTCAACAAGGATGTTGAGATCGACTGTGGCTCTTATGCGTTTTTTATCCAATCCACGGTAACCTTCTCGGCGGGCAGCATCTCTGCAAACACCTATCCGTTTCATATTGAAAATGACGGCTCGCTTATTATGAGCGGCGGCAATATTGCGGCGGTTGATTGTGGTATTTATTTAGTTGGGGGCAACGCCAGCATCACCGGCGGTACGATTGCCGTTCAAGCAAATGATGGTGTTGGGGTAGAGGTTGAAGACGGCTCTTTGTCTATGAGCGGCGGCAGCATTACGTCGAAATATACTGGAATTGTTTTGAATGGCGGTACAGCAAGCATCACTGGCGGCACGATTGCCGGTCAGTCAAATAATGATATTGGCGTGGCGATTCATAATGGCTCTTTGCAGATGAGCGGCGGTACAATCCAGTTAACAGGATTCACGCATTGCATTGGTGTAACCTTATACTCGGGGGCTGCGGTTTTCACGGGCGGCAATATCTACAGCGATTACGGGGTTGATGTTTTGAAGGGCGAGGTCACAGCCTCGGTGCCTGCTCAGCAGCTGAGCGGCATTTTTTACAGTGCGCATGGCACCCCCATGGTCACATCCTCTCCTGCCGCTATCACCATGAAGCGGGGGCAAACGCGCACCGTAAACCTGAACGACGCAGACGAATCGTTTATGCTCTATGACTATAACACCTCCCCCGAGCTAAACGCCGAGGCTGTGGGGTCGCGCAGCGCCACCATTCATCCCCTTCAAGCGGGCAGCTATACCCTATCCTTCCACACAATGCTTGGCGAAGAGGAAGCTTTCGTCTATCTGAACATCCCGGTAACGGTAACAAACCCCAGTTCAGGCTCAGGCAGTTCGGATTCATCCCCCTCCAATACTGAAGCGGAACTGCCCCAACCGAAGCCGCCCATTCCCGAAACGGGCGCAGACAACCTGTTTTTGCTGCTCCTGTTCGTCTTTTGCTTATAACAGTCCTAACCGCTTCGGCGGGGGAATGCGGGTACACACCGCAAAGCCCGGCCGTAAAGGTTATTACACATTCTTGCAGCCCTACGTACGTTGTGGTAGGTTATTGTTAAACTGTTATATATTATAAATTACTTACCGAAAGGAATGAAAAAACAAGTATGTCAAAGGGACAATTCAGCGCAAAAAGGCTTTTTTCACTTACTGTTTCACTGGTGTTAATCCTTTCGCTCACGCTGCTCTGCCCGCCCGAGGTGTTTGCGGCGGACTATACCGTGGATGACGAGACAGCCTTTCGTGCCGCCTATGAGGCTGCTGCTGCCGGCGACACGATTATTCTTTCATCAGGTCTCACCCTTACACAAGATATTACTCTGAACAAAAACATCCACATAGACTGTAACAACCAATTAATTTTTGTCCAATCCACATTAACCATATCTTCCGGCAGTATAACAGGAAACGCCTTTTATGTCATAAATGTTGATGATGGTGGCGAACTTCGCATACAGCAAAATGCCAGCATCTCCGGCGGTAATACTGCCACAATTGAAGTTTCCTCCGGTGCCTTACTTACCATGAGCGGGGGTAGCCTCACAGGGGCTTCTTGCGTAATTAACATAAGTGGAGGAACCGTCGCCCTCTCGGGTGGGACTATTACAACAGCCAATTATGGAGTCTATGTCAATTCAGGTGGGCTGGAAATGAGCGGCGGTACAATTGTTTCAACCGGTAACTCATCCTGCTATGGCGTTATTGTATGGGGCGGGAGCGCTGTCTTTACCGGCGGCAATATCGGGACCGAATACGGCGTTACTGTAAGGGGCGGCGAGGTCACAGCCTCGGTGCCCGTGCAGCAGCTAAGTGGTTTGTATTACACGCAAGGTGTTTCCATGCTCACTTCCTCTCCTGCCGCAATCACCATGAAGCGGGGGCAGACGCGCACCGTAACCCTGAACGACACAGACGAATCGTTTATGCTCTATGACTATAACACCTCCCCTGAGCTAAACGCCGAGGCTGTGGGATCGCGCAGCGCCACCATCCATCCCCTTCAAGCGGGCAGCTATACCCTATCCTTCCACACAATGCTTGGCGAAGAGGAAGCTTTCGTCTATCTGAACATCCCGGTAACGGTAACAAACCCCAGTTCAGGCTCAAGCAGTTCGGATTCATCCCCCTCCGATACCGAGGCGGAGCTGCCTCAACCGAAGCCGCCCATTCCCGAAACGGGCGGGGGCAATCTATTCGTTCTCCTGCTTCAATACCTCTTTGGCATCTAACACATCGTGTTCCCCTGCGGCGGGGCTTGCGTATGACCTACGCAAGCCCCGCCGTTATTGCGCAGAATTTCCTCTGCAGTTTCATCTGAGAATTGTATTACACCTTGGCGACGCAGTGCCACCACCTTGTCATAACTACGTTTTTACTAAAAATAATTGATATAAACTATAAAACATGGTAGTATTTTCTTAAATGCTACGATTACGAATCAAAAAACAAGGGGAGAACAACGATGTTATGGAAAATAACGGACGCCAAAAGGCTTTTGTCGCTATCTGTTTCACTGGCTCTGATTCTTTCGTTAACGCTTGTCTGCCCGCCTGCAGTGTTTGCTGTGGATACCTCCGTATCAAGTGAGGATGCGTTTCGCGCCGCCTATTTTGGGGCGTCGGTAGGCGACACAGTTGTGCTTGCAAATAACATAACCCTAACCAAAGACCTGCGGATCAACAAGAATGTTACGATCGATTGCCGTATGTTCGTTCTGGGAATCGAGTCGGAGGTCGTGTGCTCGGCCGGCACGATAACAGGCAACAGCACCTCATCCATCCTTTCGGTTTTAAACGGCGGCACGCTGTCCCTTACAGACAATGCCACAGTCAGCACCACCACAACCACAACGGCTATTCGTGTTGCGGTGGGTGGTGCTGCCTTCGTGTATTCGGAGGTGTCCAGTGGCGGTCAATCAGCTATCTGCGAAGGCTCGCTTACAGTCGGGCAGGGCGCGGATATTACAAGCGGCAACGTTGCAATATACATCAGCAATACCGGCTCGGCTACCATCAATGGCGGCAACATTACGGCGGACTGGTGTGTAATACAGAATCGCGGCGGCACCGCCACGATGAGCGGCGGGACGCTAACCACTACGCGGGACAACATGAGTGGGGTAGACCTAGCGAGCGGGGGACGCTTTGTGATGAGCGGCGGGCTTATTCAGTCAAGTGGTGCCGTGGGCTCTCGTGGCGTATGGGTAAGCGAGTCCAGTACAGCCGTGTTTTCAGGCGGAGTAATCCAAACCGATTACGGCGTTGTTGTAGCAGGCGGCAAGGTCACAACCTCGGTGCCCGTAGAGCAGTTTGGCGGCTTGTACAAAACCCCTTCTTCCCCATTGATTACCGCCTCCCCCAAGGCATTTGCCATGCGCAGGGGACAGACGCGCACCGTAACGGTAAACACTGCCCATCATCCGTTTGAACTAGACCCCGCAAATACCTCCACCAAGCTAACCGCAACCACTGCAGGCGTGGGCAGTGCCACCATCCAGCCGCTTGAAACGGGTGAGTATAACCTATCCTTCAGTGCATCGATTGGCGATGGGGATGCAATTATTACGCTTAATATACCGGTATCGGTAACCAGTTCGAGCTCGGTCAATCCCGCATCCTCCTCCGATACCGAGATGGGAGTGCCCAAACCGATGCAGCCCATTCCCGAAACGGGCGGGGGAAAGCTGGTTTTGATGCTGCTTCTATCCCTCCTTGGCGGCTAACACTTCTATAATTTTTGCGGTGGGGCAGTGCGGATACAAACCGCATTGCCCCGCTGTTTTAGGTCCCGTAAATAAACCAGCCACCGCAATACCGATGCATCGTGACAAGAATGTGCCACAACTGGGCAAAATCGTGGCTTGCGCGGGCAAGATGATTGCGGTATATTTAGAAAAACAAAAACGTAAATAATTGGCGAATTGCATTTTACTCAAATAGATACAAAGGAAGACGATGTATGAGTGTTGCGTTAAATCAAAACAAACTCACCCGTCCGGTTACGGGTATTGTTGTCATTTACCTTGTGTGCGTGGTACTACGCGCGGTGGAATACTTTTTAATCCGCACCGACCAAAGCATATTCGGGGAGGCATTTCTACATAAGCTGGCGGGCATTGCCATGCTTGCCTTAGCGGTACGCCTTTTCGCGCTTCGGTGGTCAGAGGTTGGGTTTACGGCAAGTCATGCGGTTAAAAACGCCCTGTACGGTATCCTGCTTGGGCTTTCGGTTTTTATTCTCTCCTACGGCATCGAGTATTTTATTCATTTGTCCGGCGGAAACGCGCCGTCCCTTCAGGTTTACGTAACCAGCTACGCCATAGACGGCAACCTGGGAATGCAGACGGGGCTACAGTTTTTCGCCTTCTGTGTGCTCGGCAATCTGATTAACGTGGTGATGGAAGAGGGCATCTTTCGCGGGCTGTTTATCCGGCTTGCGCAATCAAGGCATTCGTTCTTTAAGGCGATGCTGCTGTCCAGCGCGCTGTTTGGCGTGTGGCATATTGCGGCTCCGGTACGCAGCCTGATTGACGGGCAGATGAGCACAAGCGGGGCGATAATGTACGCCCTGATGCTGATTGCTACAACCGCTATCACCGGTGCAAAGTTTTGCCTGCTTACAAAGATAACGGGCTCGCTTTGGATGCCGATGGCGGACCACTTTGTAAACAACACCACCATCAACCTGTTGCATATGGTCACCTCCTCCGGAGCGGATGAGCTTCAGGTAATGCGTATCTCGATTGCTCAAGCGGTTTCGTTTATTGTGGTGCTGATACTCTATTTTAAAACCGGCGCACACCACAAGGAGACGTTCCGTGCTTAGCTTTTATTATCGTGTCTTTGATAATGGGCTATAACTTAACAACGTACAATATTGATTAGGAGGCATATCACCATGAACATCACCCTTCGCCCGTGGCGGCTTTCCGACGCGCACGATCTGGCGGCGGCGCTCAACAACACAAAGATTCTTGATAATCTGCGGGACGGTCTGCCCTACCCGTATACCGAAGCAGACGCACAAGGGTATATCACCGCCATGCTGGGCGCACCCAAGGACGAGGTGTTTGCCTGGGCTATTGCGGTAAACGACAAAGCGGTGGGCAGCATCGGCGTGTTTCGCAAGGACAACATCCACCGCCGCACCGCCGAGATGGGCTACTATGTTGCCGAGGAGTACTGGGGCAAAGGCATCGGCACCTTCGCGGTGCAAACGGCATGCGACTTTGTGTTTGCAAACACCGATATTATCCGCATCTTTGCCGAGCCGTTTGCCTACAATACGGCGTCCTGCCGTATCCTTGAAAAGGCAGGGTTTGTGTACGAGGGCACGCTAAGAAGCAACGCCGAAAAGAATGGCAAGGTGCTCGATATGAGGCTGTACGCAAGGGTGATTTAGGCACTTTTCATGCGCTGTTTCGCGGCAATAGAGTAGCTTTTACATCGTGGTTGTTTACTCGGTATCTGCTCCGTTACGTCGCAACCAGTTCCTTCATTTACGCACAGAAGCCGATGACGATTGTCATCGACTTCTTTGCTTGTTTATGGTACGATTAAGTGACAAAAAACAGTTAAATTGAAAAAAGATAAGGGAGAAGACAGATGATTCACGCACAGGATATTACAAAAAAGTACCGTAAGATGGTTGCCAACGATAAGGTTTGCATCGATGTTGCGCCGGGGGAGCTTGCGGTGCTGCTCGGACCAAACGGAGCGGGAAAATCTACGCTGATTAAATGCATCTGCGGTCTTCTGCGGTTTGATGGCGTTGTTACCATTGACGGGCACGACAACCACACCCCCGAGGCAAAGCGTCTGCTGGGCTACATCCCCGAGTTCCCCGCGCTGTACCCGATGCTTACCGTATACGAGCATCTTGAGTTTATCGCCAAGGCATACCGCCTTACCGATTGGAAGGAACGCGCCGACGAATTGCTAACCCGCTTTGAGCTGGACGATAAGCGCAACAAACTTGGTAAAGAGCTTAGCAAGGGCATGCAGCAAAAGGTGAGTGTCTGCTGCGCACTGCTGCCGCAGCCCAAAGCGGTAATCTTCGACGAGCCGCTTGTAGGGCTTGACCCCCACGGCATTCGCGAGCTAAAAACGGTAATGGCGCAGCTTAGGGAGAGCGGCTGCGCAATGCTGGTAAGTACCCATATGATCGACAGCATGGAGGAAAACTGGGACGCCACCTACATCATGACGCAGGGCAAGGTGGCGTATGTGTGCCGCCGCAATCAGATGGCAGAGGGCGAAAGCCTAGAGAAGCTGTATTTTGCCATCACCGAGGGCGGGGAGGGGGCGTAGCAATGAACGCACTGCTTTACATCATCGCAACAAGCATCAAAAACCGCCTGCGAGAGCTGCTGCATAAACCCCTAAAGCTTGTGCTGTACGCGGTTTGCATCGTCGGTATGGGTGCCTTGATGTTGCTTCCGTTTCTTACCGGCAGTCAATCCCAAGAAGGGCAGATTGACCTCATCTGGCTTAAGGGCGGTTTTTTTGCGCTGCTCACCATGTTTGTTATCATCTCAATAAAAAACGGGCTATCCAACGGCAGCACGCTGTTTGAGATGGAGGACGTAAACCTGTTGTTTGTGTCGCCCATTAAGCCTCAGTCTATCTTGTTGTATGGGCTGGTGCAGATGGCAAAGACGGCATTCTGGGCGGGCTTTTTTCTGCTGTTTCAGGGCAGCACGCTCGGCAACCTGTTCGGCAAGGGCTTTGAGGCAATACTCATTTTATTCCTGTGCTTTATCCTAAACACCGTGCTGATGTCCATTCTGTCGCTGGTCCTCTATAACCTGACCAACGGGCGCCCCGCGCGCAAGCGGCTGGTTTGGGTCATTACCGCGGCTTGCTTTGTGCCGCTGCTTGCCTACGCGGGGGTACTGTTCCTGCAAAGCGGCAATCTGTTGCAGGCGGTAGAAGCGTTGCTGCGTTCCCCAGTCTTTTCGTGGTTCCCCGTTTCGGGCTGGGCTGCCCAGGCGGCAACCTCACTCATAGCCGGAGAGCTTGCTACCGGACTGCTGTTTATCGGGGTGATTGTGGTAGCAGGCGGCGGGCTGGTGACGTACCTGCTGCTGGGTAAGGTAGATTACTACGAGGATGTACTGGTAGCCACCGAGACCGCGTTTGAAAAGAAACGTGCCGTTGCCGAGGGTCAGGCAAACCTCGAAGCGTTGTCTACAACCAAAACAAAGGTATCCAAAACCGGTGTGGGCGGGTTTGGCGCAAGTGCCTTGTTGTATAAGCATCTGCGCGAAAGCACCCGCGCCAGTGTGTTGGGTCTTTTGTCGGTGCCCAGCCTATTCTTTATTGTGGGTGCGGGCGTACTGGCATTCCTTATGCGTGGCGAGGGCGGCGTTACCATGCTCATCCTGCAGATTATGGTGTGGATTCAGCTGTTTTTAATCGGCACGGGACGCGGCATGAAGGAGCTGTTTACCCATTATATCTATCTGATACCCGAATCGTCCTTTCGCAAGATTGTGTGGAGCAACATGGAGGCAGTCGCAAAGATACTGCTCGAAAGCATCCTGATCTTCGGTGTAGCCGGGGTGATAGCGGGCGATTCGCCGCTGCTTGTGGTTGGCGGCATTGTGGTATACACCTTGTTTTCGCTGATGCTGCTGGGGGTAAACTACCTGTCCATGCGCTGGCTGGGTACCGACATCAGTGAAGGCATCTTAATCATGATCTATATCCTTGCCGTACTTGTGCTGATGGCACCCGGAGTGGTCGGCGCGATAGTTGTGGGCATGGCAATCGGTGAGACTTTGGGCATGGCGGCAGGCTTTGGTGTTGTTGCCGTATGGGAGCTTTTGGTGGCTCTGGGGTGCTTTGCATTGTCGAGAGGCGTACTTCACCACTGCGACATTCAGGTGCGCAGCAAGTAACGCGTCGCCTGTGCGGCAGCGTTTGTTAGGAGGAGATCGATTTTGGAAACCGGATTACGGATTTTTCTGTGGCTTATCGGGGGCGGCATGGCGGTGCTATCGCTGGTGCTTTTGTCGGGCAGGGGCAGCGGGCTAATTGCGGGTTACAACACGTCAGACCCCGAGAAAAAGAAACGGTACGATGAAGCAAAGCTGTGCAAAACCGTGGGCGCGGGGCTTGCCGTTACGACCGTTGCATACCTTATCGGGCTGCTGTTTGAGTACCGGTTTCCCCATCCAGTTCTTCTTTATGCTTGGGTGGCACTTCTGAT
>JAEZDF010000141.1 GCA_023429685.1 Bacillota bacterium
ATGAAGAGTATGTGCGACTGTTTTTGCGTAAAGTTGCCCCGTACCCTGTGGGCACCTGTGTGAGGCTAAGCAACGGCATCATCGGTGTTGTTACCCAAAACCACGAGTCACAGCCGCTGCGCCCTTCTGTGCGCAATGCGGAGGATGAAACCATATCCTACAACCTGTTAGACGACCCGGAGCTGCGCAGTGTGGTGGTTGCAGGGCTAGGGTATTAATCGGTTTATTTTTACCTTGTAATCTGATCCTTTATTAAACAATAAGGTGGATGGCTGACAATGAAAAAGATTATAGCAATTACCAACCAGAAGGGCGGCGTAGGGAAAACCACGACCAGCTCCGCTTTGGCAGGTGGGCTGAAGCTGTTGGGATACAAGGTGCTTGCCATCGACCTGGATCCGCAGGGCAATCTGAGCTTTAGTGTAGGCGCAGAAACGGAAGAAAGCCCGACCATATACGATGTGTTTAAGGCACAGGTTTCTTTTCGCGACGCAATTCAGGAGACCAAAACCTGCGACATCCTCCCGTCAAACATCCTGTTAAGCGGCGCGGAGCTCGAGTTTAACCGCCCCGGGCGCGAGCATATCCTAAAAGAGGCGATGGGGGATATCGCGGACGACTACGACTACATAATCATCGACACCCCGCCTGCGCTTAGTATTCTAACGGTAAATGCCTACACCGTAGCAACAAGCATCATCATTCCGATGGTGCCCGAGATTCTAAGTCTGCAGGGGATATCGCAGTTAAAGGAGACCATTGATACGGTGCGCAAATATTACAACAGCAACCTTTCGATAGACGGTATTCTGCTAACCAAGTACAACAACCGCACCAACCTCACCCGTGAGGTGGAGGATCTTGCCAAGGTGGTTGCCAGACAGCTGGGTACCGTGGTGTTTAAGGCGAAGATAAGAACCAGCGTTGCGGTGGCGGAGGCTCCTGCCCACTGCGAGAGCGTTATGACGTATGCCCCCAAGGCAACAGCCGCGCGTGATTACAGTATGCTAATCACCGAGCTGTTAAAGAGGGGTGATACCAGTGCCTAAAAAAAGCAGCAAGACCGCTCATGTGCTTAATCTTTTGACGACAGGAAGCCCCAGTGACGAGCCCTCTGTGGACAACGAGCAGCAAGAGGAGGATATCTCGGTGGCAAAGCTGGTGCAAAAACAGCCTGCCGCCAAGAAGACGCCAAGAAAAAGCCCCGCCGCAAAGGTCGAGCCAAAGCCGGTGGCAGAGAAGCCCGCTGCCGAGGAGCCGATTTCCCCGCCCCCCGCGCAGGAACTCTCGTTTACCGCGCCGCAATCCCCTGAACCAGTACAGATCAACCAGCCTCCTGTTGCCCCCGAGCCCGCACCGCTCCCCGAGCCTGCTGTGCAAACAGCACCGGCAAGCGGTACACCAGCGCCATCCCCTGCGGCGGTGTCTGGTGCTGACGACCTGTACGAGCTGGTTAACGTTGCCGAGCTTGCGATCAAGGAGAAGGCTGCATCGGTTATTGAGCGCATGAACCTGTGTCAATGCGCGAAATGCAGGCAGGATGTCATTGCATTTTCGCTCAACCATCTGCCGGCACGTTACCTGCCCCAGAGCCGAGCGGGCAGCATAGACATCGACCGTTATCTGACGGAGCACGGGCGCGAGGTTACCGCCGCGCTTGTGAAATCCTGCATCAAGGTAAAGGCAAACCCAAGGCATTAATACAACACAACAAAGGCTGTATGCGTACGAAACCGTGACGCATACAGCCCTTTTTTGCTGTTCACCTAGATAAACAGCGACATATCCGATTCCTCGGCGTTTGCAAGCATTGCCGCTGCGCCGCCCAGCCGTACGCCGTCAATCAGCTCCTCCGGCTTAATGCCCATCACATCCATGCTCATCGAGCACGCGACAAGCTCCACGCCGTTTTGCATGGATGCCTTGAGCAGGTCTTCTAGGCTATCGACATTCTTGTTGTTCATCACGCGGCGTATCATCTTAGCACCCATACCACCCATGTTCATCTTGGATAGAGACAGTCTGCCTGCACCGCGCGGCATCATCATGCCGAACATTCGGCTCATGAGGTCCTTTTTCACCTTCACCTTTTCTGGTCTGCGCAGGATGTTTAAGCCCCAGAAGGTAAAGAACATCGATACCTTACGCCCCATCGAAGCGGCGGCGTTGGCGATGATGAAGGAGGCAATCGCCTTATCGAGGTCGCCGGAGAACACAATGATGTTCTTGTTATCCCCCTTTAACCCGGCGGTTGCGCAGGTGCGGGAGGCACCCTTTTTGACGAGTGCGGTATACACACCCTTTTCGCTAGAGACCCCGCCAAAGCCGTTGCCTGTTCGGCGGCACCACGCCTCGACATCCGCCGAGAAGGCGTGGTCGGTGGTTTTAATCTCAATGATATCACCGTCCTGCGCGTTTCTGACGGCCTCACCCAGCTTCATAACGGGACCCGGGCATTGCAGTCCGCAGGCGTTGACTGAGACGGTGGGTGACGAGGTGGGCAGCATCGTTTCGCTGTTCATCATCACATCCTCAATCGGTGCGGAATATGTGCCGAACACACTGTTGTATAGACGGTACCCACCCGAGAGGTTGTAGCAGTCAAACCCGAGCTGTGTCAGAATTCGGCAGGCGTAGTAGCCGCGCAGACCCACCTGGCAGGTTGCATACACCGGCTTGGAACGGTCAAGCTCACCAACGCGATCTCTTAGCTCGTCAAGGGGGATGTTCACAAAACCGTTTGGATGACCGTTTTGGTATTCCGCTGTGGTTCGCACGTCAAGCAGCGTTACCCGGTCGTTCTGCTGCAGTTGTTCCACATCGTGCCAGTGAAACAGCTTTACCCGTCCTTCCATAACATTCTGGGCAACAAAGCCCGCCATGTTTACGGGGTCTTTTGCCGAAGAAAAGGGCGGCGCGTAGGCAAGCTCAAGCTCGGTCAGGTCGTTGACGGTAAGCCCCGCGCGCATGGCGGTTGCAATCACGTCAATGCGCTTATCCACGCCGTCAAAGCCCACGATCTGTGCGCCGAGGATGCGCCCCGTGCCGTTTTCATACACAAGCTTCACCGACATGTTCACCGCCCCGGGGTAGTAGGAGGCATGGGACGCGGAATAGGTGTAGCTTTTCTCATAATCAAGCCCCAGCTGCTGCGCGCGCTGCTCGGTGATGCCGGTGGTGCCCACGGTTAGGTCAAAGCACTTCAGGATGCCCGTGCCCTGCGTCCCCTTGTAAACGCTAGAAATCCCCGCAATGTTGTCGGCCGCAATGCGTCCCTGCTTGTTTGCAGGCCCCGCAAGCGGAATGTAGCCCGCTTGCCCGGTGACGAAGTCGGTAATCTCCACCGCGTCGCCCACGGCGTAGATATCGGGGTTTGAGGTCTGCATGTGCTCATTGACGAGAATGGCGCCACGCGCGTTAACCGAAAGACCCGCCGCCTTTGCCATCCCGCTTTCGGGGCGAACGCCAACTGACAGCACCGCTATGTCGGCGTAAAGCTCACCGTCGTTTAACGTAATCTTTAGCATTTCACCCGTATCGGCAATGGCGGTTACACCCTGCCCGAGCATCAGGGTTACGCCCTTTTCGCGCATATGACCATGCACGTCGCACGCCATCTCGTAATCGAGCGGGGCAATCACATGGTCGGCAAGCTCCACGATGGTGACCTTTACCCCCGCATGGGTCAGGTTTTCCGCCATCTCTACGCCAATGTAGCCACCGCCCACCACAACGGCGGTTTTCGGCTTGTGGGTATCGATATAGTCCGTAATGCGGTAGGTGTCTGGGATATTACGTAGGGTAAACACCCTGTCGCCGTTTGCGCCCTCAAAAGGCGGGCGAATCGGCTCGGCACCTGGGGATAGAATCAGCTTATCGTAAGACTCGGTGTATATCTCTTTTGTTTTAAGGTTCTTGACTGTAACGCGTTTGCCAGCAGGGTCAATGCCTATCACCTCGTTTTGCACCCGAACATCCACACGAAAGCGCGCGCGAAAGCTCTCGGGCGTTTGCAGGGTGAGCGCGGAACGCTCGGTGATCTCACCGCCGATGTAATACGGCAGCCCACAGTTTGCAAACGAGATGTACTCCCCCCGCTCAAACAGAATAATTTCCGCCTGTTCATCCAATCTGCGAAGGCGCGCCGCAGCCGACGCACCACCCGCCACACCGCCCACAATTAGTACCTTACTCATTTTTTATCGCCCTTTCTGCGTAGCCCTAAAAACTTGCGAAAACAGATATACTTATTTTACGGTAAAAAATATAAAAATACCGTGATAATATCACAAAGATGAGTTGGGGTTGCTTGTAATGATTTCGTTGTTTTTCTATTTATACACAAGTTTAAAAAAACCTGTATACTTTATGCCGCTTTAATGGTATATTATGATTTGTATAATTTGGAATAATAAAGGGGCTTTTTGTTGTGGAACAGTTTTGTGAAGCATTGCTGCTGTTAGAACAGCAATTTGGATGTGACGTGCAGATGGCGCTTGCCACGGCGCGGGGTAGTCAGCCAAGTGTGCGCATGGTTGACGGCTATTATAAGGATGGTGCGGTATATATACTTACACATACCGCCACGCACAAGATGCAGGAGATTTTAGAAAACCCCGATGTTTCGATCTGTAAGGATTTATTCTGCGCGTGCGGTACAGCCGAAAACATAGGAAGCCCTACTGCGCCAGAAAATCAAGAGTTGGTAAACGAGCTTAAAGAGGTGTTTTGTGCCTTTTACGACCGCCACGTAAACGAAAGCGACCCCGGAACCTGTATACTTAAAATCACCCTGCGCCAAGCGGTGGCATTTAGTGGCGACACAAAATACGTCATTGACTTTGCGTCAAAGTCGGCGGTGTCCAGCCCGTTTGTAGGCGATATTGTGCTTGTTTAAAGGGGAAACTGCAGTTGCACTGGTTTATAGCCAGCCGATGCTATCCTTACTTCATAAGAAAAGGCGCCCCGCAAAAGCGGGACGCCTTTTTAATGTTGCGCTGAACCGAGCGACGGATTACTGGATATCCACCCGACGGCTGCGCTCTGCTTTGGTTGTATCCTTTGGCAGGCTTAACGAAAGCACCCCGTTTTTGTACTCGGCGGTAATCTCCTGTGCGCGAATACCCGTGATGTCAAAGCTGCGGCGGAATGTACCACTGCTGCGCTCACGGCGAACGTAGTTATCCCTCGTTTCTTCCTGCTCTTCGATGCGCTGGGCGCTGATGGTCAGGCGGTCGCCGTCGATGTTGACGGCAATGTCTTCCTTGGAAAAGCCGGGCAGATCCGCCTTAAGCAGATAGTTGTCGCCCTGGTCCACTATATCGGTGCCAAAAGCGGCAAAATTATCGCTTAGGCCAAAGAAGTTTTTTTCAAAATCATCAAACAGGCGCCGGAGTTCGTTGTGCTGCCGGCGTTCAAACGGTACAAGGTTAAACATACAAGAATCCTCCTTTTAACATGTAGTATAGTTAACCAATGTATTGAAATGGGAGAGCGGGTCGGAGGAAGGACAAGCATTTGACTGATTGACCTTTATGTCGTCCGACCTTCTTACTTCCCCTTACAGCTATATTGTACTCACCGATTATGAAAAAATTAGCAACGATTTGTAACACGGATGTTAATTTTAGCACTCTATAAGCGCGAGTGCTAATGTTCTCTGTGTAATCCCCAAAATCTCCGTTAAAATCAGAATAATATATAAAATATTTCAATATAAATCTTGTTTTTTGTACAATAATTGGTATAATTAGAGTAATAAGTTACCTAGTCGGCAAACATCAGGAAAGGGGTTACGAAATGCAAAAAGAGATTACTGCATCCGCACCGCTTCTGGATACCCGTGGTAGGCTGGGCACAGCGGGCTACAGCAAGACGCCATTGCTTGAGTACGACCGCGTGTCGGTAAAGGCGGGGCGATTGCGCATCAAGGAGTGGGACTATTATCTTATCTGCAACGACCACTATGCAGTTGCCTTAACCGTTTCGGACAACGGGTATATGGGGTTTATCAGCGCAAGCATGGTTGACTTTGACCGAGCCTACCAGCATACAGCCAGCGTTACCACCCTGTTGCCATGCGGCAGCTTTCGTATGCCTAAGAGCTCCTGTGACGGCGATGTTTTAGTCTCCAGCGACCGCTGCCGTTTCTCGTTTATGATAACCGAGCAGGGTCGCCACCTGCAGTGCGAGTTTAAAAATTTTAAGGATGGCAAGCCGTTTACGGCGGATATCCTTTTGACCGACGAGCCGCAGGAATCAATGAACATCGCCATTCCGTTTCCCCGCTCAAAGCGGGCGTTTTACTACAACCGCAAAATAAACTGCATGCGCGCAAGCGGACGCGCAGAGTTTAACGGCAGTGTGTATGAGTTTACGCCGGACAGCGCATTTGGCACGCTCGACTGGGGACGCGGCGTATGGACATACAATAACACCTGGTATTGGAGCAGTATGTCAGGGCTTTATAAGGGCGTTCCGATTGGGTTTAACCTCGGTTACGGCTTTGGCGATACCTCCCACGCCACCGAGAACATGCTGTTTTATAACGGGCGCGCAAGAAAGCTCGGTCGCGTGGTGTTTAACATCCCAAAAAACCGCGATGGGCAGTACGATTACCTAAAAAGCTGGGTGATTGGCTCCGATGATGACGCGCTGCACATGACCTTTACGCCAATCCTTGACCGTGCCGCAAAGATTAATGCCCTTGTGCTGTGCTCCGACCAGCATCAGGTGTTCGGGCGTTTTTCCGGCACCGCAAGGCTGGAGGACGGTACGGAACTAAAGTTTAAAGACAAGATTGGCTTTGCCGAAAAGGTGAAGAACCGCTGGTAAGCAGGGTTAGCCGAATCCGTCTCATACTATGGCTAATATGGTATTTGGTACGCTTTTTATTGACCAATCAATACAATACTTAAACGCCGCCTTCTTCACAGTCAGTCGTGGAGAAGGCGGCGTTCTTCATTGCTTTTTACTCGTGTCAAATAGGTACCGTATGCCAGCATTTATAGTGGCTTCTCTTTCAGGCGCTGCATCGAGAGGTAGGTCGCCTTGCTGACGGCATGTTCCATGGCACAGGAGTCCCTTTGCGCTGTCTTTTGGTCTACGTGGAGCACCTCCGTAAGAAAATGCAGGATAACAGTGTAGCGTTTTGCCGACTTAATCGCAGCCTGCCGCCCCTCGGGGGTAAGCGAAACGCGCCGGGAAACGTCCCTTATCACCAACCGGTCGCGTTCCAGCGATTTGACGGCATTGCTTACGCTTGGCTTGGTTACCCCCAGCTTGATGGCAAGGTCAGACACCCGCGCTGTATCACCGTCGCGTGTCAGCTCATAGATAGCCCTGATGTAGCGCACCTTGGCTTTGCCAAACAGCTCCACATAAGCACCTCCGCTTTACGAATTCTGTGCGGTATCGGCATCGTCGCCTTTTGCGTTGTCATCCATTCGGCTGATATATTCCTCAAAGGAACTTTTGCCCTCCTGTCTCCACCACGCATCGTAGTGGCGCCAGCCCTTGTTTCCATACTTGGTGCGGTAATCATGCCAATGTCCGCCACCGTACCAATCCTCTTCGTCGCCACATTTTCCATGCCTTTCCTCGGACGGTGCATGCCGGTCACTGCCAAAGCCGAATATCATACGGGCTAGCAGCACAACGCCCGCCGCCTGCAGATAGGTAATGGGTGGCAGCGCAAACAACGAGGGCATCAGCCAGTTCCAAAGCAGCTTTACGAATAAACCAAACAACAGCGCAAACGCACATGCTGCAAGCACCCCAAACAGGGTAATGATGACCATGCGAAGGGGTCTGGGTACGCGGGAAAGGTGTTCTCTTCTTCTCATATCTGCTTCATCCTTTCATGTCATAAAACTCTTGTAGTTCCTGTCTAAGCTTTTTGGCGGCACGGCTCTTGCGGGAAAGCAGTGTGCCAATCGGTTCATCCCACATCGCGCTGAGCTGCCCAAAACTCATGCCTTGAATCTCTGTTGCAATCCAAACCGTGCGCTGCCTCGGCTCAAGCGCGTCAAGCGCATGGGAGAGATGGTGCCAAAACTCAGCGCGCTGAGCCGCTTGCGCGGGGTCAAGGCGCGCGTCACTTAGCATCTCTTGCAGCACGTCGCCTTGTTCCTGCATCTGCTCTAGCGATGCATTGCATTGCTTTTTTCTCAGGTAGTCCGCAACACGGTTTTGCAGGGAACGGTACACATACGCCGCAAGGTTTTCGATGGGGTAGGATACATCGGCACGGTTATAGATGCGCACAAACACCTCGTGCAGTATGTCC
>JAEZDF010000147.1 GCA_023429685.1 Bacillota bacterium
GACGACGGAGAAACGCATCAAGGGCTGTTTGATGTTTCTCTTTTATCCTCTATTCCTGGGGTTACGGTTTACTCACCCTGTTCGTACCGCGAACTGTCCCTTACGATGCACGAAGCCATCTATCACACAAAAGGTGTGGTTGCCGTGCGTTATCCCCGAGGGGGCGAGGGAAATGCCGTCAAAGACAAAGAGCCTGTTTTGGATTTTTCTCTTGATAAGGCACATGATAAAAACGCGAAAACGCTTGTTGTTACCTATGGCAGGCAGTATGAACAGGTGTTAGGCGCAAAACAGTGTACCGACGTTGCGTTTGATATTCTAAAGCTTACCCGCGTGCACCCGATTCCCGATGAAGGTATCGTGCTTGCGATGGGTTACCCCTGCGTTTTATTTGTGGAAGAGGGGATTTTAAATGGCTCGGTTGCCGAGCATTTTCATACCCACCTTGCAAAGAAAGGTTTCAGCGGACACTATGCCATTCGCGCCGTGAACGACCGGTTTGTTCCTCAGGCGAGCGTTGCCTCGCAGCTCAACATGCTGGGGTTGGATGCCCAAGGTGTGGCTGAGTTTATAACGAGCGAAAGCATGCCATGATACGCATTTACTGGATGGAGGGATTCAAACCCTCGAGATTACGATAACAGGAGAACAATTGGTGAGTGAACAAAAGCTTCGTTTGGACTCCCTGCTGGTGGAACGTGGTTTTGCGGCAAGCAGAGAGCGCGCAAAGGCACTAATTATGGCGGGCATTGTGTATATCAATGAGCAAAAGGTCACAAAGCCGGGTGAAACGGTAAATTCACAATGTGAAATTCGTGTTGCCGGCAGTGACATTAAATATGTCAGCCGCGGAGGTCTTAAGCTTGAAAAGGCGCTCCGAACCTTCCCAATCTGTTTGGACGGCAGGGTTTGCATGGATATCGGCGCTTCCACCGGCGGTTTTTCCGATTGTATGCTGCAAAACGGCGCGGCAAAGGTCTATGCGGTGGATGTGGGCTACGGTCAGCTTGCGTGGAAGCTGAGAACCGACGAGCGTGTAATTAACCTTGAGCGCACCAACATTCGTTATGTGACACGGGAGCAAGTTCCCGATGAAATCTCGTTTGCGAGTATCGACGTGTCCTTTATCTCTTTGACTTTGGTACTTCCCGTCGCACATTCTTTGCTTGAGGATGGGGGCGAAATCGTCTGCCTTGTTAAGCCGCAGTTTGAGGCGGGCAAGGGGAAGGTGGGGAAAAAGGGCGTTGTGCGTGAGCCAGAAATCCACCTTGAGGTTGTAAATAAGATTGCCGGGTTTGCGGTTCAAAACGGTTTTCTGCTACTGGGCGCTGATTACTCACCGATTAAGGGACCAGAAGGAAACATTGAGTACCTGTTTTACTTAAAGAAATCTCACGATACGGCGTTTTCATTGGATACCAATTTGCAGGAGCTTGTAGAGCGCTCGCATCGACAGTTTAAAGAGGACTAAACCTTGAAAGGAGCTCATATGAAGGCGTTTGTTATTCCCAATCTCAACAAGCGCAGTGGGCTATCCTGCACGCGGGACGTATGCGCGGAGCTAAGCCGCTGTGGAATCACTCCCTGTATGGAGGACTGCGCCCAAAACGAATTTTCCAATGTGTGTTCCTGTTTCGCACCGTTTGAACTTCTTATTCGAGAATGTGATGTGGTTATTACGGTCGGCGGTGACGGCACGCTATTGCATGCGGCTAAAATGGCGGCGTTTAACGGCAAGCCCATTATCGGGGTGAACGTCGGCAGACTGGGCTTTATGACCATGCTAGAGCCAGCAGAACTCAGTTTGCTTAACCAGCTTGCGCTTGGCACATATCAAACCGAAACCCGCATGATGCTTAAGATAACAAAGGTATCGCAGGACGGCACCAGTCAGCAGTATCATGCCTTAAATGATGCAGTTATCTCTAAAGGTGTGTCCTCCAACATCATCGATCTCAAGCTTTTTTGCAATGATATCTTGGTCAGCAGCTATCGCGCGGACGGCATCATCTTATCTACTCCAACCGGGTCTACGGCATACAGCATGTCTGCTGGCGGGCCCGTGATATCGCCCTGCATTGAGTCGATTGTTATGACGCCAATCTGCCCACACTCCCTGTTATCAAGAACGATGCTGTTTGCCCCAGATGATGTCATTAAGGTTTCAGGCTGTTACGATAACGGACATTTTAATGCCGATATGAATATCGACGGTGAAATTGTGGTGCCCATTCAACCTGGAGACATGGTAATCGTCCAACGGTCGGATATCACGGCGGAGTTTATTCGTCTAGACGATAAGAGCTTTTTCAGTGTATTTAATAAGAAGATTTTACTGCGCAGCTAGTGTGCGGTGCTCGGTGGCAAATTAACTGTGATGAAGGGAAGTAATGTAATGAAAACCAAACGCCACGCAAAGATTTTGGAGCTCGTCTCCGAAACCCCCATCAACACACAAGAGGAGCTGCTTGCCCTATTACGCGAGGACGGCTATAATGTTACTCAAGCAACCGTATCTCGTGACATCAAAGAACTAAAGTTGATTAAGACCATGGGGGATAGCGGAAGTTACCAATATGCGGTCTCCGCGCGCGAGAAGGATTTCGATATTCAATATAACTTTCACAATCTGTTTATTAAATCGGTTATTGGTATGGACTATGCGGGTAACATCGTATGTGTGAAGTGCTTTACTGGTATGGCAAACGCCGCGTGTGCCGCATTTGATTCCCTGGACTGGCAGGGCGTGGTGGGCACCATAGCGGGGGATGATACCATCTTCATTCTTACCCGTTCAGAGCAGATTGCCGCTGGGCTAAAAAAGGAACTGTCTAAGCAGCTGGAGTCATAGGTTGTTGCTATTATTATAAATCCATACGGCAGGTGAATACCATGCTTTCGGAACTGTGTATTGATAATATTGCGATTATTGAGGAAGCCTCTATTCGGTTTGATAAGGGGCTTAATATCTTTACGGGCGAAACGGGCGCGGGTAAGTCCATCCTTATTGATGCTATCAACGCGGTTTTGGGCGAGAGAACCTCTCGTGACCTAATTCGCACAGGGGCATCCAAGGCAAACGTAACCGCACTATTTACCGATATTTCGGAGGTTGCGAGAACAAAGCTAACCGAGCTTGGGTACGAGCCGGAGCAGGATGGGTCGCTGCTAATTTCCCGCGAGGTAACCACGGACGGACGGGCAAACTGCCGCATCTATTCAAAGCCTGCAACCGTGTCGATGCTGCGAGAACTTGGCGAGCACCTTATCGATATCCATGGTCAGCACGACAGCCGTTCTCTGCTTGATGCCGATAAGCACACAAGGTTTATCGACGCGTTCGGCGGGCTAGCCCCACTGCTTCGTGAGTATACCGACTGCTACATAGCCCTGCAGGAGATTGAAAAGCGCCTGCACTCGATTTCTACCGATGAATCGGAGAAGGCGCGTCGCATAGATTTGCTTACCTACCAGATTAACGAGATTGAGGAAGCGGCACTGGAGACCGGCGAAGAAGAGGCACTGATTTCCGAACGCAAACGGATTAACAACGCAACACGTATATTGGAAGCGTTAAGCACAGCCTACGAGTCGCTTTCAGGCGCTGATGGTGCCGAAGGCGCAACGGGCTTAATCGGCGAAGCAGGACGCGTGCTAACCGAGATTGCCCCCGTGTGTGAGGAGGTAGCCGATACAGCCCAGCGCATCCAAGAGATTTCTATGGAGCTTTCGGAGTTCACACACGATATCGGTCTAATTCTTGACGAATTTGAGTACGACCCGCGCAATCTGGACAAGATAGAACACCGCCTTGACCTTATCTATCGTCTGAAAAAGAAATACGGAGCCAGTGTGGATGAGATTCTTGGATATCTTGAAACTATTCGCACCGAGCTTGAGGAGATTGAACTTTCTGACGAGCTACTGCAAAGGTTAACGGCGCAAAGGGCACAAAGATTTACCGAAGCGCAGCAAGCGGCGGACAGTCTTTCAGCGCGGCGTAATGAGGCTTCGGCAGAGTTTGCACGCCGGGTGAAGGAGGAACTGCGGTTTCTTGATATGCCAAACGTCGAGTTTACGATTTCCAATGAAAAGGGAGCACTTCGGGAGAATGGCATAGACAATATTCAGCTGAATATCTCTACAAACCCGGGCGAGCCGCCCAAGCCCATTGCGAAGATTGCGTCGGGCGGCGAGCTTTCTCGCATTATGCTTGCGATAAAAACTGTGCTTGCGGGTATCGACGACGTGGATACCATGATTTTTGACGAGATTGACACCGGTGTCAGCGGTAGAGCGGCGCAAAAGATTGGGCTAAAGCTCAAAGAGATTGCATGCGGCAGGCAGGTTATCTGTGTGACGCACCTTGCGCAGATAGCAGCACTTGGCGACCATCATATGCTAATAGAAAAGAAGGTGCAGGGCGGCAAAACCTTTACCGAGGTCACTGCGCTAGAACGAGATGCAAGAAAAGCGGAGATCGCCCGTATAATGGGCGGTGATGTCATCACCGAGCTGACCCTCTCGGGCGCAGACGAGCTTCTTCGGCTGGCGGGGCACTAATATACGCGTTATCCGTCGGGGTGTTATACCAAATTAACTTATAATGTCTACGAAAAAATCTCCATAAAAGCCATAAGCGCAAGCATTTATGAAGATTTTGTTCGGACATTATTGAAGTTAATTAGCTATAGGTTAATAGCCTTGCCGGTCTTGACAAAATGGGGCGACTGATTTATAATTCATTCAAACAAATGCAGTGATAGGGATAGTAGCATCGGTTCTTACAGCGCAGAGAGCCTCCGTTATGGTGTGAGGAGGCGTGTAACCCGTTGTGAATACACCCTTGAGCAGCCTTGCCGAACAATATTATGCTAGGCAAGCGCCGGGTTCGCACGTTACAGCGAATGGGTATGTTGGTACCCAGTAAGGTCGTATACCGCAAGGTGTGCGATAAACAGAGGTGGTACAGCGTTCATTACGCCCTCTGCAAAAAGGTTTTATTCCTTTTTGCAGAGGGCGTTTTATCGTATTTTTAGTTAACGCAATAGACACCTTGCCACCTGTGCCAACGAAGCTACACCCGCATCTGATAATATAGTAAATTAAGCAGGAGGAACGAACAGTGAGTGTATTTAACGAACTAAAGGATCGCGGCTTGATTGCGCAGATGACGCATGAGAACGAGATTAAGGAACTACTAGAAAAAGAGAGGGTAACGTTCTATATTGGGTTTGACGCCACGGCGGACAGCCTGCATGTCGGGCATTTTCTACAGCTAATGGTCATGTCTCATATGCAGCGCGCAGGACATCGTCCGATTGCACTGCTAGGCACTGGAACCACGATGGTGGGCGACCCAACCGGTAAATCGGATATGCGCAAGATGCTTACCCCCGAAGAGATTGAGCACAACGCAGAGTGCTTTCGCCGTCAGATGAGCAAGTTTATCGACTTTTCACAGGATAAAGCCATCATTGCAAAAAACGGAGATTGGTTGATGAAGCTCAATTACATCGAGTTTTTGCGTGAGATTGGCGTGCATTTCTCGGTTAACCGTATGCTGACTGCCGAGTGCTTTAAGTCGCGCCTGGAAAAAGGGCTTACCTTTATCGAGTTTAACTACATGCTTATGCAGAGCTACGATTTCTTAAAGCTTAACCGAGATTTTGACTGCAAGATGCAGCTGGGCGGCGACGACCAGTGGTCAAACATCATCGGAGGGGTGGAGCTGGTGCGCCGCTGTGACGCCAAGGATGTATATGGCATGACGTTTACCCTGCTGACCACCAAAGAAGGCAAAAAGATGGGCAAGACCGAGAATGGAGCCATCTGGCTTGATCCCGAAAAAACACCCCCCTACGAGTTCTTCCAGTACTGGCGCAACGTTGCGGATGGAGATGTAATTAACTGCCTGAAGATGATTACCTTTGTTCCACTCGAAGAGATTCGCGAGATGGAGCATTGGCAGGGCAGTGAGCTGAATAAGGCAAAGGAACGCCTTGCCTATGAGTTAACTAAGCTTGTTCACGGCGAGGAAGAAGCACAGAAGGCGCTCAGTGCCGCACTCGCGTTGTTTGCATCGGGCGGTAACGACGAGAATATGCCTACAACTCAGCTCTCTGATGAGGACTTTACCGACGGCGCCATCCCGGTGCTTGACCTTCTGACCAAAACCGGTCTGGCTCCCTCAAAAGGTGAGGCAAGACGATTAGTGACGCAGGGCGGTATCGTCATTGCCGGCGAAAAGATTGCGGACATATCGGCTTCCGTAAAGCGCGACGACTTTAAGGATGGTGAGCTTATCATTAGAAAGGGCAAGAAGGTTTACCATAAAGCGATACTGTAATCCAAGATAAAAACGATGTATTTTGTCGTTGAATTGACGGGACAGGTGTGTTATAGTATCAGCAGAAAGATTTTTTAGCAGAGTAGAAAACTGTGCGTAAAGTGCCATGAGGACGGGGAGTTGCCCATGGACGAAAAGTTTAGACTTGCGGTACAGTTTTCGCATCCCGCTGCTACATGACGGGCATTTGTATATCTATTGCCTCCTATATGTAGCAAATCTTTACTTTTTGCTATGCTATAGGAGGTTTTTTATTGAAAGGTCTTATTAACACAGTAGTTAGTTCTGCCAAGAACCTTAAAAATGTCTCGGCAATCTCCGTGGCCGCCATGATGACGGCAGTAATCATTGTACTTAGCTTTTACACGCTCAGACCCACCGAGTTCTTAAAGATCTCGTTTGGCTTTCTCCCGCTTTCAATTGTCAGTGCTCTTTACGGGCCCATTGTTGGGGGACTGGTGGGCATAGCCGCCGACCTAATCGGCTACGCAATTGCTCCGGCAGGGCCGTATTTTATCGGGTTTACCATCAGCGGGTTTTTGTCCGGCTTTATCTATGGTATGTTTTTATATCAAAAAGGCGGTTCACTTGTTCGCATCGTACTGGCAAAGCTTACTATTTCACTATTTGTGCAGATTGGTCTGAATTCGGTTTGGATTAAGTTTCTGTACGGAACCCCAATTATTGCGATGCTTCCGACAAGGCTGCTTAAGAACGCTGTACTTCTACCGATAGAGATTGTTCTGATGTTTTCCGTACTTAAGGGGCTCGAAAAACTGACAAAGCAGGGAAGAATTCCAATCAAATAATACGTTAGGCTAGTCCTTCCTTGTTGTATTTAAACAGGCGCATCCCGATTGCCCTCAAACATTAAAGGGGAGTGAAGCCGAATGCCTGCACATATTACACACAGCTTGTTTGGCGCTGCCGTGCTTTCTTCGGGCATATGCGAACCACTTAACGATGGCGATTCGGTTTGCGGCTACGCGCTTGACTGCACCGCGTTTGAATGGGGGCTACAAGGTCCCGATCTTCTGTTTTTCGCAACACTTGCCGGCAACAAAAAACTCCCACACTGCGGCAATATAATGCACGGTCAGGAGATTGATCGCCTATTTATTGCGTTGCAGCAGTATGCCATCAGCGTGAAAAACACGAAGGGATACAAGGCGGTCTACTCGTATATCCTTGGTTTTTGCTGCCATTATGTGCTTGATAAAAATTGTCACCCGTTTGTGTACTACTGGCAAAACGAAGCGGAACGAAAAAACCAAAGGCTTCACTCTATTCATAATAAGCTGGAGAGTGATATAGACAGCGCAATGTGTGAGCGCAAGCTACAAAAAGACGTACAAAAATTTCGCATGACCGAAGCTGTAATGAAGGACAACTCGATCTGTCGTCCCATCAGCAAGCTATATGCGTACTTGTTTACCGAGCTGTATGGTATTCCTGTGAGTGCCGATGAGGTACTACTGTGTTTTTTGGGAGCAAGGCGTTATTTTCGGTTTATCATCGACCGGGGAGGGCTACGATATCTGGCCAAGGCAATTGATTTAGTCACCGGCAAAAAGGGCGCTGTGTACCATATGCTTCGTGTAAAAGCGTACGATATTGCAGTGATGAATGACGACCACCGTCAGTGGGCAAACCTATCCCGCCCTGAGATGATACGAACCGAAAGCTTTGAAGAGCTGTTTAACGACTCGATAGTCGAAGCCACAGAACTGATAGGCAGGATGGCTTCTTATATTCTAAGTGAAGCCCCATCGCAGGTAACCTTGGGAGATTGCTTTGACAACGGCGCGATAAAACAGTAATAGTGAGCCAATTAGTTCAGCATAAAAACCGCTTGAAGCATTACGCTTTGAGCGGTTTTTGACATGTCGGTTCAACTAATAAAATTAATACATCCGTAATAAATAAAAATCTGTTTTTTAACCCAAAATAGTATTAGTAAGCAGGGTTAAAAAACGCCCAGCTAAACTTACTTATCATACATAACGCACTAAATTATTCTTTAGTGCAATTATACTACAATGTCGTTGTTTCGACAGAATGGATGACGGGTATGAAGTTAAGGGTGACAGTTATTTTACTTGCAATTATTTTACTGATATCAACGATATTTGTTCCAGACATATTGCTTGCTACGATACCGGAGGTTGGTGTTACACAGTTAACCAAAACCGTCTATAATCAATACTTAAATTGCTCGGGATCGATTGAGCAGGAACAAAAGAGCGATGTAACACTCGATGTTCCTGTGGTTTTGTCGCACATCGAGGTTGAGATCGGGGATTATGTAGAAAAAGGGCAGCGATTAGCGGTCGTAAATAAAGAGGCGACTCTCTCTGCCTATTCCAATCTGGATTCTGCTGCGGCGGTTTCGGCTATTATGGGGGGGAGCCTTTCAGGTATTCCGGATGAACTACTAAGCAGTTTTGTTAACTCGGGCGGCACATCCATTTTAGAGTTGTATGAAAAAAACAAAAAAGCAATACAGACGATTCCCGACACCATAAAAGCGCCGGAAAGCGGTGTTGTTACCGTACTAAACGCATACGAAAATCAACTGACGAAAGCCATGATGCCCATAGTATCAATTGCCCAAACCGAACATCTGATTGCACGGGTATCGGTATCTGAAACCAATATTTCAAAGATATCGCTTGATCAAAGAGTGGTGTTGTCGGTCATAGCCAACGAGAGCATGGTCTACAATGGTGTCGTAACAAAGATATACCCTACGGCAAATCGTTCGCTGCTTTCTGCCGGTAGCGATGCAACGGTAGATGTCGTGATAAAGATTCTAAACCCCGATGAATCATTAAAACCCGGATTTACCGCCAAGGCAAAGATTGTGGTAGAAGAAAGCCGCGAGGCATTTGTGCTTCCCTATGAAGTTGTTTGTCAGGATGACGACCAAAACGAGTATGTATACGTATATTCCGGCGGCAGAGCCTGTAAGCGCGTCATACGAACCGGCAACGAGCTTCTTTACGGGGTAGAGGTTATAGGCGGATTACTTGAAAAAGAGGTTATCGTAACAAACCCCGACCGAATAGAAGGGGACGACCGTTTGGTAAGGCTTTCTGCCGTATAATATTGGAGGGATAAGGATAGCAGATGAGTGATTACCTGAAATACGCGCTCAAAAACCTGTTTTGCAATCGATTTCGAACCATATTAACCATCATCGGCATTGCCATTGGGGTATGCTCGGTAATCATCATCGGCGCAATCTCCGATATGGGGAAATCGGCAATCAACTCCGAGCTGGACTCCATCGGCATCAGTGGGCTGACGATCGAAACGGATAAGCGAATCAGCAGCGAAAAACTAAACTTTGAAGATCTTGCTGTGGTTAAGGCCTCAGCAAATGTAAAAGAGGCAATCCCCGTCATGCTAGAATACACCAACGCTTACACAAAAAATCTGGTGCTAAACAGCGCGGTGTGGGGGATTGACGCGGGAGCACGCCAAATATTCGCACTTGAAATCCTTCATGGGCGCTTAATCGGAAAAGCGGATGTGGGCAGCGGCGAGAACGTCTGCCTTGTAGATAAGAACTTTGCAAACCAAACCTATCGCAGAACCAATATCGTAGGCAAAACCATTCGTCTGCGTCTGGGCGGCATCGATCAGGAATTTACCATTGTTGGGGTTGTAAACTCGGGCGGCAATATGCTACAATCTATGCTGAGCAGTTATATCCCGACCTTCGTATATATTCCGTATACCGCCATGCAAAATGCTGCGGGTAGGGCATACCTTGACCAGATAGCCATACAGGCAAAGGATGGCACTAGCCTTGAGGCGGTAGGCGGAGAAGTGGTACGCCGTTTAGAACAAACCAACGGCGACGGCAAGATCTATAAAACCCAAAACATCGCACAGCAAAAGGATAAGCTTAATAACCTGCTAAACATTATCTCTTATGTGTTGTCGGCGATTGCCGCCATATCACTGATTGTGGCGGGGCTTTCCATTATGACGGTCATGCTGGTATCGGTTAACGAGAGAACGCGCGAGATTGGGATAAAAAAAGCCATCGGGGCACGCAATGTGGTTATCCTCAGTGAGTTCTTGCTTGAAGCATTCTCCATCTCGTTGCTTGGCAGTCTGATTGGCTGCTGCATTGGGCTGCTTTTATCCTTTATCGCATTTATGATTATTGGAATTGCGCCGATTGTCAACGTTCAACTGCTATTCTTGTGCGTTGTGTTTTCTGTTGTTAGCGGAACAATATTTGGCGTATATCCCGCATCAAAAGCGTCAAAGCTGCATCCAGTTGATGCACTTAGAAACGAGTAAGCCAAAATGAATTATCTGCATTCACCCAATCTTCCCGTATCACGGGTTAAAACCGTTGCCATTGGTGAGCGAAACAAGCGGTACATTGCTGCACTAAAACACCTTGGCATTGACTGTGTTACGCTTTCCGCCTGCGAGACGCTCTCTGCGTCCGTGCAAGACCACGCCGATATGTTGCTATTCCACCTGGGTGGCAATCGACTCCTGTTACACAGCCTTGGAGCGAGGGAAGCATTAGAACTAGCGGGGTTTGGCTTTGCGATTACTACGATTAGCAAGCCCTTGAGGGCTACATATCCACTGGATTGCGCACTGAACGCGCTGCGCATCGGAGACAGACTTGTCTCCGGCAAACAGACGGCACCTGAGATTACCCGGTACTGTAACGCCAACGGGATACATGTACTCTATTGTTCGCAGGGGTACGCGCGTTGCTCGGTGTGCGTGGTCAATCAAAACGCCATCATAACAGCAGACCCTTCCATCGCATCGGTTTGTGTGAAGCAGGGGATGGACGTTTTGAAAATTAGCCCAGGACATATCCGATTAGAAGGATATCCTTACGGCTTTATCGGCGGGTGCTGTGGATTAATAGACCAGAATACACTAGCGTTTACCGGCGCACTAGAGAAACATCCAGACGGGGATAAGATAGCCACTTTTCTCGCAAAACACCATGTAAAGTACATAAACTTAACAGAGGATGTACTTACCGATATCGGTGGTTTTATTCCACTTTTATGTGAGTAAACACTTCATCTTTATTATTACGCGATACAACATAGAGGAGCAAACGACAGATGCTGTTACATATTCAATCCTTGTACAAGGGCTTTCTTGATAAAAAGGTACTTTCCGATATCAACGTGACGGTCGAAAACACAGACCGCATTGGACTGATCGGCGCAAACGGCGCGGGGAAATCCACGCTGCTTAACATTATCACAGGCAAGCTCGATCCAGATAGCGGCACGGTGGTGCGGTCAGGTGGACTTTCTATCGGTTTTTTGGAACAGAATAGTGGTCTTGACCGTGAAAGTACGTTGTACGATGAGATGCTGAGCGTCTTTGGGTCGCTTTTAAGCCTGCAAAACGAGATGCGCGCGCTGGAAAAAGAGATGGAACGCTGTGACAACGATTCGGAGCGTCTACATGCCCTTTCCGCTGAATACGCGAAAAAGCAGACGGTGTTCGAGCACGGTGAGGGGTACCTGATCGATGTGAAGATTAAGACCATCTTAAACGGTATGGGCTTTGGTCAAACCGCACCCGATACCGCAATCGCCTCGCTAAGCGGCGGAGAAAAGACCCGTCTTGCGATGGCGCGACTTCTGCTGGAAGAACCACAACTTCTGATTCTCGATGAGCCGACCAACCATCTGGACTTTAAAACCCTGATGTGGCTGGAGCAGTATCTGTCCGACTACAGCGGCGCGATTATTGTGGTATCGCATGACCGCTACTTTCTGGATAAGGTGGTCTCGCAGGTTTGGGAGCTGGAACGGAACACGTTGACTGCTTACCCTGGCAACTACTCAAAATACCTGCTGCTGAAGCAGGAACGATTTGAACGGCTGCAAAAGGAATACGAGCAGCAGCAAAAGCAGATCGCATCTTTGCAAGACTACATCGACCGAAACATAACGCGTGCCTCCACCTCGAACAGTGCAAAAGGACGACTTAAGACGCTGGAAAAGATTGAGGTCATGGAGAAACCCACGGTCTATGAGAAACACATGTCCCTGCGCTTTGAGGCGGAGCGACCGCCCTACAAAGACCTGCTGGAACTAGATAACCTTTCGCTTTGTGTGGGCGAGGGGGAAACAAAAAAGCAGCTGTTCCATGACGTGTTTCTCAGCGTCAAGCGAGGTGAGCGCGTCGCTCTAATTGGCGCAAACGGGGTAGGGAAATCCTCCCTGCTTAAGGCTGTTCAGGAACTACTTCCGATTAGTGGCGGCAGTTATCGTTGGGGGCAAAACGCGGTAATTGGCTACTATGAGCAGGAAAACGCAAACTTAAACCCCGACAAAACGGCACTTGACGAGCTGTGGGACCGTTTTTCTACCCGCACCGAGTACGAGATGCGCACGGCACTTGGTAGGGTGCTGCTCACAGGGGAGCATGTATATAAACAGGTGCGTGTACTCAGCGGCGGGGAGCGAGCAAAGCTGTCGTTTGCGATCCTTACACAGACCAAAACCAATGTTTTGATTTTGGATGAGCCTACGAATCATCTTGACCTTAACGCGAAGGAAGATTTGGAAAAGGCCTTGCTCTCTTATGAGGGTACGCTGCTGTTTGTGTCGCACGACCGCTATCTGCTTAACCGTGTGCCGACGAAGATTGTAGAACTATTTGCGGATGGCGTTAAGGTCTATAACGGAAACTTCGATTTCTATATGGACGAGATTACCCGGGAAAAGGAGCAGGTCGCCGCACAGCAGACTGCGATGGCTAAGCAAATCCCTGCAAAGCACGACGGGTATTATAAAAGCCGTGAGCAAAAAAGTACCGAGGCAAAGCGCAAAGCGCGTGTTCGGGAGCTGGAAGGCTTCATCGCAACCTGTGAAAAGGAAATAAGCGAGCTGGAGCTTGAACTCACAAGCGAGGAGGTATACAGCGACTACAAGCGCTCCCAGGAAATCTGCGCACAGCTAGAACAACGGCGCGCCACGCTTTCAGCCCATATGGATGAATGGGCTGAACTCGCCGATTAACTTGAAATTACAAAATAACGGATATGTACCTTGTGCGTACATATCCGTTACTTATTAGGGTTATGGTAGTTTACAATCGTCACCCATCCGATTAAAATGGTGAACTTAATAGAAGAAATCAGAGCGCAAATTCTGCTTTTAACGCGGCAAGCGCATCCTCTTTATGTGCATTACTCACCAATACCGAGATATCTACGGCGCTTGTGGTAATAATGGTAATATCAACGTTTGACGCTGCTATGGCGCGCATTGCACGAGCCGCTACTCCGGGCGTCGTCTCCATCTCGGTGCCGAACAGCTGTATCTGACAGTTACCGCTGCTGACAAGCGGCTTAATGGTTGGCATCGACTCGGAAATCTTGGCTGTAAGGTGCAGCGCCTTTACAAGCTCCGTGCCAAGGATAGAGAAGGAGAGAGAGGTATACTCGCCCTGGGGTGCTGCATGAGAGATCATGTCGATGTTGATGCCCGCATCGGCAAACTGCGTTAGAATTTGAGCCAATAGCGCGGCACTAGCCGGAGCTCTGTTTATGGTGATAAGCGCAACATCGTCGGTTACGGTCAAGGTGGATACTCCGTTCATAATGGAGACCTTCCTTTCTCATCAATAGGTGGTAAGCAGTATAGCTAGGCAAGCAGATCGGTCATATCATACAACCCCGGATTTTTACCAACCAAATAGAGGGAGGCATTGAGCGCACCCGTTGCAAAAACATCGCGGGAACGCGCGCTGTGGCTGATGGTTACAATCTCATCGGGTCCCGCAAACAGCACCTCGTGTTCACCGACTATCGTTCCGCCACGAACGGCGTGGATGCCAATCTCGTTTTTGGGGCGTTTTTCCCGCCGCACATGGCGATCATATTCGTAGCGATAGCAGTTATCACGCGCATCGTTTATGCCGTTTGCAATCATTAAAGCGGTGCCGCTGGGTGCATCAAGCTTGCGGTTATGGTGCTTTTCAATAATCTCAATGTCAAACTCATTGCCCAGAATCTGCGCCGCCTTTTTGGCTAGCGCAATCATTAGGTTAATACCGAGCGACATGTTGCCCGAATGAAAAACGGCTATTTCTTGAGAAGCCTCACGCATAGCGCTAAGCTGTTGTTCACTCAGCCCTGTCGTACAAACCACGACGGGCAGCCCTTTTTGCTTCGCCGTTTCAAGCAGGGGAAGCAGCGCCGTCGGATGAGAAAAATCAATAATAACATCCGCCTCGGTGGTAAGCGACTCGGGTGAGGGGAATACATCAAAATCGGCATACTTCACTGGGTTAATATCGATGCCCGCTACAATCTCGCAGTCGCTGCGCTGTGCGGCACACTGCGCAATCATGCGTCCCATGGCACCACAGCAGCCGGAGAGAACTATTTTTGTTTTCACTTCCGTTCCTCCCACATCAACCGTTGTGCGCAGACTGAATAAGACCATGGCGCTCAAGGGATCTCTTAAGTATCGCTGCATGTTCGTCACTTAGGGTATCAAGCGGTGCGCGGCCGGATCCTACGGCATAACCCATCATCTCAAGCGCGGCCTTGACGGGGATGGGGTTAACATCAAGGAATAGATTGTTAATCAGTCCAAGCAAATCCAGCTGCAGCTTGCGGCTTGCGGCGACATCGCCCTCAAAAAACAATCTACAGATGTCGTGCGTCTCGCAGGGCATGATGTTTGATACAACCGATATAACGCCCTTGCTGCCCAGAGAAAGGAGCGGTACAATCTGGTCGTCGTTGCCCGAGTAGAAGTCAAGATCACACTCGGCGGCAAGCTCGGCAATCGCTGAGATGTTTCCACACGCTTCCTTGGTGGCGACGATGTTGGGGTGCTTTGCCAGCTCTTTATATGCGTTTATGCTGATGCTCATACCGGTGCGGCTGGGTACATTGTAGAGGATAATTGGCAGGTCGGTCGCATCCGCAATCGCGTTAAAATGCTTTACCAAACCCTTTTGCGAGGTCTTGTTGTAGTAGGGGGTAACGTGTAAAAGCGCATCAACGCCGGCTGTCTTTGCCTCGCGTGAGAGCGCAACCGCATACGCGGTATCGTTGCTGCCCGCACCCGCCACAACGGGCACACGTCCCGCCACTGCCTTTACGGCGTGGTAGAGGATGTTAATGTGCTCGGCATCGGTAAAGGTGGACGCCTCGCCCGTAGTTCCCGCAATGACGATTGCGTCGGTTTTGTTTTCTATCTGAAAATCAATCAGGTCATTCAAAAGGGCGTAGTTAATCGAGCCGTCGGGGTTCATCGGGGTAACAATGGCGCACCCCGCGCCGGTAAATACCGTCTTCTTCAATGATAATACCTCCCTGTCTGGTAATGAAATACGGGGATGGCGCCAACAATTCTCTTAATCAAAATACCCGCTTGCTGCAAGCAGCTCTGCCATCAGAACACCGCCGCCTGCCGCACCCCGCACGGTATTGTGCGAAAGGCATACGAACTTATAATCATACTGAGAATCGGGGCGAAGCCTACCCACAGATACCGCCATCGCGTTCTCTAGATCGCGATCAAGGCGGGTTTGGGGGCGGTTATCCTCTTCAAAATAATGAATGAACTGCTTCGGGGCTAGTGGCAGCGAAAGCGCTTGAGGCTCGGCGGAGAACTGCGCCCACTTTTGCTTGATTTCGTCCATTGTGGGCTTTTTGTCAAACGATACAAACACGGCAGCAAGGTGACCGTCCGAAACTGGAACACGAATGCACTGCGTTGTAATAGCGGGGGAGACAGCGGGCACAATGACCCCGTCTTTTACTTCGCCCCAAATTTTAAGTGGTTCTTGCTCACTCTTTTCCTCTTCGCCGCCGATAAAGGGGATTACGTTATCCACCATCTCGGGCCAGGTCTCAAAGGTTTTTCCTGCGCCCGATATCGCTTGATAGGTGCATGCAAGTACGTTCTTAATGCCATACTCCATCAAGGGGTGTAGGGCGGGCACGTAGCTTTGCAGCGAGCAGTTGCTTTTAACTGCAATAAAACCGCGCTTGGTGCCAAGGCGTTTGCGCTGGGCGGCGATAACCTCCATATGCGACGCGTTAATCTCGGGAACAATCATCGGAACATCGGGGGTATTGCGGTGTGCCGAGTTGTTCGAGATTACCGGGCATTCCGCCTTTGCGTAAATCTCTTCAAGGGCTTTTATTTCATCCTTTTTCATATCCACCGCGCAGAACACAAAATCCACCTGAGAGGCTATGGTCTGCACATCCGCTGTTGCGTCCATGACAATAAGATTTTTTACCTTCTCCGGCATAGGGGTGTTCATTGCCCAGCGGTCACCAACCGCTTCAGTATAGCTTTTGCCGGCCGAACGCGGGGATGCCGCAAGCAGCTTAATCTCAAACCACGGGTGATTTTCGAGCAGGGAGATGAATCGCTGTCCCACCATGCCTGTTGCGCCGATAATACCTACTTGATACTGTTTCATGCTTCTCGTTCTCCTTTGTGTTTAAGTGCAACGCAATATGGTGCGATGCACTTGTGCAGTGGAATGGTTCCTGTCTGCAAAATGATGTTGGTATGCGAGGGGGAGGGGCTTTTGGGATTAAACCAATGACCGAACATGCCTAAAAAAGGGTAACAAAAAATCCGGCATGAAAACCGGATAGTCAACCAATATAATAAATGCGGGGGCTATTGACCAAAACACAAATATGGTTTAAAATTGTGAAATTGGTGTATAGCTCTCCATCATTATTATAATGATGACAGTCGCATTCCTGTTCGGAAATGCAACCAGGGTCATCAGTCGTCGGTACTGATCCCTTCGGCGGTCTTACCTTTCACCAACGCTCAAACGATCCCGACGATCTTGCGGAATGGTTACTTATTAAACCCGCGCCTCTATCCATTTCAATAAAAACATATTAGCACTCGTGTGCCGATATGTCAATTTGTTTTATGAAAATCGTCCTAACAGGAGAATTTCCGTATGAAAAAATCCGAATTTTGGTACGAATTGCCTGAACAGCTTATTGCGCAGACGCCAATTGAGCCCCGCGACGCCTCGCGCATGCTTACCCTAGACCGTAACACGGGGGAGATTGGGCATCTTCGTTTTCGTAATATAGTATCGCTGCTACGCAAAGGCGACACCCTTATTCTAAATGACACCCGCGTCATTCCTGCGCGACTGTACGGCAAGCGCACCGATACCGGCGGCGATATTGAGTTTTTGCTGCTTGAACAAAAGGCGGACAAGCAATGGGAGATACTCGTGCGCCCTGGAAAACGAGCAAAACCCGGGCATCGCTTTGTATTCGGAGACGGGCTGCTGCACGCGACCGTTACGGATGTTTTGCCGGATGGAAATCGGCTTGCACGGTTTGAGTGCGAAGGCAGCATATATCCAGTCCTTGAGCAGATTGGGTTGATGCCCCTGCCGCCTTACATTAAAGAGAAGCTGTCAGACAAAGAACGATATCAAACCGTGTATTCCCAGCAGCTTGGTTCCGCAGCGGCACCGACAGCGGGATTGCACTTTACGCCTGAGTTACTGGAGGAGATTAAAAAGGCAGGGGTAAATATCGGCTTTGTGACACTGCATGTCGGTCTTGGTACCTTTCGACCGGTTAAGGAGGAAAACATTCTCGACCACAAGATGCACAGTGAGCATTACGTGGTGCCGCAACAGACTGCGGACTTAATCAATCAAACGAAGCAAAATGGCGGCCGCGTTATCGCGGTGGGCACAACAAGCTGCAGAACGCTCGAAGCGATGGCTGCAACGCACGGCACAATCTGCCCCTGTGAGGGCAGCACCAATATCTTTATCTATCCGGGATATTCGTTTAAGGTATTGGATGGTTTAATAACCAACTTTCATCTTCCCGAAAGCACGCTAATTATGCT